>DBZX01000012.1:0-18633 GCA_002311335.1 bacterium UBP10_UBA1149
GTGCACGACGGCGAGGATGTGGCGCGAATCCCCGAGGAAGCGAGGGCTGCGGGGGCCGCGCTCAAGCTCGAGCTCGGCGGCGACCAGGCCGGCCGGCGGGTGACGGTAGAGCCGGTGACGGCCTGCGCGTTTCCGGTGCTTATGCAGGTGGGAGATTCGGTAAACGCTTTTGCGGACGGCAGGCGCGTGGTTATCTTCAGCGGCATGATCAAGTTCGTGGAGAGCGACGAGGAGCTGGCGCTGGTGGTCGGCCACGAGATGGCGCACAACGTGCTCAGCCATGTACGCAAGCAACAGGGCAACTACGCGGTGGGCCGACTGCTCGGGCTGCTCGTTGACATCGGCGCGGCCGCCGCCGGCGTCAACACGGCGGGTACCGGCGAGATGATGGGCGCGTCTATCGGCGCGAACGCTTCCTCGCTGGGTTTTGAAGCCGAGGCCGACTACATGGGCATGTACGTTGCGGCCCGCGCCGGTTACGACGTGTCGGGGGCGCCGATGCTCTGGCGGCGCATGGCTGTCGAACACCCGGGGTCTATTGATGGCGCGTTCATGGCTTCGCACCCGAGCACCACGGAACGCTTTGTTGCCCTCGAGCAGACGGTGGAAGAGATCAAGCGCAGGCGTGCTGCCGGTGAAGAACTCATACCCCTGCGACTCAAGGAGTAAGCAGGGGCGGCCCAATCAGGGGCGGCCAAGTCAGGGGCGACCAGAAGCCAGGCGCAGCGTGTTCGCGTAGCCGTGCACGATGCAGGCCCCGTCGAGTACCCCGCGCTCCTTGAGCAGGCGGTGCATGGTGGGCAGCCGGTAAAGCGGCACCGCCATGAAGAGGTGGTGTTCGAGGTGGTAGTTCACCCGGTTGGGCGCGAGCAGCAGGCGCTCCCACCAGCTCGCCAGCGTGGTGCGCGCGTTCTGCAGCGGATCAGCCGGGTCGGCGATCATCGAGTGCTCGTTGATAGAGCGTATGCGCATGGCCAGGCTGTAGGTCGTGAGCCAGGCAACCGGCCAGAGCAGGTAGAGCAACGGGTGGCCCAGGGCCGTGAGCAAGGCCAGCAGTGCCGCGTTGGTGGTGAGCACGCCCAGCAGGTTGTTGTAGGTAAAGCCGTCTGCCGACTCGCGACGGCGGGCGCGGCCCTTGCTGATCGAGAGGTCTCTTTGCAGTGTAGCCTTGGCGCGCTTCCAGCCGGTCTGTCCTGACAGGTCGCGCCACAGCTTGCGCTTCATGCTGGCGCGGCTGATCGGGAAGGGACGTGTAAGGTTTCGATCGGGATCCTCGTCGGTCCAGTTGAGGCGGTGGTGCTCGAGGTGGTAGGGCCGGTAAGGGGCGATGTCTGACCAAACCGGGTAGGCGCACAGCCAGTTGCCCACCAGGTCGTTGGCTCGACGCTCGGAGAGGAATACGCCGTGCGAGGCTTCGTGCATGAGCACGGCGAAGCCGAGCTGGCGGGCGCCGATGACGAACAGGGCGAAGACCACCGTCAGCAGGTTGGGCCAGGCGGCGACCAGCGCCATGGCGGCAGCCACGATGCCCCAGTTGACCGCCAACGACCACAGCCCACGAAGGTTGTTCACTCGATGCAACTCGCGGATCTCGCGTTCGGAGAGCACCGCCTTCCAGTCGCGGCCGGCCGTGGAGGGGGCCGATCCGTCGTCGGCCACCACTATTCCGTCACCGCTGCGCTGCCAGTCCACCTGCACCTTGTTTGCCACGCTCGACATGACCCCGATGGTGACGGCAATGACCCCCTGCGTCAAGAGAACAGGCCATCTTCCCCTTTCGGGGGGGAGGCGGTGGTGTTAGAAGGCGGCATGCGTTTTTTGTTTTTCAGGCTGCCGGGTTACCTGCTCTTCACAGCACTGGTACTGGCGGGAGTGCAGGCGCTGCACAGCGACGACATGCAGCGCACTTTTCCCGCGGCGGGTTCTTTTGTAGAGGTTGACGGCCTGAGCTTCCACGTGCTCAGGCAGGGGCAGGGCAGCCCCGTGTTACTGCTGCACGGTTGTCCGGGTTTTGCCGACGATTTTCGCATCACGGGTGACGGCGGTCCCGGGGTTTTCGAGCTGTTGGCGGTTGATCACGACGTGATAGCCATTGACCGCGTTGGTTACGGCTACACCGAGGGCGGGGACGACGGCGCCCTCGGCCTGTTTGGCCAGGCCGACCTCTTGCCGGGCCTGCTGGCTTCTCTCGGCGTCGACAGCGCCGTGCTGGTGGGGCACAGCTACGGTGCCTCGCTGGCACTGGCCACTGCCGTCCGCCATCCCGAAATCGTAGACGGCATGCTGTTGCTGGGTGGCGCCGTTTACGGTGAGGGAGTTGAGCCGGGGTTTCTTGAACACCTCGCGGCGGTTCCGGTGCTTGGTCCGCTGGTGAGCCGTTCGCTGGCGCCCCTGCTGGCTCCGCTGGTCGAGGAAGGCCTGGCCGAGGCCTTTGCGCCCGACCCGATTCCACCGGGCTACGCCGGCCGCTTTGCCATCCACCTTGCCCGTCCCGGTCCCATGGTGCAGCGCGCCCACGAGATCATGGGACTCGCCCCGGCGCTCGACGCCATCGCTCCCGCTTACAGGGGCATAAAGGTGCCGGTCACCATCGTGGTGGGAGGCGAAGACGCTCGTGCGCTGGCCGACAACCGCCGCCTGGCCGAAAATCTTGCGCAGGCAAAGTACGTGGAGATACCCGGTATCGGGCACGAGATTCCACATCTGCGCGCGCGCCTGGTGGCCGACGAGGTCCGCGCGTTGCTCGGCCGCTAAGCCCCTGCCGCCTGGTCCAGGCCCACCAACTCGAGGGCCCGGGCTGTCACGTTCTTGTAGTCCATCTTGCCCGCGGGCGTGCGTCCGAGTGAGTCGACGCAGAATACGCGCTTGGGCACCTTGAAGGCCGCCAGCAGTTCGCGCACGTGCTGGCGCAGTTCGTCCTCGCTGGCCTGCGCACCGTCGGCCGGGGTCACCAGCGCCGTTATGGCCTGGCCCCACTTCTCGTCGGGCAGGCCGACCACTGCCGCGTCTTCTACCGAGGGGTGACGCTTGAGCACTTCTTCGAGCTCCTCGGGGTAAACTTTTTCGCCGCCGGTGTTGATGCACTGCGAGCCTCGTCCGAGCAGCACCAGGGTCCCGTCTTCGGCCACGGTGGCGTAGTCGCCGGGCATGGAGTAGCGCACGCCGTTTATCACCGGGAAGGTCTGCGCGCTTTTTTCCGGGTCCTTGTAGTAGCCGGCCGGAATGGGGCCGCAGCGCGCCACCCGCCCGCGCTCGCCCGAGCCCGGCACGACCTCGCGGCCGTCGTCGGTGAACACCTTCACGTTGTCGCCCACGGTAAAACGAGCCGTCTCGGTTTTCGTTTCCGCCGTCTGTACCGAGGTGCCCATGCCGGTGGCCTCCGACGCTCCCAGGGCGTCGACCAGCGCCATGCCCGGGTGGTGGTCGAGGAGTTTCTCCTTGGTTTCGGGCGTCCACATGACCCCCGAGGACACCATCATCACCAGGCTCGACAGGTCGTAGGCTTTTTTACCGCCCGCCTCTGACTGGCCAGCGCGTTCTTCGAGCGCCGCGAGCATCGGCCGTGCGAATACGTCGCCCACCATCGATATCACCTGTACGCGGTCGCGTTCGACCGAGCTCCACAACTCCTGGGCATCGAAGCTGCGTGAGGGCAGGGTCACCACGCAGCCACCGCCCATGAGCGCGTTGATGGCGGTGAACAAGCCGGTGCCGTGCATCAGCGGGCAGGCCGGCAGCAGGAACACTGTGTCGCCGTCTCCCACGCGCGACAGGTGCTCGTCGAGGTCGGCGGGCTTGTTGGCGCCGGTCACCAGTTCGCCGCCGCCACCGAGCGTGCCCCACAGGGCGGCTTGCGGCCACATCACCGCCTTGGGCATGCCCGTGGTGCCGCCGGTGTAGAGAAACACCATGTCCTCGCCGCTGCGTTCTATGTCCAACGGCGAGTCGTCGCCCGACAGCGCGTCGTCCCAGCTCGTCGCGAAGCCCGCGAGCGGGTTTTCGTCGGCCACCTGTACGAGCGTGGTCAACGACTGGTTGCTCTCCACCAGCGCCGCGACGCTGTCGGTGAAACAGCCTTCAAATATGATCGCCACGGAGTCGGAGTTCTCCAGTATGTAGGCCAGCTCCTCGGCCCGGTAACGGTAGTTGACGTTGACCGGCACCAGCCGGGCCTTGAAGGCCGCGGCCAGGGTGATCATCCACTCGGGTCGGTTGTAGGCGTAAATGGCCAGCTTGTCGCCGGCCACTGCTCCACGGTCAAGCAGGAAGCGCGCGAGCGCGTTCGAGCGGCGGTCGAATTCGGCCCAGGAGATCGCCCGGCCGTCGTGCAGCAACGCGGGCCGATCGGGCACAACGCGTGCTATGCCCTCCCATACGTTGGCAAAGTTCCAGTGTTGATTCGAGACGGCGAGGTCGCTCATGAAGTACTCCTTACAGCCGAGGTGTTAACACGAGGGCCACGGTTGCTGCAAAGTCCGCGGTCCCCGAAGCCCCTGCGGAGGCTGGCTTCAGCAGGGCGTAGCGGGCAATTATGCGCGGGCGACCGGGTGCGGCCAGCACCATTGGAGAAACACTGTATGGACCTTGGGTTTTCAACTGAACACGAAAAGTTTCGCAGCGAACTGCGCGCGTGGCTGAGCGATAACCTCGAGCAGAGCTGGAGCGAGTCCCTGCGTGATCGCGGAAACGACGAGCACGCGCTCATCGAACTACGTCGCCAGTGGCAGCGGCGTATGTACCAGGGTGGATATCTTGGCATGCGCTGGCCCGCCGAGTGGGGAGGCCGCGGTGCCACCGAGGTCGAAGAGGCCATACTCGCGCAGGAAATCGCGCTGGCCGACGCGCCGCCCATCCTCAACGCGCTGGGGCTGGGCCTGTGTGCGCCCGCGCTCATACATCACGGCAGCGAAGAACAGCGCCGCCGCTTCATTCCGCCCATGCTCAACGCCGACGAAATCTGGTGCCAGGGCTTCAGCGAACCGGGAGCGGGCAGCGACCTTGCCTCGCTCAGGCTGAAGGCCGTTGTCGACGGCGATTTCTTTGTGCTCAACGGCCAGAAGTGCTGGACGACTTACGGGCCATGGGGCGACTGGATATTCGTGCTTGCCCGCAACGATGCCGAGGATCGCTACGGTGGCATTTCGTTCATACTCGTCGACCTGCGCAACACCGAGGGTGTTGAAGTGCGACCGCTCAAGCAGATAACCGGCGAGAGCGAATTCGGCGAGGTGTTTTTCGACAACGCGCGCGTGCCGCGTTCGCAACTCGTGGGCGAAACAGGCCAGGGCTGGAAGATCGCGATGACGGTGCTGGGCTACGAAAGGGGAGGCGCGACCCTGGGCCCGGCCACCGAGCTGGGCACTGACCTCTTTGCCCTGCTTCGCACCTGCCGCGAACTTGGCATCACCGACACGGCCAGTCGCGCTAAACTCGGACTGCTGGTTGCCGAGTGGCAGGTGTTGATGGCCAACGGCTACCGCACACTCGCAGGCCTGAGCGAGGGCAACGCTCCCGGTCCCGAATCGTCGATACAGAAACTGGTGTGGAGCGAACTCGACCAGCGCTTGCGCGCTACCGCCATCGAGCTGCTGGGCCCCGGCGCGCAGTTGTCGCGCCACGATCCGTCGGCGCGCACCGACGTCGACTGGTCGCGCAACTACCTGTGGGCCAGGGCCGAGACGATCTTTTCGGGCAGCTCGGAGATACAGCGAAACATCATTGCCAAGCGCGTGCTCGGTCTGCCCCAGGCCTGAAGGGCTGCGGGCAGACAACGGGGAGAGAACCGGCAGAGACCCGGACGAGAGAAAGAAGACATGAGATTCGATATTTCAGAGGACCAACAGCTACTGCGCGACGCGACCCGCGACTTTCTCGCCGGGGAGTGTCCCATGGAAGCAGCACGCCGCCTGGCCGAGGAGAGCGACGAAGGATATTCGGCCGACCACTGGGCCAAGCTGGCCGAGCTCGGCTACCTGGGGCTGGTTGCCGGCGAGCAGGCCGGGGGCCAGGGCATGGGAGCGGTCGAGCTGGTCATCGTGGCCGAGGAAATGGGCCGCGCGTGTTTTCCCGGCCCCTACCTCGACGTGGTCGTGGCGGCGCGCGCGCTCGAGCTGGCCGAGCGTGACTCGGTGGCGGCCGACATCGCCGCTGGAAAGCTGACCGTGGTGCTCGCCACCCGCGACACCGTGTGGCCAGGCGAGAGCGGCGGCGCGACCTTCGCCGACGGCAGGGTCACCGGCAGCAAGGCCTTCGTGCCCTTTGCCGCCTCGGCCGACAAGCTGCTGGTCACCACCGACAAGGGGCTGGCGCTGGTCGACGGGCCGTTCCGGCTGGACGCCATGACGACCATGGACGAGGCAACACGTTTTGCCCGCGTGAACTTCGACAACACGGCTGAGCTGCTGGGTGACAACGCGCTGGTAGAGAAAGCCAACGAGCTGGGCACCATAGGGTCGGCGGCTATGGCACTGGGCGTGTGCCAGGTGACTCTCGAGATGACGGTGGAATACACGCGCGAGCGCGAGGCTTTCGGTCGCCCCATCGCTACGTTCCAGGCGTTGCAGCACCGCATGGCCGACATGCTGCTGCGCGCGGAGGGTTCGCGGTCGCTGGTTTACCGGGCGGCCTGGGCCCTTGACGCCGGCCAGTCGGAGGCCGCGCTCATGCTGGGCAGCGCCAAGGCCTGGGCTGCCGAGTCGGCGCTGGCCAACTCGCGCGAGTGTCTGCAGATGCACGGTGGCAACGGCTTCACCTGGGAGTATTCTGTGCACCGCTATCTCAAGCTGGCCGGCACGCTCGACCAGTTTAACGGCGCGCGCGACGAGATGCTCGAAAGCGCGTTGCTGGCAGCCGAGGAGCTCGCCTCGGAAAACGCGGCCGGAAAAGCCGCGACCGGCTGACCCCCGGACAACGGAGAACAGGCGTGACGAAGAAAACCAGGAAGGCTACGGCTGGTAAGAAGCGCGGCCCCGGGAAACGCAGCCCCGGGAAACCAGCCCCGCTGGTAATCGGGCCCTTCGATGGATTTCCGGTCGACACGCTGCGTTTTCTTTCCGAACTCAAGGCCAACAACCAGCGCGACTGGTTCGAAGACAACAAGCAGCGTTACCGCGAAAATCTTCTCGCCCCCATGTGTTCGTTCATAGAGGCCATGGATTCGGAGTTGGCCCGGGTGTCGGACTGCTTCGTGGCTGACTCCCGACCGCACGGCGGGTCGATGTTCAGGATATATCGCGACGTGAGGTTCTCGAGGGACAAGAGCCCCTACAAGGAGCACGCCGCCTGCCAGTTTCGGCACATGGCCGGAAACGACGCGCACACACTCGGTTTTTACGTACACGTCGCACCCGACGAGGTTTTTTTCGGCGGCGGCATCTGGCGCCCGCCATCGGCCCCGTTGGCCCAGGTGCGCGAGGCCATAGCCGACGACCCCGATGCCTGGAAGAAGGCCACCCGCTCGGCCGCCTTCAAGCGTCGCTTCGGCGAGGTGAGCGGAGATTCGCTCAAGCGCCCACCGCGCGGCTTTGACGCTGAACAGCCGCTGATCGTAGACATCAAGCGCAAGAGTTTTTTTGCCGTGCAGAGGGTCGCCCCCCGGACTATAGAAGAACGTGGCTTTGCCAGGGAAGTGTCGCGCGCTTTCGTGGCGCTCAAGCCCATGATGTCTTTTCTTGCGACCGCAGTGGGCGTGTCGTTTTCGCTGGACGAGTAACAGGCCGACGACGGCCGGGGAGAACAGTATGGAAGTTGAAGGCGGATGTTATTGTGGTGCCGTGAGGTACCGAGCCGAGGGAGAAGTGGCCTTCAAGGGGCAGTGCCACTGCCGCGAGTGCCAGTACATATCGGGCGGTTCGCCCAACCTCGTGTTGGCCCTGCCCGAAGAAGGCTTTGCCTACACCAAGGGTACCCCGGCGTCGTTCAAGCGCAGCGATCTCGACAACCCGGTCACGCGCGAGTTCTGTGGCAACTGCGGCACACACCTGCGCAGCATCGCGCCGGGCCTGCCCCTGGCCCTGCTCAAGGTGGGCACGCTCGACAACCCGGCCGACTTCGTGGGACCCGACATGGCGATTTTTACCGCCGACAGCCAGCCGTTTCACATGGTGGCCGAGGGCGTGCTTTCTTTCGAAGGCATGCCCGGCTGACGGTCATCAAGGGTTGCAAGGAGCGTTGTCATGAAGGATTTGTTTTCCGTGGCCGGTAAGACGGCGTTGATAACCGGCGGAAGCCGGGGCATTGGCCTGATGATCGCCCGGGGATTGGTCGAGGCGGGCGCCAGGGTTTACATCAGCTCGCGCAAGGCGGATGTCTGCGAGCGGGTTGCCGCCGAATTGTCGGAGTTTGGCGAGTGCTTCGCGCTTCCCGCCGACTGCGGCACTGAGCAAGGCTGCAACGGGCTGGCGGCCGAACTGGCCGAGCGCGAGAAAGAGCTCAACATCCTTGTCAACAACGCCGGCGCCAACTGGGGCGCGCCCATGGAGGATTTTCCCGACTCGGGCTGGGACAAGGTGCTGGCGCTCAACGTCAAGGCCGTGTTTCAGCTCACGCGTGCGCTCGTGCCGCAGCTGGAGGCGGCGGCGCGCAAGGGAGACCCGGCGCGGGTCATCAACACGGGCTCTATCGACGGCCTCAAGCCTCCCATGCTCGACACCTTTTCTTACTCTGCGAGCAAGGCGGCGGTGCATCACCTGACGCGGGTGCTGGCAAAAAAGCTCGCCGAGAAAAACATAACGGTCAACGCGATCGCGCCTGGCCCATTCGAGAGCAAGATGATGGAAGTCACGCTCGAGAACTTCGGCGAGGCCATTATCGCCTCCTGCCCGATGGGCCGCNNGAGGACATGGCGGGCGTGGTCATCTACCTGGCCTCGCGGGCCGGTGCCTACGTGACCGGGGTCGTCATTCCGGTTGACGGCGGCATCTCGACCACCACCTAGGCTGGCAGCCGTGATCAAGCTCTGGTACGCGCCTCTTACCCGCTCAATCCGGGTGCTGTGGTTGCTCGAAGAACTCGGCGTCTCCTACGAACTCGAGAGGGTGGAGTTCAAGGTTCCGTCGAGCAGGTTTTTTGTGCAGGACACGCCTACCGGCAAGTTGCCGACCATCGAAGACGGCGGCCTCGTGCTGTGCGAGTCGGGCGCGATAGTTGAATACCTGGTTGAGTGTTACGGGGAAGGGCGTCTTGCCCCGCCACGGGGGACGCCGGAGCGGGGGCGTTACCTGCAGTGGATACACATGGCCGAGGGCACAGTGTTTCCGCCCGTCGGCATATTGGTGTGGCTTTCGCGCTACCGCACCGACGGGGACGAATACGCGTCCCTGCAAGAGGCTACCAGGGCGAGGGCCGAGGCGGGGGTCCAGTTCGTGGAAAATGAACTTTCAAGCGGCCAGTACCTGCTGGGCGACGATTTTTCGGCCGCCGACGTGATGATGGGGTTTTCGCTGGTCGCCGCACGGTTCATGGATGTTATCGACGACCGCTACCCCGCCGTCCAGGCCTACCTGTCTCGCCTTGAGCAACGCCCGGCTTACCGTGAAGCGATAAAGATCGGCGGGGGGTAGCAGGTGTCGTGCCGATTGTGCGCCTGCCTGTGAAAGTCCTGCCGGCTTTTAACGCTGGCGGCACGAGGCTTTGCCGTCAGACGTTGAACCTGAAGTGCACCACGTCGCCGTCCTGCATGACGTAGTCGCGGCCTTCAACGCGTGCCTTGCCGGCGTCTCGACAACCCGCTTCTCCGCCCAGCTTCACGTAGTCGTCAAAGGCGATGACCTCGGCGCGTATGAAACCGCGTTCGAAGTCGGTGTGAATCACGCCCGCAGCCTGCGGTGCGGTGGATCCACGTTTCAGCGTCCAGCCGCGAACTTCCTTGGGGCCGGCCGTCAGGAAACTGATCAGCCCCAGCAGCGAGTAAGCGGTGTGCACCACCTGGTCGAGCCCGCTGCTCTCTATGCCGTAGCCCTGCAACATCTCCTGCTGTTCCTCGCTGCCCAGGCCGGCTACTTCCTGTTCGAGCTGCGCGGAGATGACCACCATGGGCGCGCCGCGTTGCTCGGCGTGCTCGCGCAGGGCCGCCGCCTGGGGGCCCTCGCCGGCGGGGTCGTCTTCGCCCACGTTTGCGCAGTAGATCACCGGCTTGGCGGTGAGCAGCCACAGGTCGGCAAAAAAACGTTGCTCTTCATCGCGGTCGGGTACTTCGAACAAGGCTGCGGGCCGTCCCTGGTCGAGGTGGGCGGCAAGCTCGCGCGCCATTTCGAGCACGGGCTTGAGCGACGGGTCACCCCGGGACTGGGACTCGAGTTTGTCGAGTCGTTTTTCCAGGGTCTGCAGGTCGGCCAGCAACAGCTCGGTTTCAATGATTTCCACGTCGCGTGCCGGGTCGATGCTGCCCGCCACGTGGGTCACGTTGCCGTCTTCAAAACAGCGTACCACGTGAACCACGGCCTGGGTCTCGCGTATGTTGGCGAGAAACTGGTTGCCAAGGCCTTCGCCGCGGTGGGCGCCTTCCACCAGTCCCGCTATGTCGGTGAACGTTACCGTGGCGGGAACGAGTTTTTCGGGGTTCACCATGGCAGCCAGGGTCTTCAGGCGGCTGTCGGGTACCGGCACCACGGCGGTGTTGGGTTCGACCGTACAGAAGGCGTAGTTGGCCGCCGCTGCCTGCTCACTGCGCGTGAGGGCGTTGAACAGCGTCGATTTTCCTACGTTGGGAAGTCCTACTATGCCTGCCGAGAGAGCCATCGTCGGCGTATCCTAGCCGTAGCAGGCCTGCGCGTCCACGCGCGCAGCTGGATTTCGGGGAGGCGGTCGAAAATCGACCTCAGTTGTAGCGGGCCGATTTGCCCTTGGACTCGCCGTGCGAGCTGACCGCAAAGCGCAGGTCGTCGAGAAATCGTTCAATGATCTGCGCGTGGTTGGGGGTGACCATCATGTGCAGCGCCGGCGGTCGCTCCTGGCGGTCGAGGTGCCAGCCGCGCGCGTCCATGACGTCGCCGATCGCGCCCATGTCGTACTGGTCGGAGCAGAAAGCCATCAGGCTGGCGGGCGGATCGCCTACCAGTCGCAGCCCGTCGATAGAAGAGATGCCCGCTTTCAGCGCGGCGCTGGTCTGCGCCACCACGCGAGCGCGCTCGAGGTAGCCCTCTTCGCCCAGGTA
The DNA here is from genome assembly GCA_002311335.1 of bacterium UBP10_UBA1149. GTDB lineage: Bacteria > Desulfobacterota > Binatia > UBA1149 > UBA1149 > UBA1149. The sequence continues at coordinate 11,153 of DBZX01000012.1, forward strand.
GTTCATAACCGCCCAGGCAGCCGCGATGGCCGAGGCCGGTCGCGTGCCCGCCACCGCCAGCGAGCCGTACATGCCGCCGGGCCAGTCGTCAAAAAAGAAGGCCTGGTGGTTGAGCAGTGTATGGGCGTCCCGGTGTATGACCACCGACGCGCCCTTGGTGGCGTAACCGTACTTGTGCACGTCGGCCGACATGCTCGTGACCCCGGCCACACGAAAATCGAAAGCCGGCAGCGGCACGCCTGTCCTTTCGAGAAAGGGCAGTATGAATCCGCCCACGCAGGCGTCCACGTGGCAGAACACGTTGTGCTCGGCGGCCAGCGCGGCAAGTTCTTCTACCGGGTCTATAAGTCCGTGCGGATAGTTGGGCGCCGAGGCCACGAGCATGGCGGTAGCGGGTCCCACGAGTTGGCGGGCACTGTCGAGGTCGGCGCGCAGGTCGTCTGCCAGCTCGATGCGCCGGCAGGGCATGTCGAGGTAGTGCGCGGCCTTGATAAAAGCCGGGTGGGCCGAGGCGGGCACGAGCAGCTCGGGCTCGGCAATGTTTCGTTCTGCCCGTGCATGGTCGCGCGCTGCCTTGACGGCAGCCAGGATGCTCTCGGTGCCGCCCGAAGTCATGCAGCCGCGCGCGCCCTCGGGGGCGTTGAGCAGGCTGGCGGTCATCTCGACGACTTCTTCTTCCATCACCCGCAGGCTGGGAAAGCGGAAGGGGTTGAGCGCGTTCTCGAAGAGGAACTCGTGGTGAGCGGCCTCCAGCACTTCGTCCACGTCTTCGCCCGCCGGGAACACCAGGCTCCAGGTGCGTGCGCCTCGCCAGTCGGCGTCGTCCTGTTTGAGCGCGCGCATTCGGTCCATGACTTCCTGCTTGGACATTCCGTTGGGGGGGAGTTTTGCAGCCATGCCTTCTTCTATCAGCACGCGAGCTTTATGGGGAGCGCCGCGGCAGCCGACCTTGCCACGGGGTGGCGATGATGGCTGACTGTCAGCCGTGAGACTCACCGACGAGCAACTGGCCAGCTTCAGGCGTGATGGATTCTACAACGTCGGCCGCGTCTTCGACGAAGCTGAGCTGGCCGAAATAGGCGGCGAGTACGACCGCCTGGTGACCACCGACTCGCAGACCCTGGGCAATGACCGCGACGGTCGTTACCCCTACCGCGCGATGATGCAGTTTCGCAGTCCCGTGCTGCGCTCTTACATCAACCATCCCGCGCTGATCGAACTCGGCCTGCAGCTGGTAGGCCCCGACCTGCGCTGCTGGTGGGACCAGGGCATCAACAAGAGCCCGGGTGCGGGCAGCCACATCGACTGGCACCAGGACAACGGCTACCAGAGCGGCAGCCTGCCCGAGTATCTCACCTTCTGGCTGGCGCTGGACGATTCGGATCTTGAAAACGGTGGCTTGCTCGTTGTGCCCGGTTCGCAGGCCAGTGGCCTGCGCGCGCACGAGCTACGCGGGGTGCACTGGGTCATCTCCGACATCGACGAGAGCGGGGCTGATGAACCCGGGGCCGTGTCCCTGGAAGCGAAGGCGGGCGAGCTGCTGATATTCTCGTCGCTGCTGGTTCACAAGACCGTTGGCAACCACAGCGCCGACCGCCAGCGCAGGGCCTGGGTGATCCAATACGCCCGCGGAGACGCCAGCAACGCGGAAACCGGCGAGCTCTACGACAACCGCGCCTGGGTGGCGCGTGCAGGGCAGCGCGTGGAGGAGCCGTGGTCGGAGCGGCGTTTTGATCTCGCCCACAATGCGCTCGACGAGGGCTGACACGATTAACCGGACTTCGTCACCTGCAGCCGAGCAATGGGCTGAGCGCTGGTTGGTTTGACACCGATGCCGCGCGTGCCTAGCGTGCGCGCCGAGTCGTCTGGAGGCACCGTTACCGGTGTTTCCAACGGGAACGAGGTGGAAATCCTCGGCTGCCCCGCAACTGTAAGGGAGGACGAAAGGCGCAACGGCCACTGGGCTCACACCCCGGGAAGGCGCGCCGAGTAGATCGATCCCCGAGCCAGGAGACCGGGATGACTCGCAGAAATATCTTCAAGTCCGGCGCGGGCCGGCAGGAGGAAGCATGCGGTTATTGGTGGCGGCGCGGGTCGCCGGGATTTCATTTTTTAACAGTAGCGTGATGACGGCGACGTCTTTCGCGCTGGCAGTGGGGTTTGCTGTCGGGGCGGGGCCGGCCTCGGCCCAGGTCAGCGCACAGGCGGGCTACATTTACGACAGCCAGCTGTTGGGCGACACCACCCAGGGTTGCGTAGCGGCGGCTCCCGGGGGCATTTTTGTCGCCGTTGGACCCGGTTTCACGGCTGGCGCGCAGCAGCTGGTGTTTGTCACTCCCTCGGGAGCCGAGCGCGTGCTGGCCAGCGGCTTCAATTCGATTTCTCACTGCGCTTACGATTCGGCTGCCGACGTTCTCTACCTGTCCGACAACGCCCTCGAGACCGGCGGTGTCACGGGCGACACGGTGTTTGCGCTGGGCCAGGCTTCTACGGCTTCGGGGCTGACCGCGCTGGGCAACGAACTGGTGGCCGCGGGCACGATACCCTCGGCCTCGGGTGTGGCCGTGGGCCCGTCGGGCGCGGTCTACGTTGGCGACGCCGTTGGCAGTGGCGCGGGGCGCGTGGTGGAGCTGAGCAACAGCGGCGCTACGGATTTCGTAGCCTCGGGCATCGATTTTACTTCCGGCCTGGCTTTCGACAGCGACGGCAGCCTGCTGGTGGCCGAATCCACGGGCAGCTTCGAGTCGAAGATCAGCCGCTACGATTCCAGCGGTAGCTTTGTCGAGACGGTGTCCGGACCGACCTTTGCCCACGGCAGTTACGACCTCGCTTTTGACCGTGACGGCAGCCTGCTGGTGACGGGCTCCTTCGGCGGCGACGTTGTCAGGCTGGCGGCGGGTGGCGGCAGTTCTTCTTTCGCATCGGGCCTGACCTTTGCTTCTGGTCTCGACGTCGATGCTTTCACGGGCCGCGTTGTAATGCTGTCATCGACCTTCAGCGGGGAAGATGAAGACAGCTCCCTGCACATGTTCACTCCAGTGGACTCGTTGGTGGCCGGGCGCGGGCACCCCGAGCGCAACTGCCTGGTCGAGTTCTACGGGCTGGAGCTGCTGCCGCGCAAGCCGGGACGCCCGGCCAGGCACGCTATCTGCCGCGACGGTGACCCCTGCGACGCCGACCGGCTGGTCAACCAGTCCTGCCTGTTTCCCGTAGGGGTCTGCGCCAACGTCGTTGACGTCGACCTGCCCGACTGCAGCAGCAGCGGCCTGGCTTCTATCACCCTGGACGCCAGGCCGGCGTCGGCCGAGCTGGCGGAGCTGGCGACCCGTCTTTCGGCTGCCTTGCCCTTGAACGAGTCGAGCTGCGCGTTCAGTGACGGGCTGCGCGTTGACCTCAGGCTGCGGCCGTCGGGTGTATTCAAAAAAAACCGTGCCCGTGTTCGCAGCCGTGCCCTTGGAGTTGACGTCGGCATGCGCGATCGCGACAAGGTCAAGCTGCTGTGTCTTCCGGCGGTAGAGTAATGTCTCACCTCACGGCGAAAAATTGCCGCGCCGTTGCGGTGGCGGCCCTGCTGTTGTTGTCCTCGGCCGAGCTTTGCCTTGCCGCCGACCCCTGGGCCGATCGTGTGCGGAACTTTCAGCCGGGCGCCGGCGCGGGTTTCGGCGCTGACCAGCTGCCCGCTATCGTGCTGGGCCCTCCTGTTGGAGCTGGCGCGCTCGAAGGTTCGAGCCACGTGGTGTCGCTGGGCAACGGCGGTAGCCTGACGCTGGCTTTTCGCGACAACCTGGTTTTTGACGGGCCGGGCGACGATCTCGTCGTCTTCGAAAACGCTTTCTACGTGGGCGGCAACGCAGAACAGGTGTTCACCGAGTACGCTTTCGTGGAAGTCAGCGACGACGGGCGGCGCTGGCTGCGGTTTGATTTCGACCCGGCCACGGGCCTGGGGCTGGCCGGCCGGACGCCGGTGTGGGCGGGCGTGGAAATCGACCCGCTGGGGCCCTCTGCCGGCGGTGACCGTTTTGATATTGCCGACCTGGGGCTCAGCTTCGTGCGTTACCTTAGACTGGTCGACGTGGATGGGCAGGTGGCCGACCTCGGCGACAGCCTGCCTTCTGCGGGCAGTGCCGGCTTTGACCTCGACGCAGCCGCGGCACTCAACAGCAGCAGGCCCGGCAGGGTTCTCGGCCGCGTGTTGTCGGCGGGGGCGCCGGTAGCAGGGGCACGTGTAAAACTGATTCCTCTCGGCGACGGGCGCCGACTCCGGCGAAGGACCCGCGTTTCGGGGCGCTTCAGGTTCGCGCGTGTTCTGCCCAGCGGTGACTACAGGCTCAAGGCCCGCTTGCCCGGCAAGCCCTGGACGACGGCGCTTGTATACCTTGACCTCGAGCAACTGTTGGTCTCCCGTGACCTGCAGCTGCAGTAGGCGCTGCCCGATGCCGGGCCGGCCGCTTGTGCAACCGCTGGCGGGCGAAGGTATAACTCGCCGCCATGTCTGACACGCGCAGGTACAAGCAATTGCTCAGCCCGGCCGAGGTGCTTGAGCGCCACAGTGGCGGTCCCGACGACGGGGTATTCACCGACGGAAGCTGCGAGGGCAACCCTGGCCCGGGTGGCTGGGGCTGGGTGCGGGTGGACCAGGGCAAGATCGTGGCGGAGCGCTGGGGCCGTGACCCCGCCACCACCAACAACCGCATGGAGCTGGCCGCCCTGATAGACGCCTACGGCGAAATCGGCGCCGACGAGAGCGTGGTGGTTTACAGCGACAGCCAGATCTGCGTGAAGACGGTGAACGAGTGGGCCGCGGGGTGGCAGGCCCGCGGATGGAAACGAAAGGGTGGCCCCATAGCCAACCTCGAGCTGGTCAAGGAACTCTACGCCTTGGCCCAGGCCCACCCGGGGGTGAATTTGCGCTGGATTCGCGCCCACGACGGTTCGCGCTGGAACGAGTACGTTGACGCGCTGGCTAACAGCTACATGCGCGAAAGCTGATCGTCGGCCGCTGTTGATTCCGCTGTTGATTCAGGCGCGCTGGGGTCGCAGGGCGAGGCTGGCGAGGAACAGCAGCAGCGCCAGTACCACCATGGTCGGGCCCGCGGCGGTGTCTATGCGCCAGGAAAGCGCCAGTCCGGCCACGGCAGTGCCCGAGCCCAGGCTGGCGGCCAGGGCCAGCTGCCAGCGAAAGTTTATCGTCCACAGGGCGGCCGTCGCCGCCGGTATGACCAGCAAGGCTTCGATGAGCAGTATGCCAACCAGCCTCACACCCACGATCACCGTAACAGCGAGCAACACCAGCAGCAGGGCGTCAAGGCGGTCGACGGGTCGGCCATAAGCGCGGGCGATCTCCTCGTCGAAGGCGATGAGCAGCATCTCCCGAAAGAACAGCGCCAGTACGAGCAGGATGGCGGCCGCGGCAAGGGTGAGCAGCAACAGCTCGTTGCCGCTGATGGAGAGCACGTCGCCGAACAGGTAGGCGAACAGGTCCTGGCGGTAGCCGTCTTTCAAGCTCAACAACAGCAGGCCCAGCGCCATTGAGCCCGAGAAGAACACGCCTATGACGGTGTCTTCGCTCAAGGCTCCGCGCTTGGCGCTACGCTGTACCGCGAGCGCCACGATGACGGCAAAAACGGCTGCCGAAAGCACCGGGTCGATGCCCACGAGCAGCCCTATCGCTACCCCGGCGATGGCCGAGTGGGAGATGCCCACGCCGATAAAGGCAAGGCGCCTGAGGACGACAAAGAAACCCAGCGCGCCACAGAGCAGGCCCGCCACCAGCGCGGCCGCGAGGGCTCTCTGCATGAAAGCGTATTCGAGCATCAGTCCTTTGTGCCGTCGTTGTCGGTGTGGGAGTGCTCCGGGCCGGTGGCGTGATCATGGAAGGCGAACTCACCGGCGAGGAAGTTGAACTCGCAGCTGTAGGCTTCGCGCAGCGCGTGGCTGTGCACCACGTCGGCCGGGTTGCCGTGCGTGTGCATGCGCTGGTTGATGCACACCAGCTGGTCGGCCTGACCGGCCAGTGCCAGCAGGTCGTGCGACACCGCCACCACGGTGAGCCCGAGTTGCTCCTGCAGGCGCCGCAGCAGGGCGTAGAATTCGTGCTCGGCCGGCAGGTCAAGGCCGGCCGTGGGCTCGTCGAGCACGAGCAGTCGGGTGCTGGCACAGAGGGCCTGGGCGAGCAGCACGCGCCGTTGTTCGCCTCCCGAGAGTTGGCCGACGGGTCGCTGCTGGCGGTCGGCCAGCCCGACCCAGTCGAGCGACCTCGCAACTTCTTTCCAGTCGTCAGCGCGCGGTCGCTTGAAGGGACCGAGGCAACACAGGCGACCCATCATGACCACGTCGGCCACGGTGGCCGGAAAGCGTGGGTCGATGGATTGACGCTGGGGAACGTAACCGAAGGCGTGCGGATCCTGCCCTTCGGTACCCGGTTCGATTCCGAACACGCGCACGCTGCCCGAGCTCACCGGCCACAGGCCGAGTAATACTTTGAGCAGGGTGGTCTTGCCCGCACCGTTCGGGCCCACGATGCCCAGGAACTGGCCGGCCGTGACCGACAGGCTTATGTCCTGGAGCACGTTGCGGCCGGCTCGCTCAACGCTGACATCGATGAGCTCGACAACCGCTTGTTCGCTGTCGGCCAGGCTCACTGTTGTGCTCCACAGGCCGACGCGAAAGCCCCGGCCAGCGCCCGCATGAGCGCAAAGTAGTCGCCTCGCGACGGATCGCGCGGGTCACCCAGGGGGTCAGCTGTTACCACGGTGGCCGAGAACTCCTTTGCCAGCGTGACGGCGTTGCGACGCCCGGCACGCGGCTGCACAAGTATAGCCGGTACCGAGTGGCGACGCGCGGATTCGACCAGCGCGGCCAGCTGGCGGGCCGAGGCGCCGGCGCCGGGTGAGTGCTCGACGATGCCCAGTTCCTCGAGGTCGTAGCGGCCGGCAAACCACGACCACGCGTCGTGCCAGGCCAGGTAGTAGCGGCAGTGCGCAGCGTTGAGGGTGTCGCGAATCTGCTCGTCGAGCTGGCCGAGCTCGTGGGCCAGGGCCTGTCCGCGCGCCTGGTAGTATGCAGCACCATCAGGATCGAGGCTCACAAGCGCGTCGACCAGGGCCGGCAACACGTGGTCGCGCACCAGCAGCGGGTCGAGCCACAGGTGGGGGTCGCGGTCTGCGTGGGCTTCGAGGCGCGGGTGGCCAGCGGGCGAGGGCAGTCCGGGCAGCTCGCCGAGCACGAGCAACGCTGGCGCCGTTTTCGAGTCGGGCAGCAGTCGCCTTGCCCAGTCGTCGAGGCCGCCCACCATGACCAGCAGTCGGGCGGAGGCCAGGCGCTGCACGTGGCTGGGGCGGGGGGTAAAACCGTGGGGGTCATCGCCGGCAGTCAGCAGGGCCGACGCGCTCACCCTGTCGCCGCCTGCTTCGTCCACGAGCCAGGCCAGGGGGAGCAGGCTCGTTATCACCGGCAGCGCGGCCCCGGTAAGTTCGTCGTTG
>DBZX01000012.1:18744-41089 GCA_002311335.1 bacterium UBP10_UBA1149
GATGACCGCCCGGCCACGAAGGCCAGCAATCCAATCGCCAGCAGGGTGGCCGCCACCAGCAGCGCGGCGGTCCTGCGCATGGCCAACGTGGAACTCATGTTTCTATGACCATGCCCGGCCGACCCGTCGACGGGGGCCGCGGGCACGGTCAGCTGCGGCCGAAGCCACCGCTCACGCTTATGGCCTGCCCGGTTACCCAGGAGGCCTGCTCGGAGGCAAGAAAGGTGATCATCGCGGCTATGTCCTGTGGCCGTCCCAGGCGGCCCAGCGGGTAGAAGCCCGCCGCCCGCGCTCGGGACTGCTCGTCGAGGTAGGCGATCATGGGTGTGTCGGTCACCCCGGGGCACACCGCGTTGACGTTTATGTTGTAGCGTCCGAGTTCGAGCGCCAGCCCGCGCACCAGGGATATGACAGCGCCCTTGGTGCTGCCGTAAACAGCCATGCGTTTTTCGTTGCCCTTGCCTGCCTCGGACGCCAGCGCGACGATGTTGCCCGACTGTTGCTCAACCATTATATCCGAAACCGCCCGGCAGCAGTTCATCGTGCCCAGCAGGTTGATGTCGATCAGTGCTTTCCAGTCTTCCGGGGTTTCGTCCTTGAAGAAGTCGATGCCGCCGCCGACCCCGGCCGAGGTGACGAGTACGTCGAGCTGTCCCCAGGTCGATGCTGCCTCGGCGGCCGCGGCCTTGCATGCGTCGAAGTCGCGAACGTCGAGTACAACGCCGCTTGTTTCGTGGGCCGAGGTTTCTTCGAGGGCCGTCGCCAGGGCCTGCTCGTTGACGTCGGCCAGCAGTACGCGGGCGCCCTCATCGAGCATGTAGTCGACCGTACAGCGCCCGAGCCCCGAGGCTGCGCCGGTTATCAATACGACCTTGTCACGTAGTCCCAGTTCCATGGCGGTTCTCCCGCGCCGAAACTAGGCCCGCACTCGTGTGCTTTCAAGCACCGGGCTTTCAGCCCGAGGCGACAGGGGAGCCGTTCAGAAAGGGCAGTTGAGCGTGACGGGCAATCCCACCGCGACCTTGAGTACCATCAGCGCGTCGGTCGAGGCCACGGCGCCACTGGAATCGGTGTCACACACCTCGAGATCGCAGCTCTCGAGGCCCACCGAGGACCTGAGTATGTACGAAGAGTCGAGCGCTGTAACCGTCCCGGTGTCGTTGGGGTCGCCGCAGGCCACGCGTTGGCAGCTGTGGTCGCAAAGCTCGCCCGAGTCCCACTCGGTGTCGCCGTCATCGCACTGCTCAAGTGCGTCCAGCGTGCCGTTGCCGCAGGTGATGCTCAGGCGCGGGCATTCAATCTCTACGTCCAGTCCCACGGCCGCTTGCAGAAGCAGCAGCGCATCGGCCGCCGATACCCGGCCGCTGCTGTCCACGTCGCAGACCTCGAGCGCGCAGGAATCCAGTCCAACAGCTACCCTGAGGGTAAACAGGGCGTCGATAACGCTCACCGCTCCGCGCGAATCGTCCGGGTCACCGCAGAGTACGGCAGCGCAGTTGTTGCGGCAGGACTCACCGATCTCGTGGGCGCGGTCTCCGTCGTCGCAACGCTCGCCGATCTCGATGAGCCCGTTACCACAGGAAGACGTGTCGGGGTGTATGAGGTCGATGACCTGGAAAACCGGGTCGTGGTGAGTATCAAACAGGCAGTCTACCAGCGCGGCCAGTGAGAAGACCGGAGCCTGCGGGTTTACGCACTCGTTGGGAAAACCGAGCTCGGACAGGTCGATGGCCCGGCAGTTTCCCGGCAACTGGTGAAGCAGCTTGTTGTGCGCCAGGCGCAGGTTCTCGTCGGTGCCCGGGTGACCGGTCGCCGTGGCGTCGAGTTCTTCCTCGGCCCTGCACTCGGTGCTGGCCGGAATTTTGCCGCGCTCCCGCTTCGAAAGGCAGCGGTCGCGCGCGCGAAACTCGTTGGTGACCATGTCGGCCGCTTTGTGCGCGAGCAGGTCCTGGCACTCCTTCTGTTCCCTGCTGAGCTCGAGGTCGAGCGCGGGGTACTCGACGCGCAGCATGTTGGCTATGTACTGGTCCACGGCAACGATGATGCACTGCTGGTGGTCGAGCGCCGTGTAGGCAAGGCTGTCGAAGCCGGTGCAGAAGCCGGGCCAGCCCAGCGCCAGCAGGCTCATGCCGGTGCAGCTGCGGTCGATTCGTTTGCCGAAAAACTTGCGGGCCTGGACCAGGCGGTTATCGGTGGTTTCGTTGCCGGTGGGCTCGTCGGCTACGGCCAGGCAGTCGGTCTCGGCCGGAAGCTGGCCCCGCACCACGTCGCGCCTGCAGGACTGGCGGGCGTTGAGCGTGGAAACCATGTATTCGGTCGTGGCAAAACCGGCCTTGTTGCGGCACTGGGCGAGCTCGTCACTGAGCTGGGCGTGGCCCATTGCAGCCGGCAGCAGCAGCACGGCCGCCGCCAGCAGCGAAGAAGTTGCAGTCTTGCAAAAAGCTACCCTGTGAAAAAACGACCTGTGAATTCTGACTGAACGCATAGTTGTGTACCCCTGAAGTGGGGCTGCTCCTGCCAGCGACGTTAGCCCCGATTCCAGACAAGCGTCAAGGCGGCAAGAGCCGTTGTTCTCGGCACGTATGCCGGGGCTGACCCGCAGACCGCACTGGCTTGACTCCGCAGGCAGAGACAGCGAATCACTGACCCTGCCCTTGGAGGTCTCCAATGGCAGTTGCCGGGGCGTTTGCGTTTCCCCGGGTACCCCCCGAAAGGGGGAGAGGGCGATAAAATGACAACAAACGACGTGCGCGAGAAGCTGGCCGGGATAAAATACCCGGGGTTTACGCGCGATATAGTGTCTTTCGGCGTGGTCAAGGAGATAGACCTCGACGACCGGCGGCTGCAGGTTCGACTGTCTATAGTTACCGGCGACGAAGAGGTCGCCGGGCGCATAGTTGCCGACGTTGAGCGGGTGCTCGAGGGGCTCGAAGGATTGCCTGTTCTCGACCTCGTGGTTGAGCGGGGGGAACAGGGCGGTGCCTCGGCCCAGGGCCATCAGCACGCTGGCGAGCAGGGGCATTCTCACGGCGCCGGCGCGGCCGCAGCCCACGGCCCGAAGGGCATACCCGGGGTAGCCCACATAGTGGCGGTCGCAAGCGGAAAAGGCGGGGTGGGCAAGTCGACGGTGGCGGCCAACCTTGCCCTGGCCCTGGCGGCGCGTGGCGAGCGTGTAGGCCTGCTCGACGCCGATATTTATGGCCCCAGCCAGCACCTGGTCATGGGCGTGCGTGACGAAGACCGAACGGGTCGCGATGAGCAGGGGCGTTTTGTGCCGGTGGAACGCCACGGCGTGAAGCTGGTTTCGATGGGCTTGTTCGTGGGCGAGGGCGACGCCCTGGCCTGGCGCGGCCCGATGCTGACGCGCGCGCTCAAGCAGTTCTTAGAAGAATCGGCATGGGGAGAGCTGGACTATCTCGTGCTCGACCTGCCGCCGGGCACCGGCGACGTGCAGCTGACGCTTACCCGTGAAATCAAACTCGACGGTGGAGTGGTTGTCACCACGCCGCAGGACGTGGCCCTTGCCGACGTCGTGAGGGGAGTGAAGATGTTTGAGCAGGCCGGTACGCCGGTGCTGGGAGTGGTGGAAAACATGGCGGTGCACAGCTGCCCGTCCTGTGGCCACGAGACGCGGATTTTCGGCAGCGACGGTGCCGAGGCCCTGGCGCGCAGCGCGGGCCTGGCGATGCTGGGCTCGGTGCCGCTGGACCGAACCCTGCGCGAGTCCTGCGACAATGGGGTGCCGCTGGTCGCGGCCGACCCGGAGAGCGATACGGCGAAGATTTTTCAGTCAATCGCCGCAGCGGTGGTAGACAAGCTCGACGATGGCCAGAAGAGCGGGCCGGCCAACGGCTCGGGTAATGGATCGATGGAGGGCGATAGCAGCAGTGCCTGACGACGCAGCCAGCCAAGCGGGGGCTCAAAAAGGAGGCGCGCAGAAAACAGGCCAGGAAAAGGTCGTGCAGAAACTGCCCGGCGTCGATAAAATAGTGGCCGTCAGCTCGGCCAAGGGTGGCGTTGGCAAGTCCACCGTGGCCGTTAACCTGGCGGCGGCCATGGCCGCGCGGGGGCTGCGCGTCGGTTTCGCCGATCTCGACATCTACGGACCGAGCGCGCCGGTGATGCTGGGCCTGCTCGAGCGGCCGCGTCCCGAGGGCGAACTCGTCAAGCCCCTGCAGGTGCACGGCATGAAGGTGATCTCGATGGGGTTTTTCCTCGACGAGGATTCGCCCGTGCTCTGGCGCGGGCCGCTGGTGATGAGCGCCGCGAGGCAGTTTCTCAGGGGCGTGGCCTGGGGCGAGCTCGATTGCCTGGTGCTCGACATGCCGCCGGGCACCGGCGACATCCAGCTCACAGTCGCCCAGGAAGTGCCGCTTGACGGCGTAGTCATCGTCACCACGCCGCAGGACCTGGCCCTGGCAGACGTCGCCCGCGGCGTTTCGTTGCTCAACAGGCTCAACGCTCCCATGCTCGGCATGGTGCAGAACATGAGCGGTATAGTGTGCGCCGACTGCGGGCACGTGGACCAGGTGTTCGGCGAGAGGGGAGCCGAGCAGACCGCGCGAACGCTTGGCGTGCCGCTGCTGGCCGAGTTGCCGCTGGAGCCCGAAGTCTGCCAGAGCGGAGACGCGGGCGTGCCCCTGGTGATTTCCCATCCCGAAAGCGAGGTGGCCAGACGCTTTTTTGCGCTTGCCGACAAGGTGGGCGAGTTGCTCGCAGCGGGGCCCGAACTGAGTGGCCCCCAGCCGGCCAGTGTGGAGCACGACAACGACAGCGGGCTGCTCACGGTAGCCTGGCAGGACGGCAGCTCGGACAGCTACCGTCTCGAGGGTTTGCGAGGCTGGTGTCCCTGCGCCCAGTGCCAGGGGCACAGCAACGAGATAACCTTCGTGGCTGGCGGCGCGACCCGGCTCGAAGGCATAGAGGGGGTTGGCCGCTATGCGCTCAGGTTGCGCTGGGCCGACGGGCACGACACCGGCATGTACTCCTTCGACTACCTCAAGGAGCTGGCAGACTACGCTGAGTGCCAGACCTGAGTTGCCAGACCTGGGCCACCAGCCCGAGTAGCGCCAGCTCAGACTTCGGGTTCTTCCCACCAGGGGTAGAAGTCGGGAAGGTCGCTCCACGCGCTCATACGGAACTCAGCGGGTCGCTTGGCCAGGAAGGCCTCTACCCCCTCGCGGCAGTCAGCCCCGCGACCGGCCCACCAGATGCATTTTGAATCGATGAGGTGGGCTTCCTGCGGCGAGGCCTGCCCGAGCCCGTGCCACATCAGCGCGCGCGCCAGCGCCACCGACACAGCCGAGGTGTTGTCGGCGATCTCACGCGCTATCTCCGTTGCTTTTGCCAGCACCTGGTCTGTGGGCAGCACGTAGTTGAACAAGCCCGAGTCGGCTTCGTCACCGGCTCGAAACACGCGCCCGGTCACTGCCCACTCGCTGGCCTTGGCTATGCCCACTATCCTGGGCAGGAACCAGGACGAACAGGCTTCGGGTACGATGCCACGGCGCGCAAATACGAAACCTATCTTGGCGTCTTCGGCTGCTACCCTGATGTCCATCGGCAGTGTCATGGTTATGCCCACGCCCACGGCGGGGCCGTTGATGGCCGCGATGACCGGCTTGCGACAGCGGTGTATGGCCAGGGTAACGCGCCCGCCGCCGTCGCGATGGGCGTCGAGCCCCCCGGTTTCGCCGTGGGCCTCCGAATCAAAGGTCGATCCGCCCGTGGACAGGTCCGCGCCCGCGCAGAAGGCGCGGCCTTCACCGGTTACGACCACCGCTCGCACGGAGTCGTCCCGGTCCACCTGCTCAAAGAGGCCCAGCAGCTCGTCCATCATGCGAGGGGTGAAGGCGTTGAGCCGTTCGGGGCGCGAAAGGGTTATCGTGGCTACGCCGTTGTCGACGGCGTAGTTGGTCTGCTTGAGCTCGAGTTTTTCGTTTTCCATAGCCCAAGGTTTCGCACCGAGGCGGCAGCTTTGCAATCCTGTTGGCCGGTGCAAAAGCCTTAGCGCAGTGCACAAAAACGGCCGGTTTCGGCTGGTGCAGCGCCCACCGTGTCTGATAGTCTAGGCTCGTGGCAGGGTCCGCGAGGTGGCCCAGCCCCAAGAGGAGGCAGTCGTGAACCAAGGCAGAGCGTTGTTCAAACTCACATCTGGTCGGCTGGGCGGGGTCCTGGGCCTGGCCTGCGCGGGGCTGATGCTATCGAGCCTGGCCGCGGCCCAGACGGTGACCATCGATCCCGACACCGGTGACTTCATCGACCCACCGGCTGCCGAGCAGGCCACGCGCGGGCAGTCGGCCCGCGGGCAGGCCGCACCCATAGCATCGGCGCTGTCGAGCTACCACGGTGATCTCGTGGCCGTGCCCAGTCCCACGCCCGGGGGCGGGCTGATGGTCGACCTCAGGGGGCGCTTTCAGCAGGTGATGAAGGCCACCATGGGGCCGGACGGCAGCCCGCAGGTTTATTGCGAGCCGAAAGATGCCGCCGGCGAGGGGCGCTGACGTGCGACGGGGGGCAACACTGTTCGTGTGCCTGTTGCTTCTGTCGGCGGTATCGCCGGCTGCGGCCGCAACGATAACCGTGGTAAACAACGATGACCCGGGAGAGGGATTCAACGATCCGACGCCGGGGGCGTCCATAGGCGGCAACCCCGGTACCACCTTCGGCGCGCTCAGGCTCAACGCCCTGCAGCGGGCCTGCGATCTCTGGGGCGCGCGCCTGCAGAGTGACGTGGAGATAAGGGTGGCGGCCGTATTTGATCCCATCGGGGGTTCGCCGAGTAGTGCTACCCTGGGGTTTGCCGGCCCCATCACCGGGTTTATTAATTTTGCCAACGCGCCGCGCGCGGGCACGATCTACCCGGTGCCATTGGCCAACAGTCTTGCAGGTTCAGACCTTCACCCAGGGTCGGACGACATATCGGCGACTTTCAACAGCGATGTAGACGGCCCCATAGTGCTGGGCCCCACCGACTTCTACTACGGTTTTGACGGGCTGCCTGGCAGCGACGTGGACTTTATCACGGTGGCTTTGCACGAGCTCGGCCACGGCCTTGGTTTTCTTACTTTCGTAGATGTCAGCACCGGGGCCAAAAACGGCGGATTTGACGACGCCTACATGCTCAACCTCGAAGACCACAGCAGCGGCCTGGGCTGGCCGGTGATGACCAACGGCGAGCGCGTGGCCTCGGCGGTTGACCAGGACGATCTGCACTGGACGGGCCCGGCGGCCCGCGCGGCGACCACTGGCCTGACTGAGGGTACCCACGCGGGCAGTGGTCACGTGCTCATGTACGCGCCCAGCCCGCTGCAGCTCGGCTCATCGGTGTCGCACTGGAGCCTCGACCTGGCGCCGAACGAGTTGATGGAGCCGAGTTACTCCGGCGCCAACAGCGATCTCGAAATAACCCTGGCCGCCTTCGAGGACATCGGCTGGCTGACCCTGTCCGCGGTGGTCTGCGGTGCGCCCGTGACCGAGAGTTTTCCGCCCTCTGCTTCCGACGCGCTGTCCATACTGCAGACCGCTGTGGGTATGAGCAGTTGCGCACTGTGTATCTGCGACGTGGATTCGGGCGGTTCGGTGGCCGCGTCAGACGCTCTGCGTGTTCTGCAACGCGCCGTGGGTCTGTCGGTAACGCTCAACTGCCCGGCCTGCTGAGTAGAGCGGGCGGCTGCAGGTCAGTCGAGTCGGCTGATGTCTTCGAGTTCGCGGCCGCGGGTTTCCGGCAGGCGCAGCAACACCAGGCCTCCTACCGCCACCGTGAGCGAAATCCAGGCCGCGGCCGAGGCTATCTGCTCGGCGTTGTCGCTGCCCATTCCCAGCAGCCACAGTCCCAGCGCCCATCCCAGGGTCTGCACCGACACCGTCCAGCCCGAGGCCGTGCTTCGAAACGAGGTGGGAAACAACTCTGTTGATATAGCGCGCAGTATCACCGAGCCGGCCGTACCGCAGAACACTATGAAAATGTAGGCAATCGGCAAAGCGGCGCCGCCGGGTCCGCGGTAGAACAGCCACGCGGCGGCAGGGTAGAGCAGGAAGAACACCGCGCCCACTATCCTGCGGCCGTGTTTGTCGCCCTGTTTACCGGCTACGATGTTGCCGATTATGCCTATCATTCCACCGGCGATGACCATGAACGAATACTGTCCGGGCGACCAACCGTGCAGCTTCTGTACGATGTAGGAAGTGAACTGGAAGACGCTCACCTCGCCGGTAGCAACCAGCAGAGCGGTCAGGCTCACGAGCGCTGTGCGGCCCGGGAACGCGGTGGCCAGGTCGATGACCGGCTGCAGGGCGTCGCGCCACCTGTGGCCGGTATCAGCCGTGGATGCCTTACCGGTGGCGAGCTGGTTGGCGATAAAGCGACTTGTCTCAGGCAGGTTACGGCGGAACATGGGAAGCAGGAGTACGGGAAGTATTCCCATCGCGTAGAGGCTGCGCCAGCCGAAGGGCAGCAGGTCGATGAAGGCGAAGCCGAGCGCCCCGAGCCCGTGACCGAAAGCTGCCAGCGCAGCCGTCATGCCTATGCCCCAGCCGCGGTGCTCGGCCGGGAACTCCTCGGCGATGAGCACCATGCCTATGGCCACGCCGGCGAGCAGGAAGGTGCGCGTAAACATCTGCGCTGCGACAAAGTGGGCCGGCGTCTGGGCAAACGCTGTCAGGAAGGTGCCCACGCTGAAGCCGACGACGGTGGCCAGGAAAACCGGGCGACGCCCGATGCGGTCGGCCACCGGTACGACCGCAAGGGCCGGGAGGCCGCCTATCCTCACGAGTCCGAGCAGGCCGCCCATCTTGTCTTCCTCCATGCCCACGCCTTCAGCGATGTGCTTGAGCGCCGAGGTGATTATCGAAAGGTCGTAGCCTTCGAACAGCAGGGCCAGCGAAACCACCCCCAGCAACTTTATGTGGCGGTCTTCGAGGGGGGGGAGGCGCCCGAGGAAGGGTGGGATCCACCAGGGTCGCTTGGCGGCGGCAGCGCTCACGAAAGGGAGGGGAGCTCCACTATCGCAACACCGTCTTCTTCGACAACGGGCAGGGATTCAAGGCTTTTGCCCGAGGGCGGCCCGGCTACGCACAGGCCGGTGGCCGGTTCGTACAGGGCCCCGTGCGTGGCGCAGACTATCCAGCAACGGTCGTTTGAAAGAAATCGGTTTTCGACCCAGTCGAGCGTGGTGGGTATGTGTCGGCAGCGGTTGCGGTAAGCCAGCAGGCGGCCTTCGTGCCGCAGCAGGAAAGCCGGCGCGAGGATGTTGTTATCCTCGGTATCGCCCTCCGTGGGTGGTGCTGTCTCAGTAAAAGAAAAGGCAAGAGTCTCGCCTTCGGCCAGTTTCGAGGCTGCTTCTATGCTCATGGTGCGCGGAGCCATCCGCGCAGACTATCAGTGGTGGCTTGGCTGGGCTACTGCGCCTTGGGCCGTGGGGCTGGAGTTGTGGGTGACTTTCATGCTAAACAGGGCCTCCGGTGTTGCCCGGAGGAGGACTCTGCTTATGGTCGCCACGCTTCGTCTGGTCTTTGTTAGCTGGTCCGTTTCGGCGTTCGCCCTTGTTTTCGTTTTCATCGCCACCGCGACCCCCGGACAGTCCTGGTCGGCGGACCCCGAGGTCGGCATGAAAATCACCAAGGTGAACATGCACGAGTACGAGGACTACCTGCCGCCGTCGGTGCAGATCATGCTCGACTACGGCATGACCATAGAAGTATCTGAATACGAATCCTGCCCCTGGCCCAAAGCCTTTATCGACGCCACCGAAAAGTACTCGAGCCAGGTCGAGTTGTCCGAAGACAACCTGGCCCTGCACAACTACACGGCCGGCATGCCGTTTCCGAACATCGACGCCAATGATCCGGCCGCCGCGTGGAAGATCATGTGGAACCATGAGCACAAGCCGGCCTTCAGCGACGACGTGCGCACCGAGTGGGTGGTCGAGAACATGGACGATCGCGGCTACGTCGAAAAGATGCTGTCGTCGGATGTCTGGCGGCGCTTGAAGTGGGAAGGGCGTATCATCCATGACCCGAAACCGATCATAGAACACGACCCGCCCATGCGTTTTACCGAGCAGTGGGGGCCGATCCAGACGCCTTTCGACTTGAGGGGGACGTCGTTTTTATCGTACCGCTACGAGGAAGCGCAGCGGTCGGATGACTCCTGGCTCTACCTCCCGGCACTCCGGCGTGTACGTCGTTATTCCACCTCGGATCGAAGCGGCACGCTGTTCGGCGGTGACATAGACCAGGATTCGATCTGGGGTTTCAACTCCAAGCCCGAGTGGTGGGAATTTCAACTGCTCGGCGAGCGCGAAATCCTCGTGCCCATGCACACGGGCAAGTACGGTACCCTCGACTTGTGGTGTGGTACCTCCGGCACTGCCAGCTGGGTGCCCTGCGTGAAGTGGGAAAAGCGCAAGGTATGGCTGATCAAGGGCACCCCCGAGCGCTTGCCCGTGTACGCGTTTTCGAAGCGCCACCTCTGGGTTGACCAGGAAGTGTTCAACGTGACCACCTCCGAGATTTTCGATAAGGCCGGTGAGCTTTGGAAGGTGTGGCAGAACACCTTCTGGTGCACCGAGTCCGTGCGTGACAATCGCGTCTACGAGGACAAGCGCCTGTTCACGCCAGCCATCGCCATGATCGACTTCCAGTTGCGCCATACCTCGCGCATAACGCCACCGGGCCCGGCCAACCCCATGGAACACGACTGGATGTTCGAGGCCAGCGAGGAATCCTTGAACTTACCCGAGTTTTACACCATAGCCAGCGTTCTCAACGAGGGACGCTGACGCTTCGCGGCGGTCACCGCGCCGATAGCCGGGCTGATTACAGCCTCGGCGCTCGGCCGCGGTGTAGAAAGCGGCCTGGGAAAGAGCAGGGCGCGTGAAGGTGCTGCGCCGTCCGCTGCTGCTGTTCGACGGCGACTGTGCGTTCTGCCGGCTGTGGGTCGAGCGTTGGCGGCGAAGCAGCGGCGACAGCGTAGACTACGCCTCCTCGCAGCAGCGGGGCGCTGAGTTTCCGGATGTAGCCCCCGACGTCTTCGAACGCACGGTGGTGCTGGTCGACGTCGACGGTTGCGTGTACCAGGGCGCCAACGCGGTGCTGCGTGCCCTGGCCTCTTCGGGGCACGGCCGCTTGCTCACGGCTTACCAGCGGCTGCCCGGTTTTGCCCCCGCCGCCGAGCTGGCCTACCGCGTGGTTGCGGCTAACCGCGGACTGGCCTCGTCTGTCACCCGGCTGCTGCTGCCTGCTTCTCGCGCGCGCTACCTGTTGACCCGCAGATGTTTTCTGGCCGGGCTGGGCCTTGTATACCTCGCCGCGTTTGTTTCGCTGTGGGTGCAGGTGCACGTCTTGCTGGGGAGTTCCGGCATCGCGCCCGCAGACGAGCTGTTGCAACGCTCGGCGGCGGCCGTACCCGGGCCCATGCACTGGTGGCGCTGGCCCACGCTGATGTGGCTGTGGCCGGGTGACATCTCGCTGCACCTGCTTTGCGCCGGGGGCGTGGTGGCGGCTTTGATGATGGTGGGCGGCCGCGCGCTGGTGGCGGCGAGCACAGTCGCCTGGCTGCTGTACCTTTCTCTGTTTACCGTGGGCGGCGTTTTTCTCAGCTTCCAGTGGGACATACTTCTGCTCGAGGCAGGTGTGCTGGCTCCCTTTCTCGCCCTGGGCTGGAGAGCGGGACGCGCACCGGCGCGGGCTGCGTTGCTGCTCTACCGCTTGCTGTTGTTCAAGCTGATGTTCATGTCGGGGGTCGTCAAGCTGCTGGCCGACGATCCTGCCTGGTGGAACCTGTCGGCGCTCGACTTTCACTACTGGACACAGCCCCTGCCGCCGTGGACCGCCTGGTACGCAGATAAGCTGCCCGCCGTGGTACAGCGGGCATCGACCGCGCTGATGTTTGCGATCGAGTTGCTGCTGCCCTTCGCCTTGTTGGCCGGTCGTCGTGGCAGGCAGCTGGCGGCGGCGGGGTTTGCGCTGTTTATGGTAGCCATCGCCTTCACCGGCAACTACGGCTTCTTCAATCTGCTGACCCTGGTCCTTTGCCTGCCGCTGCTCGATGACCCCGCACTCGACCGCTTGCTGCCGGCGAGGGTGGCAGGCCTGCTGCGGGGACCGCCGGGCGATGGAGTAGCAGCTGCACCCGGCGCGGGGGCTGTAAGCGCAGCCGCGCGCATGGCTGGCCTTGCTGCGCTGCTGTTGCTGGCCGCGCTCAGTCTCGGGCACATGACCGGCCGCCTGCTGGGCTACGCGGCGCTGCCCCCGGCCCTGCGCGCTACGATGACCACCTTGTCGCCCCTGCACCTGGCCGGTGGTTACGGCCTGTTTGCTCGCATGACCAGGCAGCGAATCGAGATAGTAGTCGAAGGCAGTCTCGACGGCCGCCAGTGGAAGGCCTACGAGTTTCGCTACAAGCCCGGCGACCCGGCGCGGCGGCCGGCTTTCGTGGCACCGCACATGCCCCGCCTGGACTGGCAGATGTGGTTTGCCGCTCTCGGTGACTACCGCCACAACCCCTGGCTGACGGCGTTTATGCGTCGCCTGCTGCAGGGTTCGCCCGCGGTCATGGGCCTGCTGGGCGACGACCCCTTTGATGGCCGGGCGCCTCGTTACCTGCGGGCACTGCGCTATGACTATCACTTCAGCCCGGGCGGTGACGACGACGCCTGGTGGCGACGCGAGCCGCGTGGTCTCTACGCGCCGGTGATGGAGCGACGTTAGCTTGCTTGAGTTGTCGCGGCCGTCGTGGCCTCATGCGCGGCTGCGGGAGGGCGGCAGGTGGCAACAGCCCTGCGAACGCATCCGCTACGGGAGTTAAAGAATACAGATGAACATCGCCGAGACCGACGCCCTTCTGACCACCACGCGCTCCGTGCGCAAGCGGCTCGACTTTTCCCGGCCCGTTGAAGCCGAGCTGCTCGAAGAGTGCATAGACCTGGCCCTGCAGTCGCCAACCGGGTCAAACCAGCAGGGCTGGCACATCGTGGTCGTTACCGACGAGGACAAGCGCAAGGCCATAGCCGACGTGTACCGCGAGGGCTTCACGGCTTACCAGGCCATGAAAGAGGGCGAGGACCCCGGTTTCGGTGAGGACGACCTGCGAGCCGAGCAGATGCCGCGCGTGTATGACTCGGCCAGTTACCTGGCCGAGAACATGGAGAAGGCGCCGGCCTTCGTGCTTTTCTGTGTAGAAGGCCGGGTGGAAAATGCCGGTGTCATCGGCCAGGCGTCGTTGTACGGCTCGGTGCTGCCCGCCGCGTGGTCGTTCATGCTGGCCGGGCGCGCGCGTGGGCTGGGAATGGCCTGGACGACCATTCACCTGTTCAAGGAGAAAGCCGTGGCCGAGCTGCTCGGGCTGCCCGATAACGTGACCCAGACCGTGCTGTTTCCGGTGGCGTATTTTACCGGCGACGGCTTCAAGCCCGCTAAGCGACTGCCGGCTTCCAGCGTTACCCACTGGAACAGCTGGGGCAGCAAGCGCGGCTGAAAGCTGGCTGCCTTCTATCGCAGCGCCGCCCTTGCGGGCACAATGATCGAGGGGCCCTTTTTGGCCCCTGGTACCGAGGTCCGTTCGTGCGGGCTGATACGAGCGTGCAGGTGGCGGGCGGCGAAAGGAAAAAACGAGAGGCGAATCCTCACCTGTGGGTATCGAGTACCTACTTTGCCGAGGGGTTTCCGTACAGCGTAGTTCACCAGCTGGCCGAGGTCCTGTTCAAAGAAGCGGGCGCCAGCCTGCAGGCCATAGGCCTGACCTCTCTTTTTCACCTGCCCTGGAACCTCAAGTTTCTATGGGGCCCGCTGCTCGACGCCTTTGCGACCAAGCGGGCCTGGATGGTAACTGTCGAGCTGCTGATGGCCGTCCTGCTGGTGGGCCTGGCGCTGGTCGCAACGAGCGGGCAGGTGTTGCTGTTTGCGTCGCTGCTGTTTGCTTTGCTGGCCGTGCTGTCGGCTACCCACGACATAGCCATCGATGGCTATTACCTCGAGGCGCTCGACGAGGACGACCAGTCGCGTTTTGTAGGCTACCGGGCGTCAGCCTACAAGGTGGCCATGATGCTGGTCGCCGGCCCCACGCTGATCTTTGTCAGCAAGGTCGGCTGGTCTGCCGCGTTCGCGGCCACCGCGGTGGTCATGTTGCTGTTGATGGTCTGGCACCAGGTCTTTCTGCCCAGGGTAGAGGTGCAGCAGCGTCCCGCCAGGGTGATGCTGGTCACGCTGTTGCGCGGGCGCGTGCTGGCGGGCGCGGTCGTGCTCGCGGCGTTGTTGCTGGCGGGCCGGTGGCTGCTGCCACAGCTTCAGCCGCTGCTCCCAGCTGGACTGCAGACGGTGTCTGTTTCGGGCTGGATCGCGATCTCGCTGCTCGCGTCACTGCTGCTGGCCATGGCCATGTTGCCCCGTCTCAAGCGTGCGCTGGCGGGTAGCGATTCGTTCTACGCGGCGGCTTTTGTCGACTTTCTAGCCCAGGACAGGGTGGGGCGCTTACTGGCCTTCGTGGTGCTCTTCAGGGCCGGCGAGTCCTTCCTGCTCAAGATGCGTTATCCCTTTCTGCGCGATCTCGGCATGAGCATGGAGCAGTACGCATTTGCCAGCGGCACCGTGGGGCTGGTGGCTTCTTTCGTGGCCACGCTGCTGGGTGGATACCTGATTTCAAGGCACGGGTTGCGGCGCTGGATATGGCCTTTCGTGCTGGCGCAGAACACGCTCAACCTGCTCTACATGTGGCTGGCCAGCGGATCGGGCGAGGGGCTACCGGCGTGGACGCTGGTGGTCACGCTCGAAGCCTTCGGCTCGGGCCTTGGCACCGCCGTGTTCATGGTTTACCTCATGCGCTGCTGTGGCAGGGAGCACCGGGCGGCCCACATGGCGCTGCTGACGGCCTTGATGAGTCTCGGCTTTACCATAGCCGGGGTGGCCAGCGGTTTTCTCGCCGAGGCGCTCGGGTTCACGAGCTACTTCGGCTTTACCTTCCTGGCTTCGTTGCCGGCGATGGCCTTGATACCGCTGCTGCCCAACCTTGATCGGCCGGCAGGCGGCGGTCGGGCCTGATGCTCAGTCGGCTGGGCTGATGCTCGCTACCGAGTAGCCAGAATTTTCCAGCGCCTTGGAGCAGGCTTCGCTGCTCAGCTGGTGGCCCCCTGACACCGACACCTTGGCCGACTGCGTTTCGAAGTCGACGCTCACGCCGGTGACGCCGTGAATGCCCTCGAGCATTGACTCGATGGCTGGCGGGCAGCCTATGGCGCAGCTCATGCCCTCGATGGCCAGCACGTAGTCGTGCGCGTCTGCGCTGGCGACGGCTTCGTCGGCAAGGGCGCTGCTGACCGCCGGGCCCGCGAACTGGGTACCCATGAGAAGGACCGCTGCTGTTGCCAGCGCGGCCAGTGATACGGCTGTTCTGTTCATCATGACAAGTAGCCTCCGGTCAAACAGTATAGCCGTGTCACGGGTTAAGAGCAGGCCCCGGGGTCATTATTTCCGAGAGAAAATTCTACCAGCTCCCTGCCCAGCTCTTCGGGGTGGTCAATATGCAGCCAGTGGCCGCCTGTTTGCCAGCGGCGGACCTGTATTGCAGGCACCCAGCGCTCCAGGCCCCGGGTGAGGGGTAGCCCCAGGTGGGGGTCAGTTTCACCCCATAACAGGAGGGTGGGCTGCTCCAGGGTCGGGCAAGGCGCGGCGCGGGAAAAAAAACGCCTGCAGGCGGCCCTGTAATAATTGATCGCGGCGCGGGCGGCCCCCGGTTGGCAGAAAGCTTTTCGACAGAGGGCGAGGTAGTCGGCGTCAGCCGAGGCCGGGTCGAGCAGCTCGTCGCGCAGAAAGCGCTCCAGGGCCAGGCCATTGCCGAGGGTGAGCAGGCGCTCGGGCAGCCACGGCAACTGGAACAACAGCATGTACCAGGATCGAAGCAGCTGCCGCGGATCGCGCATTGCGAGGCGGAAAGCTTCGGGGTGGGGTGCGTTGATAACTACCAGGCGGTCAAAGACTTCGGGGTACCAGGCTGCCGCGTACCACGCCACGATGCCGCCCCAGTCGTGACCCACGAGGGTGGCGCGGTCTTCGCCGGCGGCGGCGACGATGGCCCTGGCATCGGCTGCCAGGTGTTCGACGCGGTAGTCGGCCACGCGTTTGGGTTTGTCCGACTGGTTGTAGCCCCTCATGTCGGGCGCGATTACTTTCATGCCGGCGTCGACCAGCATGGGTAACTGATGTTGCCAGGTGGCGTGGCAGTCAGGAAATCCATGCAGCAGCAGCACCAGTGGGCCCTCTCCCGCTTCGATCCAGTTGAGGGTGAGGCCGTTGACGCGTTCGCTGCGTTGCACCGTGTCTAGCATTTAAGTTTCATCGTCTCGCCTGTGGCTGCTTTTGCTCTAGCAGCCACGACAGCGGCGGGCAATATGACCCGGACGAGATGCGACCCGGTGAAAGTGACCCGGTGAAATCGACCCGGTGAAATTGACTCGGCGGACGTCGATAAACATCTTTGTCGAGTGAACGACAGCTGCCGCATGCCCGCCGACTGGGAGCCGCAGGCCGCCTGCTGGGTGGCCTGGCCCTACAGGAGCGACCAGTGGCGCGAGCTGGAGGGTGCTCGGAGCCAGATTGCGGCCATGTTGCGCGCGCTGGCCGAGCCCGTGGAGGGAGCTGCGCTGGCGCCGGAGCGCATTGAGCTGCTGATGGCCGATGACGATTGCGAGCGATCGGCGCGTGCCCTGCTCGAGGGCGTGGATGCAGGCTTTCACCGCGCCCGCTACGACGACGCCTGGTTACGCGACACCGGTCCCGTGTTCGTGATCGATGATAGCGGCGGGTTGGCAGCTCGCGGCTTTGCCTTCAACGGCTGGGGCGGCCGTTTCGCCCTTGATCTCGACTCCCATGTCACCACCGACCTGGCCCGCCTGGCCGCCGCGCCGCTGTTGTCTTCTGCCCTGGTGGTCGAGGGAGGGGCGGTGGACAGCGACGGACGCGGCACGCTGCTGGCCTCGCGCAGCTGCCTGCTCAACGGGCGTCGCAACCCCGGCCTGTCGCTGGAGTCGTTGCAGGCCGAGTTATGCTCAATGCTGGGGGCCGAGCACGTGCTGTGGGTCGAGGGCGCGCTGGCCAATGACCACACCGACGGTCACGTGGATACCCTGGCCCGTTTCGTGGGGCCCGGCTCGGTAGCCTGCGCGCTGCCCGCCGACGACCACGATCCCAACGCTCGACTTCTCAAGCGCCTGGCCGGGTGGCTGGGTGAGCAACGCTCGGCCGACGGACGACGGCTGGCGCTGGTCGAGCTGCCTTCGCCGGGCCTGCTGCCCGGCGGTGACGGCCGGGCCTTGGCGGCCAGCTACCTGAACTTTGTGGTGGGTAACGCGACCGTTGTCGTGCCGCAGTTCGGTGTAGCGGCCGATGCCGTTGCCGTAAAAACCCTGTCGGGTTGTTATCCCGGTCGCCGGACGATTGGTCTGCCCGCGGGCCAGCTGCTGGCAGAGGGAGGCGCTTTTCACTGCGTGACGCTGCAGCAAGCGCTCGTGGCTGCTTGTCCGAGCTCGGATGCGGGGCCCGGCCGATGAGCAGACCGGAGCGGCTGAAGGTAGCCGTGCTGCAGGCCGATCTCGGTGCCGGCGGCAGTGCCAACCTCGAGCGCGTTGAAAAGCTCGTGCGCCGTGCGGCCGCGCTGGGTGCCCGGGTCGTGGTGCCGCCGGAGTTGTTTGAGCTGCCGTACTTTGCGAGAACCCGCGACCGGGCGTGGTTGCAGCGGGCGAATCCCGTAGAGGATAGCCCGGCGCTGCAACTGGCCTCGCGGCTCGCCGCCGAACTGGAGATCGTCATACCGGCGTCGTTTTTTGAGCGCGACGGCGAGTCGGTGTTCAACAGCGTCGCCGTGCTGGACGCTGACGGCCGGATGCTCGGCCTGCACCGCAAGTCTCACCTCCCCGCTGGCCCCGGTTACGAGGAGGACTATTATTTTGAAGCGGGCGGCGACTTGCCCCGCGCCTGGGACACGCGGTGGTGCCGACTGGGCGTCGGTCTCTGCTGGGAACAGTGGTTTCCCGAGTGTGCGCGGGCAATGGCGCTGGACGGCGCCGAGCTCATGGTGTTTCCGTCGGCCATCGGCAGCGAGCCGGGCCATCCCGAAATAAACAGCCGGGCTGCGTGGCAGCGGGTAATGCAGGGCCACGCGGCGGCCAACAGTGTGCCCGTGGCGGCGGCCAATCGTTGCGGTCGCGAGGGGCAGCTGGAGTTCTACGGCGGGTCGTTCGTGACCGGCGTGAGCGGGGAAATTATCGCGGGCGTCGCGGAGGGTGGCAACGAAGTGTCGGTGGCGGAAATCAACCTCGAACAGGCGCGCGAGTATCGAGAGTTTTTTGACCTGCTGGGGTCGCGACGCCCGCGCTTGTATGGGATGCTTTCGGCCTCGCTTGCTGGCGACGGAGAAGAACGTGGGTAGTCTGAAAATCTGTAAGCTGGCCGATGTTAAGCTCGATGAGGTCGCCGCCTTGTTGCACGAGCAGCGCCTGCGCCTCGGTCCGTCGACACCGGCCGCGCTGCAAGGCGACGCACTGCGTACGGTGTGCCTTGAGTTGGTGACGGGGCTGGCGGCCAACCGGCGCTGCGATGCCGCGGTACTGGTGCAGGGCGGACGGGTGGTTGGCCTGCTCGCGGGCGAGCGACAACTTCACGCGCCCGAGAAACTGGAGTCGCTCTACCAGGAGCAGCGCTCGGTGCAGGTGCCCCTGCACGGCTTTGCACTGGCCGAAGACATAGAGCCCTTTGCCGGCGTGGCTGCCATGTACGGGCATCTATCGGGCCGCTGGCTTGAAGACGGACTGATGACTCACACCCTCGACCTCGCAGTCGGCGACCGGGCGGTCACGGACGCCTGGGTGGCCATGGGCTTTGGTGGCAAGAGCGTCTGCGTGTTGCGCGAGACCCGGCTGCCGGTGGAGACCAACAGCAGTGTCGACACGCGCCTGGTCGATCCGTTTGACGAGCAGGCCGCGGCTGTTGTCGACCAGATGCACAGGCAGCTGAGTAACTGGCAGGCCGGGCCCCCGATGTTCTGGCCGTACAACGGTGAGCCCGACGCTGACTACTCGCGGCTGCGCAACGAACTGCTGGCGGGAGACGACGCGGCGCTGTTCCTCGCTGGAGACAGCGACAGCGCCAGGGGCGTGGTCGTACTTATTCCTCCCTTCTTCGTCAGTCGCCTGTTCGACACCTCGAGCATGCTCTACTTGTGGGAAGGCGTTTCGGCAGCCGGGCAGAGAGGCGAGGGCACGGGTTCGGCACTGCTGGCCCAGGCCATGGCCTGGGCACACGGCAGGGGCGTGCGTTGGTGCGCCCTGCACTTTGCGTCGGCCAACTCGTTGGGTGCGCCGTTCTGGGCTCGTCACGGTTTTGTGCCGGTGGCCGATACGCTCAAGCGCGTGCTCGACCCGGCCTGCGCGTGGGCACGCGGAACGGCCTGATCGATCAGCTGCCCCTGCAGACGAGCTTAACGAGTTCTCCCTGCCGCGTTACGCGCTTGCAGAACGGGCGGGGAGAGTCGGACGACACCGGGTTACCCGAAATCCTGAGCGCGGCGCAGGCTCCCGCCGTGGCCTGCTGGCCGGGCACGCCCAGGTCGGCCTGGGCCTGCAGGACCAGGTCGAGGTCGAGTGACGTAAACGGCTCGGCCAGGCTGTCGGCCAGCAGTGAGAGCCTGCTTGCCAGGGAGTACTTCCATCCCTTGCCATTGACGGTCTTGTCGACCAGCTTGAGTTTTCGCATGCCTTTGGCTGAACCCGCGACGCAGAGGGGCGGCAGGGCAGAGGAGCGGTTCTTCCAGGAATAGGTAACGGTGCCGTCTGCGCGGGTTTTCACTTTCCAGCCTTCGCGGTTTTGGCAATCTTCCTGGTCAGCCGGAACGACAAGGTCGAAGAACACATCGCCGTTCACCGACAGCCTGACCTGGGCGCCATCGGCAGCCGGATCGGCCGCCGACGCCGTACTCGCAGGGTTGAAACGTCCAGACGCTTTCAAGCTGGCGTGGGCGGCGAGCTTGTCCAGTTGCAGCAGCTTGAGCACGGCGCCGGCCGGTGCCTGGTCGGGGTCTGGTTGCAGCGGGGGGTTCGACCACTCTACCAGCGTGCAGCTGTCGGCGCAGTTGCCGTCGGTAGCCACGCACTGCTCGTGAACCACGGTGTTGCCGTCTGCTACCAGTTGCGTGCGACGGGATGACCACGCTTCGTCGTTACCCCCCAGCGTCGCGTCGAGGAAATCGAGGATGGCTGTGGTTGCCGTGGCGCGCGCAGCGGGAGGCGGGTCCTGATCGCCGCTTACCATGCTGCCATGATCCGTGCCCGGGAGAAGGACCAGTGTGCGGGGTACCGGCAGCGTCGACATACCCGAGGCCGATAGCGACCAGGGTATGACCTGGTCGCCGGTGCCGTGCAGCAGCAGTGTGGGGGGGCCTCCCGGCTGCAGGGTTCCGCTGCTTACGAAAGGTGCGGCGGCCACCATTACGGCGGCCGCGACGTCGACCGCCGAGCAGCAATCGGAGTGGGCCAGGTCGCGCGCCGTTGCTCCACCCAGGGAATGGCCCAGCGACACCAGTGCACCGCCGTCGACCAGGCCGGCCAACTGGTCAGCGATATCGGCCGACGCGGCAAGCAGCCGGGCGTACACGAAAGCGAGGTCCGCGGGTTGTTCAACCGCGTCACCCAGCCCGGTCGTGGAACCTCCGGGAGCCAGCGCGTTGGTAAGCGGGAAGGCCGGCGCGGCCACGACGTAGCCGGCTTCGGCGAGGTCGGTCGCCAGGCCGTCGAAGTTTTCCGGGCTGCCTCCGAATCCGTGGGCCATCAGTACCAGCGGCCAGGGGGGACAAGGGAGTTCTGCCGGGCAACCCGTTGCCACCGGGTTCCAGATCCTCGTAATCATGCTGCGGTCCGCTGATCCCGGAAAAACCCCGTTCGGGGGGGTTGGACGGCTTGTATCCACCAGGGTCCGCTCGTGTATGACGACGGCGGCCGGGGCAGCCGTCGCGGCCACCAACAGCAGCAGTATCGCGATCACGGCTGATTTCAGCCTGCTCGGGCTTGTGATGAGCTGTAAGATCATGAAACTGGATCTCGGCCTACCCTGCCGCCGCTACTGTAGTCCCCCGTTGGTGTTGTCGTCAAGTGGGTGACGCCAGGACAGCTTATGGACAGGGGAGAACACGTTCTATTGACTCGCCTCGCCAAGACGGTCACTTTTTTGGGGTGGCTGCTACGCGGGTTCGACCCGTACCTGCTTACACGGAGTAAAAGATTTCACCATGTACACCCGGAACTCTGAGACCATTCACACCGATTTCGACTCATCCTGGGCCTGGACCTACGAGAGCCGGGAAGAGGGGCTTCGCAACCTGTACGAGAAGTCGAAGGCTGCACAGTGGAACGCTCGCGAGGACGTAGACTGGTCAATAGACGTAGACCCGGAAGCCGAGAACGTACCCGACCAGGTCATCCCGTGGTACGGCACCAAGTACTGGAACAAGATGAGCGAGGCCGAGATACGCCGGGTTCGGCACTGCGGGCAGGCGTGGTCGCTGAGCCAGTTCATGCACGGGGAGCAGGGGGCCTTGATGGTGGCCTCGCAGCTGGTCAGCGCCATCCCCAACATAGACGCCAAGTTCTACGCCGCCCAGCAGGCCGTTGACGAGGCGCGCCACGTCGAGGTCTACGAAATCTATCTGCACGACAAGATGGAGAAGGAGTACCCCTGCAACCCGGAACTCAAGACCCTGCTTGACCAGATAATGTCGTCATCGGCCTGGGACATGAAGTACCTGGGCATGCAGATACTGGTGGAAGGGTTGGCCCTGGCGGCGTTCGGTTTACAGAACCAGGTCACCACAGAGCCGCTGATCAAGGACATCACCACCCGTATCATGCAGGACGAGTCCAGGCACGTGGCTTTCGGGGTGCTGTCGCTGCGAGACTTCTACAGCGAGATGTCCGACTCCGAGCTTGCCGAGCGCGAGGAGTTCGCCACCGAGGCCTGCTGGCTGATGAGAGACCGGCTGTTTCCCAAGGTTGTGTGGGAAGAGTTTGGCCTGCCGGTGCAGGAGTTGCTCGTTATCCAGGACCGGTCAGAAACACTCAAGAAATTTCGCTCGATGTTGTTTTCCAATATCGTTCCCAACGTCAAGAGGCTGGGCTTGCTCAACGACCGCTTGCGCGCCCAGTTCGGCAAGCTCGGCATACTGGGCTTTGAAAACGACGAGCCCTCGGCCTGAGCGCGTGTCGAGAGGGCTGAAAAAGGCCCTTGTGCCAGCCGCCATCGTCCTGCTGGTCTTGGCCCTGTTACTGTTCTGCGTGCTGGGTACGGCGATTGACCGCAGCATGAACAA
>DBZX01000012.1:41139-45016 GCA_002311335.1 bacterium UBP10_UBA1149
AGCATGAACAAGGTGGGCGGCGGAATGCCGCGCGAGCCGTCGGACAGGGCCCGTGAACTCTACGACTCGTTGTTCGTGGCCGACCTTCACGCCGACTCGTTGCTGTGGGGGCGCGACCTTTCGAAGCGCGGGGAGCACGGTCACGTTGACCTGCCTCGCCTGCTGTCCGGCGGAGTCGCGTTGCAGGCCTTCACCGTTGTCACCCAGGTGCCGATGGGCATCAACATAGAGAGCAATCCCGCCGACAGCGACATGGTGCTGTGGCTGGCGTTGGCGCAGCGCTGGCCGCCGGCCACCTGGACCAGTCTGGCCGAGCGCGCTCTGCTACAGGCGCGGAGGCTCGACGAGCTCGAGGCCGGCTCGGACGGGCAACTGACGGTGCTGAGAACTTTGGCCGACCTCGACGGCTATCTTTCCCGGCGCGGGCGGGGCGAGAAGGCGGTGGCCGCCTTCCTGGGCATAGAGGGGGCCCACGCCCTGGACGCTGAGCTGGCAAATGTCGATCGCTTGTTCGACGCGGGGTTCCGCATGATGGGCCCCACCCATTTTTTTGACAACGCGGTGGCTGGCTCGGCTCATGGGCTGGCCAAGGGCGGGCTCACAGGGCTGGGCAGGCAGGTCATCGCGCGCATGCAGGAGCTGGGCATGATCGTGGACCTCGCGCACTCGTCGCCTGCCACTGTAGACGAAGTGCTGGCCCTCGCAGTCCGTCCGGTCGTCGTGTCTCACGGGGGCGTGAAGGGCACCTGCGACAACACCCGCAACCTGTCGGATAAACACCTGCGCGGCATAGCGGCCACGGGCGGGGTGATCGGCATTGGCTACTGGGAAACAGCCGTCTGCGGTGACAGCCCCGCCGACATTGCGCGTGCTATAGTGCACGCGATCAAGGTGGCCGGTGTGCGCCACGTCGGCCTTGGCTCTGACTTTGACGGAGCGATCACCGCCCCCTTTGACACCACGGGACTGGTTTCACTGGTCGACGAACTAATCGACGAGGGATTGTCCGACGACGATATTGCCGCCGTCATGGGCGGCAATACCCTGCGCGTGCTGCGCGCGGCGCTGCCGGCTGACTGAAGGAAGCCCGGCGGCCCGGCCCTGGCTTGACGCAGTCGGGTTGGCCCAATAGCTTCGGCGGTCCGCGCCCGGGCCGCTTTACGGGCTGCCAGTACGGCGCGGTCCGATTACGATGGATTCCCAGCCCAGCAGTGAAGATGAAGGAACATCCAGCGGGGCCGTGCGTTTTGTCATGGACGACGGGCTTGAGCTCGTGGGTGACGCCCACGGGGACAGTGCTGCACCCCCGGTGTTGCTCCTGCACGGTGGTGGACAAACCAGGCATGCCTGGAAGAACACCGCCCGGGTGCTCGCCGACGCGGGCTACTACGCGCTTGCCCTTGATCTGCGCGGGCACGGTGACAGTGGCTGGTGTGAGCGGGGCGACTATACCTTCCAGGTTTTCGCGGAGGATCTTCGCTGCGTGGCTGGGCAGCTGGATGGAGCCGTGGCCATGGTGGGGGCGTCGCTCGGTGGCCTGGCTGCGTTGATCTGCGAGGGTGAGTTGGCACCGGGGCAGGCGTCGGCGGTGGTGCTTGTAGACATTGTCCCGCGCATGGACAGCCAGGGAGTCGAGCGTATTGTTGCCTTCATGAAGGCCCGTCCCGATGGCTTTGCCAGCCTCGAAGAGGCGGCCGACGAAGTAGCCGGCTATATGCGGCATCGCCGCCGTCCGCCGTCCAGTGAAGGCTTGGCCCGCAACCTCAGGCAGGGCGAGGACGGTCGTTGGCGCTGGCACTGGGACCCCGGTTTTCTCACCTCGCGCGGCACGTCGGAAGACAGAGAAAACTTTCACCTCCGCTTGATGAAGGCAGCCGCTTCGCTCAAAGTACCGACGCTGCTGGTTCGCGGCGGCATGAGCGAGATAGTGAGCGAAGAAGGCGCGCGCGAGTTTCTCAACGTCGTGCCCCACGCCGAGTACGTCGACGTCGAAAAGGCCTCGCACATGGTGGCCGGGGATCGCAACGACGAGTTCTGCTCGGCGGTGGTCGAGTTTCTTTCACGCACGGTACCCGCCTGACGGTACCCGCCTGGCCTTGTAGTTGGACTACCCCCCCCGGATGGGGGGCGGGCGGGCACATGGGCGCGCGGGGCTGCACCTGATCGTGCCGGACGCCCGCAAATACCTTGACAATAATGCTTTAAGCAGTGTTCTATTGTGGAAGCCCCGGGGCCCTGTTCTGCTGGGGTGTCCAGGGTGTGATGTTCGTGCGGTATCGACTCTACACTTCTCTGCTGGCTTTGAGCCTGGCCCTGCTTTTTCCGGTGGCGGCGATGTCGGCCACCATAACCATCATCAACCTCGACTCGGCCGGCGTGGGCCTGAACGACACGACGCCCGCGACTCCCGTGGGCGGCAACACCGGTACCACCAAGGGTGCCCAGGCGCTGCAGACTTTCGAACACGCGGCCTCGATATGGGCGGGCCTGCTCGACAGCAGCGTCGAGATAAAGGTGGGCGCCAGCTTTGCCGCTCTCAGCTGTACTGCCTTTTCGGGGACCCTGGGGTCAGCGGGGCCGCAAACCGTTCACCAGAATTTTCTAAACGCGCCGCTGCCGTCCACCTGGTACGTGCAGGGCCTGGCCAACTCGCTTGCCGGCAGTGATCTCGACCCTGCGAACAATGATGTAGGTATGCAGTTCAACGGCGCTATGGGCACCACCGGCTGCCTGGAGTCGCTGTCCTGGTACGTGGGGCTGGACGAAGTCGAGCCGGCAAATACCATCAACCTGGCAAGCGTAGCACTGCACGAGATCGGCCACGGCCTCGGTTTCCTGAGCCTGGTCTCGCTTTCGACCGGAGCCAAGTTCAACAGCGTCGACGACGCGTACAGCAACCTGCTCGAAGACCACTCCACGGGCACGCTTTACCCGGCCATGACCAACGCGCAGAGGGTGACGGCAAGCACCGATACCGGCGACCTGCACTGGACCGGGGCCGCGTCGGTGGCTGCATCAGGGTCACTCAGCTCGGGGGTGCACGCCAGTGGCCACATCGAGATTTACGCACCCAGCCCGCAGGAATCCGGCTCGTCGGTGTCTCACTGGAGTACGGCCGCTTTTCCCAACGAGTTGATGGAGCCCAGTCACACCGGTCCCGATCTTGACCCGGGGCTGGCGCTGGAACTCATGGGCGATCTCGGCTGGCAGCTGCTCAGCGGTTGCTCAGGCGGGGTGCCCGACGGTACGGCCTGCGATGACGGGTTGTTCTGCAACGGCGCCGATACCTGCAGCGGAGGAGCGTGCAGCAGTCACGCCGGCGACCCGTGCAGCGGGGGTAGCGAGTGCAGCGCCACCTGCAACGAGGTCGCCAATAACTGCTTCGACATCGCCAACACGCCCTGTACTGCCGATGCCATCGAGTGCACCGCCGACGTATGCGACGGCGCAGGCGCGTGCAGCCACACCGACGCCAGTGCCCAGGCTGGCGGTTGCGGCGACGACGGCACCTACCGTTGCGACGACTCCGATGATCCGGGTGGTCCCAGCAGTTTTGTCTACGACGACATCGCCTCCAGCGGCAGCTCGCTTGCGCTGGCAGATGACGCGTCGTCCGGCGCGGCGCTGGGTTTTACCTTTAATTTTTACGGCACCGATTACACGTCGCTGAACGTATGCTCGAACGGCCTGGTTTCCTTTACCGACAGCAGTTGCCCGTTTACCGCCGCTTCTATCCCCAACGCCGCTGCCCCCGACGCCGCTATCATGGCCTTCTGGGAAGACCTGAATCCTGAGCTGGGCGGAACAATCCACTACGAAACCCTGGGCGCTGCCCCGCAGAGGCGCTTCGTCGTACAGTTTACCAACATACAGCACT
>DBZX01000077.1:0-121 GCA_002311335.1 bacterium UBP10_UBA1149
CCGGAGGCCGCGGCCTCGGCGTCGACGAGAGCCTTACGCCCGAGCAAGCCCTGGAGCTTTTTACCGGCAGGCCACAGAACCCGGGTGGGCCGCCGCGACGCCTGGCGACCGGAGAACCGGC
>DBZX01000077.1:340-2929 GCA_002311335.1 bacterium UBP10_UBA1149
GCAAAGGTAGCCATCATGCGGTCGAACTCCCAGAAGGCCCGCAGGCACTGCAGCTTGCCATCGTCGTTGACGCGGTAGACGAACACGCCTTCGCACAGTGCCGTGCTGCCGTCGGGCTGGGTGGTGTGAATGCGGCCGATGTTGGCGACCTCGTTGCCACAGGAAAACGAATCGACCAGTTCAAATTGTATGCCGGTGGTAGCTATGGTCGCGTCCCAGAACGCGCCGATGCCCTCGGGCCCGTGGTGCCCCTTGCCCTCGGGGTCGAGTGGCGAAACACCGACCGGGTCTTCAATCCAACCGTCGTCTGCAAACAAGGCAATCCACTGCTCGCGCGCGCCCTCGGGTTTTTCCTGCACGAGTTTCATCGAGCGTTGCGACGCCGCGCGCGCCGGGTGTTCTTCTGCCATCTGCGTGTCCTCCATTGTTGTTACCTTTTGTTGCACTACGCCGCCGGGCCTGCCTGTACCATGCCGCCCAGGATGTCTGCCACTCGATCAACATCGTCGGGGTCGGTGGTGCTGGGCACCAGCAACACTTCGTCGGTCCCGAGGTCTTCCATGCGCCGCACGGCGTCGCGTAGCTTGTCGGCCGAGTCGACCAGGACCATGGGCACGATGGCGTCCACCATTTCAGGGCCCATGAAGGCCAGGTAGCGACGCAACACCTGGTCGAGCTGGTCGCGGGCGCCCGCCCCCAGCGCGTACCAGAAGGACGTGACCAGGCGCGGCGCGCTGTCGCGCCCGGCGGCCTTCCAGGCCTCGCGCGCGGTGTTCCAGGCAAGCTCCGTTTCTTCGCTCGAAGGGCCGAAACTGAAACCCGATATGCCATCGGACCACGCGGCAGCGCGTTCGATCGAGCGCGGATCGATGGCGCCCACGAGCACCGGCGGCCCGCCTTCCTGCACGCAGCGCGGTTCCAACGGCCGCAGGGCTTCCACTGTCTCCTCGCCGCGCCACGCCGCCCGCATGACGGCCACCTGCTCCTGCATGCGACGCAGGCGTCGCCGATCGTAGGGACGGCCGAACGCGCGGTAATCCTCTTCGCGACCACCCACGCCCACGCCCAGTACCACGCGACCTTCTGACAACATGTCGAGCGTGGCTACCTGCTTGGCCACGTGCAACTCGGCGTGCATGGGTAACACCACCACCGAGGTCTGCAGGGCAACCCGCTCGGTGACGGCCGCGGCCGCGGTCAGGGCAATCATGATCTCCGGGTTGGGAAAAAATATGCGCTCGCCGGCGGCTACGCTGCTGAACGGCCCGGCGTCAATGCGGCGGGCCCAGTCGAGCAAGCGGTCGCGGTCGAGGCCCGGCACCATGATCGGAAGGTTCAATCCCAGCTGCATATTTCGTCCACCAATCCCCAGTCCAGTGCCGTTTGGGCAGTAATCGTCACCCCGCTCAAGGCCAGCCAGGCCGTGCGCTGTCGGCCTATGCGCGCGGGCAGGCTCGCTGTGCCGCCGGCTCCCGGCAGCAGGCCCATCTCCAGTTCGGGCAACGCGAAGCTCGTGTCGGCGCGGGCCACCACGCGGCCGGCAAAGGCCGGCAGCTCTACACCCGCGCCCAGGTTGTGACCGTGCACAAAGGCTGTCACCCGGTCGCCGCAAGCCGCCAGCAACCTGCCCACGTTGCGCGTGCTTCGTACCGCGTGGGCAGTTGCCGGATCATCCAGCGTGCCGAACTCGGCCAGGTCACCGCCGCTCGAAAAACACGGGCCACGACCGCGCAGCTCAACGCGGGCTATAGAATCGTCGGCCACCACCACCGCCAGGGCCTCGGCCAGGGCATCGCGCAGGGCAGTAGAGAAAGCGTTGTGGCGCTGCGGGCGATTGAGCTCAAGCCTGAGCAACTCTCCCTCTCGCGTCGCCTCGACCGCCGCCGTGCTGTCACCCTCGTCGGTCGGCTTGCCACGCGCAGCCTCGCCGGCCTGCGCGAGCCAGCGAGCAAACTCGGGACCGGCCTGCAGGGTGGAGTAGGCCAGCGACTCCGCGACCAGTGCCTCGTGCAGTGAGCGGCCCTCGACGCGCAACGACTGCACGAGCAACAACGAAGCGATGGGGTTGCGGGCGACCGCCTCCTCTACGGTGGCCAGCGACTCGCTGTCAGTGACCACGAGATCCGCGGCCCGTGCCAGCGCTGAGTCGGCGCCCTGGGCGGTCGGGCAGAAAGCAACCGACGCGCAGGCGAGCTCTCGCAACGCGCGCGCAACGGCAGGCGGCAAGGGCAAGGCCGGGTCTGCCGTTGCAAGGTCAATGACCAGCGGGCAGCTGCCGTTGAGCGGCGACCAATCCTCGGCCGACGAGGGTGCGGCCAGGCACGCGAGCGCCTCGGCAGCGGTCAGCATCGGCTACTCAGCGACCCCGGCGCTGTCGGCCAACAACTCGCGTACACGACGACGCAGCAGCTTACCGGTTTCGTTGTAGGGAAGCTCGTCGATGAATTCTATGCGGCCGGGCACGCGCGACGAGCGCAGGCGTTGCTTGACCAGCGCCTGCAGGTCGGCGACTTCCGGGTGTTCGCCGCGCGCCACCACCATGGCGGCCACGGCCTCGCCCCACTCGACGCTGGGCACACCGACCACGGC
>DBZX01000077.1:2945-4028 GCA_002311335.1 bacterium UBP10_UBA1149
ATGACGTCGTCAACCCGCCCCTCTATGAAAAGATAGCCTTCTTCGTCAATGGATCCGCCATCACGGGTAGGAAACCAACCGTCGCCCTCCAGCCGCGTGCCGAGGCCCAGGTACTCGCCCGACACCTGTTCGCCGCGCACGTAGATCTCGCCCGACTCGTTGGCGCCCAGGGTCGCGCCCTCGTCGTTGCGCACCTGCAACTCGACACCGGGAAGCGGACGGCCCACCGACACCAGGCGTCGTTTCACGGCCGCATCGTCGCTCGCCGAGGCACTGCGATGGTCGTCGGGATCGAGCAGGGTAATCGTCGAACTGGTTTCGGTCAGACCATAGGCGTTGGTGAAACCAGTGCCGGGGAAAAACCGCATGGCCTTTTCTATGACCGCCAGGGGCATCTTGCCGCCGCCGTAGCTCAACGCAGCCAGCGCGGGCAGGCCGGAGTCGCTGGCGCCGTTGTTCTCGAGCTCCTCGATGATGCGCGACAACATCGTCGGCACCACGAAAGCGTTGGTCACCTGCTGCTCGCGGGCCAGCCGCAGCCACTCGCCCGCCGAAAAGGCGGGCAGCTGCACGACCCGCCGCGCCGAGTAGACCGAGCTCAGCAGCGAGGCCACCCCGGCTATGTGGTAGGGCGGCACGCTCACCAGCGCGGCGTCGCTGTCGGCCGCGCCGCCGAACTCAACCGAGCTGAAGATGTAACTGACAAGATGGCGATGCCTGAGCACGGCGGCCTTGGGAGCGCCGGTGGTGCCGCTGGTAAAAAGAAGTATGGCGATGTCGTCGCCGTCCATTGCCCAGGGCTCGGCCAAGGGCTCGCCCGAGGCCGACTGCTCGAGAAAGTCGGCGCTGCTGATCGCCGTGATGCCTTCGCGCCCAGCAAGATCGGCCGCGCGCTCGGCGTCGGTAACGAGCATGGTGGGCGTAACGCGCTCGAGCAGGGAGTCGAGCTCGTCTCCCGTAAGGCGGTAGTTAAGGGGCACGTAGGGCACGCCCGCCCATGCCGATGCGAACAGGGCCACCGCCACCGCCGGGCTGCTGCTGTCGAGCAACGCCAGGTGCTCAGCACCGCTTTCGCGCAAGGCG
>DBZX01000077.1:4064-4693 GCA_002311335.1 bacterium UBP10_UBA1149
CGCGCGCAGCCGAACCGGCAGCCGCGAACAGCTGCGCGTAGGTCAACGCACGGTCGCCCTCCTGCACCGCCACGCGGTCGGCAAAACCCGACGAGGCCATCTCCAGCAGCATAGTGATGTTCATCTTGATACAGTCCCGCCGCGCGAAACGCGGCAGCCTTCAGTCAGAGCTCGGCAGTGGCTTGGCTTCTTTGAGCACCAGGGTCTCGGCGGCCAGCGACAACGAACCCGCGCCCGGCTTGGTGCAGAGCAGCTCCAGGTCGCCGGCCTCGTTGACGTAGCGCTTGCCCAGCTGCGTGCCGTCGGACTGCGCCGCGTCGGGAGCGTCGCCCGACTTGTCGGCGTCCATCGCGATCATTGACGAGCCACCACAACCGAGGTCGGCGTCACCCGCCGGTGCCGAGATCACCATCACCTCGCTGTCACAGACCGCGCTCTGCAAGCGGGTCCCAGCCTTGAGTTCAGCCATAGTCGTTTGTTCTCCTTTCAGTGTCTTCCGCGTCAGTGTCCCTTGAAGTCCGGCTTGCGTTTTTCAACAAAAGCCGAGGTGCCCTCGGGCGCGTCGTGCGTGTGCGCCGACAACACCGCGTGGGCGGCCTCGTACTCTATCATCTCGTCGAGGCGCGCGG
>DBZX01000059.1:0-3079 GCA_002311335.1 bacterium UBP10_UBA1149
CCGGAAACCCTGTAAACACGGGCTATAACCGGGGCTGTGCTGCTAACGTAAGTTAGCGCTCAAAGGTCGCTACCGTGTCGGAGGGTTTGCAGCGGAGCACCCGGATGCGCCGCCGGTCTCTAGAGCGAGAAAATACCCAGTAGCAGGCCACAACCGCTGAGAGCCATCAGGGGGCCATCGCAGGTATGCGGGCTCACGGCTTCGGCAAGGGTAAGCCCAAGGGGCATGACGGCCATGGCCACCAGGAACTGTTCGGGCGTAAACACCGGGACGGCCGACAGGAACTGGTAACCACACAGCACCACGCCCGAAACGATAAACACCGTCGCACTACCCTCCAGGGATCGTACGAACTGCCCGGCCCAGATACGCCCGTTGTGCCACAGGGCCCTGGTGCGGTACTTGTGCTTGCCGAAACGGATACCCACTGGTTCGGCGAGGCCATCACCAAATTCATTTATCAGTTGCGGCACGAGAACGATGAAGGGATTGGCCACCAGCGCCATGAAAGGCAGGTATACGGCAAAACGAAACACGTCCTCGAGCATATCGTAACGCAGGGAATACGGCCTGTCCTCCAGCCGATCCCATGAAACGAACGCGTACCGTAACAACGCGACCCGGCGCCGAACGCGATGATACTCGAATGCTATGGTTTTCAACTGGCCCAGGCAGAACAGGAACGCTATGTCGATAATCACCTTGTCGCCGCTTACTATGAGAAGCGGGATCACGAACGCCGAGAGCTTCTTTACTGGGCGAAGAATCAGTTTGCGGACGTAATTGATCCGAACTCGGTGTCGCATCACGAGCCATGATGCGAAGAGTTTACCGGCGACTTCGAATACGATCGAGATACCAAAAAAAGCCATTGCCGCAGTGTTAAGTGCCGGGAGTACGCCGAGAGCCCCCAACACCCCGAGCGTGGCCGCTATAGCGAGGTAAAAGGGACCAAGGACGGCCACGAATCGGTCCTCGCCCCTCCAGTCATAGGCCTCGTTTTCCAGCCCGTAAGGATCGGCATACAGGCGGGCGAAATAGCCGTCCCGCGACCGGTGTACTGTCTCCTGGGATACCAGCCCTTCCCGCGTGACCGCCGCCGCGGTCAAAGCGGACCCCGCATACAGTGCCGCGTCGTTACCTACCGGCTCGTTGGCCGCGCTGATCCTTGTCATAACCTGCTCCCCACTGTCTTCTTGAACGACCCGATGCTGATGTCGGTCGGACCAAAACCCGAAACCGCAACAAGACGAGCCCGATATACAAATACTGCAACTCGTGTACCAACAGGAAATTAAGGAAAATCAGGGCTCCCGCCGAGGCCTGATGCAAACCAGGGTTAGCGCTAGCAGGCCCGGGCCGCCTGCCTGGCTTAGCACCGGCCGACGTGGAAGCGCCGTCTAGCGAGCTGGAGGATAGAAGAATGATAAAACTCTGTTTCTGCGTACACCGGTTGCCGTCGCTCACGCGCGAGCAGTTCCAGGACTACTGGCACTCGACCCACGCGCCGCTGTTAAAGCGCCACGCCGAGGTCCTCGGTATCCGCAAGTACATACAGGTCCACACCCGCGACTCCGAGCTGGGCGAGGCCCTGCGCGCCTCGCGCGGTGGACCCGAAGCTTACGACGGTGTGGCAGAACTGTGGTGGGACAGCCTTGAGCAGATGCAGGAAGTCCTCGGCACAGAACAGGCGCAGGCTGCCGTCGCAGAGTTGATCGAAGACGAGCATCGATTTGCAGACCTGTCGCGCTCGCCCATATTCCTGGCCGAAGAACGGCAGATCCTGTAGCGGCGGGCCGACAGCGCCGGACTACCGAACCACTCTTTCCGAGTCACCCCCGCGGGCGGCGTGACGGCCGGCTCCCGATATAAACTCGATCAGATCGCTGACGTCGGTGTCATTCAGTTCGAGGTTGGGCATGGCCAACCGCTGGTACTTCTCGAACAACTCCATCGCCAGTGGGTCCTTCTCGGCCAGCATCTGGTCGGGCTCCTTCAGCCAGCGCTCGAGCCAACCCCTGTCACGCCTGTCGACAACCCCCAGCAGATCCGGACCAACTTTGTCACCCGCGCCTATCGTGTGACAGGACGTACAGCGCGTGCGGAACAGTTGCTCTCCCCGCTTGAAAGTCGGCACCTCGGGGACGTCAGCGTAGCTGCGAATGCCCGTCCGGCGCCTGCGGCCGGTAAGCTGGAAACCGATCAGGTTGGCCAGCGAGGCCGCGCTGTCGTATGGAGACCGCTTGACCCACTGCCCGGTCGTATCGTTGCCGGCAATGAAGGTCAGGTTGTGGTCCCCGTCGTCTCCCTGGATCTCTTCTATAAACAGCCCCAGCTTCTTGCGAAGCATGGTTATATCTTCTTCATTCCCCGTGAGGAATTCCCAGCCTGGTCCAGCGTTGAACCTCTGCCTGTATTCCTTGAGAACCTCAACGGTGTCGTGGTCCGGGTCGATGGTGATCGAGTACACGAACACGTCCCGTCCCACGGCGTCACCAAGGAGCTGCTGCACCTGCGCAAGCTTGGCAGTCTCGGCCGGGCAGGAGCTCGGGCAACTGGTGTAGATGAAGTTGATCGCCACGACCTTGCCCTCGACCAGGTCGTCGTAGAACAGCCGCTTCTCACCGTCGTGGTTGGTCAGCTCGATGTTCGGAAAGTGAGACTTCCAGCGCGATCCGCCCGACGCCTGCGTGGGCACCAGGACTAGCAGCAGGCATAACGACAGTCCCATCGATAGATACCGGAGTACCGCGGCCGAACCCGCGGGCTGTTTTTTCAAATTCCTGGCCATGTCTGTCACCTCCTGCATTACTAATTTCCCTTGCGCTGCTCGCGCGCGAGCTGCCTCAGTTCTCTCCAGGCAGCCCTTTCCTGGTCCCGCAGTTCACGGTATTGGGCTTTGCTCATCGTGCCCGCCCGCCGCTGCTGGCGAGCAGCCCTCAGCCTGTCGCGCCTGGCCCTTCTCTCTACCTTCATATCGACCGGCAACGTCGTCGTCGTCGAGGGGCTGGTCGTCGAAGTAGTCG
Source organism: bacterium UBP10_UBA1149 (assembly GCA_002311335.1). GTDB lineage: Bacteria > Desulfobacterota > Binatia > UBA1149 > UBA1149 > UBA1149. The sequence continues at coordinate 3,027 of DBZX01000059.1, forward strand.
TGGACACGAGCACCGTGGTCGACGTAGAAGTCGTCGTGGGCACGGGCAGCGTC
>DBZX01000059.1:3315-6562 GCA_002311335.1 bacterium UBP10_UBA1149
GGCACGGGCAGCGTCGTCGTGGGCGCGGGCGCGATCGGCGTCGGTATATCGTCCGGGTCTTCGATGTCTTCCAGTTCCTCGGCCGATACGTCGCTGAAAAAATCAGCTGCCGCAGAGGTATCGCCCACGTAGGCAGTGGGCAGAACACTCGACTCGTCGTAACCACAGCCGTTCCAATCGGGCAAGGGAGTCAACAGAGGCTTGAGATCACCTTTGTCGATGTCCCAGCGCAGCAGCATGGCGTGGTCTTCGTGCTGGGTGTTGTGGCAATGCTCCATGTAAGAACCCGAGAATTCCCTGAAGCGGATAGCAAAATCGATACTGCTCCCGCTGTCGTCCATGCGGCCGATACGATAGACGTCCTTGCGCGCGTAAGTCTCCCAGGCCGGCGGTGGTTCCCCGTCCCGCCTGAGAATGCGGCCTTCCTCGAAATGCACGTGAATGTTGTGGCTCCAGCCACCGCCGGTCTCCAGGTGCCAGATCTCCAGGTCGCCCATACCGGGCGAGGCACTCAAGCGCTCCATATCCGCACCAAGGCCCCCGCCGCCATCGGTCTTGATCGTCCACGGAGCCTTGTCGGTCCCGCTGCTGCGGCCGAACTTGAAGGTACGATGCCGGGCGTTGGCCAGTTCCTCGGCCGTGAAGTGCGGCAACGGGATCATCGCTTTGCCACCCACTTCATACTCCGACGGGTCCATGCTCAGGTCCACGCCGTCGTACTTCACGACGCGCAGTTCAAGGAACTTGCCGACCGCTGCGTCGCAGCCGTCGTACTGTCCCGATAACACTTCCTCGAGCGGGATCTGCTCGTTGGGGCGCCGACCGTTCTTGTGCTCGAGCAGGTTTACCATGTACAGCCGGTCACCGGGCTGGTAGCGACTGAAATCCACTATTATGTCGTAGCGCTCGGCTATGGAGTGCGTGGGTAGCACACCGTTGTGGTCCTGCAGGTCGCCGTCGCGATCCAGGTCAATGCTGCCGTCAAAGGGCACCGCGTGCTCCATGATGTTGCCGTCGTTGGCTATCATGTGAAGGGGCACACGCTCGTAGCTGCCATCGGTGTTCTGCTTGACCAGTGCCATGACCATAAAACGCGACACGTCGCCGTTCAGTATGCGAAACCGGTACCTGCGAGCCCTCACCTCCATGTAGGGCTTGTACAGCCAGTTGACCATCATGCGATCACCGAGGAAGCCGTCCGTGTTGAACAAGTTGAACCACAACTGGCCCTGCCTGCCGTCCGAGCTGTCCTGGCCCCAGGCCTTGCTGGCAACCAGCAGGTTGATGTCGTAGTCACGGTTGCCCCACTCGAGCTTCGTGCCGCTGGGAAACCTCAGGTTTATGCCGTCGTTTACGGCTTCGTTGCCGCGATCGAGACCGCTGTAGTAGTTCATCATCGCGGCGTTGCCCTTGTAAACATTCTGGGCAGTGTGATCGAGCATGTGATCGTGGAACCAGTGCGTGCTCATGATCTCGCGCCAGTCGCCGGGAATATTGATGTAACCCTCGGGTGGACAGGCAAACTGGCGCTGCTCACCCTGCACGCTTATCATCATGACCTCGCCCTGCTCACAGGGAGTCGACGCCCGCGGGTCGGTCGCATCGGTGTTGATGGAGTCATGACCGGCGAGCACCATCGGCCAGTGGTAATCGTAGAACTGGCCCGGCAGGAAGAACGACGCCGCGTACCCATCGCTCTCAGCGGGATTGTGACCGTTGTGCTCATGGGTGCTGATAAAGTGGCTGCCGAATCCACGGTTGGCATCGTAGGCAACAGGCAGCACGTTGTGGTGGCGGAACAGTATAGGCTGCCCGTACCTGGCCATCATCAGCTTGGGGGGCAACGTACCGTCAAAGGTCCACAGGGTTTCCGGGTCCTGCACGGGCATATCGGGATGAAAACGTATGTCGAGGCCCTCCATGCTGCCGTGGTAGCCCTCGGGGGAGTCGTCGAGTATGCCTCGATAATACAGTCCCTCGTCTCCCCACTCGGTGTCGTCGTGGTAGCCGTGCATCTGCGAGTAGTCTCGCAATCCGCGGTTGACACGTGAACCTGCCTGGGCCGTCTGGGTGTAGACCTGGGGGAAAAACTCGTCCCAGCGCTGGTGGGCGTACTCCTCTCCCGGTGGGCGGCCGTCGCAGTACGACGAGCGTTCGTTACCCGGGAGCGCCGTGAGCGGGCCGGTCATGGTCTCGATCACGTCCTGCCAGGGATTGCTCAAGTCCAGGTTGGTGCTCCTGGTGGGAAACGGGTGGAGTTCCTGCGAAAGCATGGCGTCGAGCTCCAGGCTGTCTACCGCGCTGTAGATATCGTCCGGCCGGGGAAGGATCAGCGAACACTCGTCGCAGGGTCCCGAGTCCGCGCAGCAGGGACCACGCAGAGGCTTGCTGCCAAATTCTTCGAAACGGAGCATCTTCTGGCTGAAGTCGCCCGCGCCGAAAAGCGGACTGGCGCTGCCGCCGGTAGGAACGTCACAACTGCCGGCGTAAACCGGCGTGGACGGGGCCAACGCGAAGGCGATAACGGCCGTCGCCGCGAGGGCCAGGGTGACCGCTGGTTTCCAACTGAAACCTCTCAAAAACGAAGTAACTGGATGAGTTTTCATGACTGGTCCTCTGCCACCACATAGCAAAGGCTGTGCCAGTCGCTAACCCCTTTGAAACACTCGTAAATGCAGTGGCAGGTGCAAACCTGACTTAGCAGTTCGCCGACCAGGGATGGCGGCTGGCTCCAGGGTTGGGAGCAAAGTCGTGGGCCCGCACGAGACGCGAATCAGGGCGTTGAGTCGGCTACACTCCGCGGGGCACCGGCCGGCAACACGCCGGGCAGATCGGCCCGGCGGGGAGAAAAAAACCGATGGACTACGAGCAGATCACCTACGAAGTACGCGACCAGGTGGCACTGATCACGCTTGACCGGCCCGACAAGCTCAACGCGTGGACGCCACAGATGAGCGAGGAGCAGGCCCACGCCGTCGCGCGCGCCAACGCCGACAACGCCGTGGGTGCCATCGTCACGACCGGTGCCGGCCGCGGTTTTTGCGCCGGTGCCGACATGGGCGACACCTTCCAGTCGCGCATCGACGGCGTTGACCCCGGCCACAACACCCAGGACGGATCGGGAGGAATGCCCGCGGGCCTCGACTGGGTGGCGCTGGTGCGTGAGTCCAAGCCCATGATTGCCGCCGTCAACGGCGCGGCCGTCGGCATCGGCCTGACCATGCTGCTGCCCTTCGACGTCATACTG
>DBZX01000059.1:6685-8228 GCA_002311335.1 bacterium UBP10_UBA1149
TGACCTCGTGGCGGCCGCCCTGCAACTGGCCGGCGAGATCGCGGCCAACCCCGTGCCACAGCTGCTGATGACCAAGCGGCTGCTGACCAAAAACGGCAGCGCCACCGATCTCACCCTGGTGCAGGAGTCGGAGAGCGCCTTGCTGCGCGAGTGCTGGAAGACACCCGAGCACGCCGAGGCGGTAGCGGCTTTCATCGAGAAACGCCCCCCCCGTTTTCGTTAGCGGCCTGCGTGTACTCCCTGCCGGGCTGGCCTACAGTCTGGCAATGTGGCAGTGTCAGCGGCTCAAAAGGAGACCACCATGGCACGATTGCGCTACGTCAGAACCCTCGAACAGGTACAGAAAGCCCAGCGGGAAAACCCGGAATTCATGCAGAGCTCGATGCGGCAGATCCGGGTGGAGTACGAGACCCACCCCGAGATCTACCGCGCACTCGTCCTCAAACCCTTTGACCCCATTGATCGTCCGCTGGTCTGCGTGACGTTTACCGACATCACCATCGAGATCTCGCCCGAGAACAGCATGACCATCGGCGCGATGGTCTTCGGCGTACAGGTCACCCACGAGGGCGTAGAGGGCATAAACCTCATCACCATGCCCATGACCACCGAGCAGGCGGTCGTACCCGGCCGCGAGACTTACGGCGAGGCCAAGAAAATTGCCCAGATAGATTTTACGAGGGAGGGCGATCACTTTTCAACGAGCGTGAGCCGCATGGGTTTTACCTACGTGACGGCCGAGGGCACGCTTGGCAAAGAGCTCGGCCCGCGCAAGTTCACCCAGCACGGCTACTGCCTGAAAATGTTTCCGTCCTGCGAGGCGGGCAAGTCTTTTGACAACGACCCCTTGCTCGTGCGACTCGACTGGCACCAGGACCACAGCAACTCCTGGGAGCTCGAAGGCGGCGGCATCACCCTGGGCGAATCGCCGCTCGATCCCGTGGCCGACATCGAGGTGGTCAAGCTCACGCGGTTTGAGTACGAGGAAGGCACCACGCAGAGCAACGGCAAGGTGCTGGGTCCCGTGGCTCCCGAGCTCGTCCTGCCCATACTGCACCAGCGCTACGACGACCCCTCGGGCAAAGGCATCGAGATAGCCGTAGCCTGAGATCCAGCGCCAACCCACGGGCTCGGAGTCGTAACCCCGGGGCAAGCAACAGCCAATGTCGTCGACAAGCAAGACACTGTCTGAACACTACACCCGCCCCGACTGGGTACGGCGCATAAACGCCATGGGCGATTCGGTGGCCGGCGCGCGCAGGCTGATCCCGCTCGACGCCGACGCGCTGATAAACGACGCGGTCGAATCGACCGGCGGACTCAGCGACTTCGGCAACTACGACGGCGACTGGCAGGCCCGCTTCAGGTCGCTGCTCGAAGAGCTCGAGTCCACCGGGGCGCTCAACACTGTGGGCCGTCTCATGACCCGGCAGGAAGTGCTGCGCGGCCTGCGCACGAGACTGTTTCTGACCCGTGCGCGCAGCGAGACCCCGGCCATGGCCGACGAAAATATCGACGCGCCGCTGGTCATCACCGGCCCGCC
>DBZX01000059.1:8324-10015 GCA_002311335.1 bacterium UBP10_UBA1149
TCGGGCACGTCCATCCTGTTCGAGCTGCTCGCGCTGGACCCCGCCGCGCGGGCGCCACTGGCCTGGGAGGTCATCCACCCGCTGGCGTTTGACCGCGCTAACGAGCAAGCGCGAGTAGCCATGGCCGAGTGCGAGCAGGAATTCTGGGCCGACGTGCAACCGGAATTCGCGGCCATACACGAATTGCGCGCCGACCTGCCCGTGGAGTGCGTCACGCTCACCTTGCCGGGATTCTCGGGAGGCCACTGGTCGATGATAGCCGACGTGCCGAACTGGGACGCCGACTACCCCGCCACCATGCGCTACCACCGGGCACTGCTGCAGGCCCTGCAGCATGGCGGCCCGCCTCGCAACTGGGTCTTGAAGACGCCCCTGTACCTGGTGTTTATCGACATGTTGCTCGACGCTTACCCCGACGCGCGAGTCGTACACACCCACCGAGACCCCTTGAAAACCGAACCCTCGGCCTTCAGCACGCTGGCCACCGTGCGCTGGCAGCGCAGCGACGAGGTCGGAATGCCCGACCCCGACGGCGTCGGGCTGGGCGACATGATGGTAGACCTCGCACGGCGTCGCTCGGAGGGCGAATTTGCCGACAGCATTGTCGACCTGCACTTCGCGCAGCTCATGGCCGACCCCGCCGGAGCGGTAGAAGAGCTTTACTCGCAACTCGACCGCCCGTTTGCAGCCCCGCACGCCGACGCCATCCGCGCCTACATGAAGGCCAAGCCCAAGGGCAAGTTCGGGCAACACAAGTACTCGGCCGAGCAGTGGGGCTTTGATCCCGCCAGGCTACGAGAAAAAATGCTGCCCTACACCGACTACTACGGCGTGACGCTGGAGGGCTAGGCGATGGCAGATAAGTATGAGCGACGAACCGGAGGGGGAAAACGCGATGGGAGTCAGCCAAGCCACAGACGCGTGGCAACTGTTCCGCAGTATGCTCGATGATATGACCACTGTCATCGAGGAAGACGCCGAGAACGACCGCGAGAGGCTCGAGGGACTCGCCGTACTCGGCCGGGCGACGGCGATGGCCCTGGAGCTCAACCTCGACGTGGCCACCGACGCGCCGCACTTCTACTCGATGACCACGCAGTCGCGGTTCGTCGGAGGCCCCAACCCCGACGGCGAGTACTACCTCTCGATGATAGACGGCCAGCGTGCCTACCGCGTAAGCGGCACGCGCGGCACGACCGCCTACCTCGGGTTCCAGGTGCTGGCCGGGACCGGGCTCACGCCCCGCCGCATGGCCACCTACCTGTCCGACCGCGACCTGGTCATGGATTCCAACGGGGCTTTCTCGTTCGTAATGGCGGCAGAAGAACCTACCGCCGCCGAGCTCGGCGGAAACCCCTGGGTGGCTATCCCCGGGGACTCGTCGTCGCTGGTCGCGCGCGAGTACTTTACCGACAGGCAGACCGACGAGCCCGCCCGCCTGTCTATCGAGCCGCTCCAGTCGCCGTCTGCACCACCGCCCCCGACCGACGAGTCGGTTGCCGTACAGCTTACGAGCGCAGCCTGGACCATCGCCAAGCTGTTCACCCTGCACCGCACGGTGAAACCCGAGCTGCTCGAGCAGCCTAACCAGTTCCTTACCGCCGACAGCGTGGAGCTGGGGTCGGAGAACACCACTCCCGACAACCTCTACATGATCGGCTCTTTCCGCCTGGCCGACGACGAGGCGCTGG
>DBZX01000059.1:10035-12300 GCA_002311335.1 bacterium UBP10_UBA1149
ATCGAACTCACGCCGCCCGAAACGCGCTTCTGGAGTGTTACGTTGGAAAGCGTCTGGCACGAATGCCTCGAACCCCGGCGCCGGCCAAGCTCTATCACCAAGGCCCGGGCCTCCGTGCAGCCCGACAACAGCGTGCGCCTGGTCATAGCGGGCAGCGACCCGGGCACCGATAACTGGCTGGACACCGGCGGCCGAACCCGCGGTTTCATGACTTTTCGTTGGCTGGACAATCTCGCCCCGCCTTCTGTTACGACCCGGGTGGTACCGCTTGCCGAGTGCAACGGGTCCCGGGCCGGGGGGAGCTGAACCACCATGCTGAGCACTTACCGCGTTCTCGATCTTACCGACGACAGGGGCGAGATCGGCGGCATGATACTGGCCGACCTGGGTGCCGACGTTATCCGCGTGGAGCCGCGCGCCGGCTCGGCGGCACGTCGTTGTGAACCTTTGCTTNNCACCGGCACGTCGTTGCGAGCCGCTGCTCGCCGATGCACCCGAAGGCGAGGCCAGCCTCCAGTTCTTCGCTTACAACCGCAACAAGCGTTCCATCGCGTTGGAACTGGGCGAGGCCGACGACCGCGAGACTTTCCTGCGGCTGGTGGAAACGGCGGACTTCGTGCTGGAGTCGGGCCCCGGTGGCGATCTCGAACGGGCGGGCATTTCGTTCGAGACACTGCGGACAGCCCAGCCCCGCATCGTTAACGCCAGGGTCACGCCCTTCGGAGTCGACGGTCCGCACGCCCAACTGGCAGCGACCGACCTTACCATCGCCGCCATGGGTGGGCCGGTCTCGTTGCAGGGGGTGGCCGAGCGGGCACCGGTTCGCGTCTCGGTGCCACAGGTCTGGCGGCACGCCGGGGCCGAGATGTCGGTGGCCGCGCTCGTGGCCCACGCGCGCATGCGCCAGACCGGGGAGGCCCAGTTCGTCGACATCTCGGCCCAGTGTGCCATGACCTGGACCATGCTCAGCGGCATCGGGGCGTCGGCGGTACAGGGGCACGATTTTGAGCGCATGGGGTCGGCTCTTCAACTGGGCCAGTTCAACCTGCCGCTGGTCTTCGAGTGCCGCGATGGGCACGTCGTGTCGATTCCCACCGGTGCGCTGATGGAAATCATCGTCCCCTGGATGGTCAAAGACGGCGTGGTCGACCCCTCCTGGGCCGACGAGCAGTGGGAAGGTTTTGAAGCGCGCATGCTGGCGGGCGAACCCCTGCCGCACTCGCTCGAAAAAATCATCGAGGCCATCGCCCGCTACGTGAAGCTGCACCGCAAGGACGATCTTTTCCAGCGCGCGCTTGATGCCTCGGCCACCATCGCGCCCGTCAAGACCGTGGCCGACCTGCTGGCATTTCCCCACCTGGAGGCGCGCGGTTTCTGGGCCGAGCAGGCCCTGCCCGACGGACGGGTGGTCTCGGTGCCCGGCGCCTTCGCCCGCACCCCCGATCCGCTACCACTGGATCGCCCGGCGCCGTCAATTAACCAGCACGGCGCCGAAATCCGCGCCGAGCTGGCCGGCAAGCCGCGGGTACCGGAGTCGCCGGCGCCCACTGGCGGCGACCTACCCTTCTCGGGCCTCAAGGTGGCTGACTTCTCCTGGATCGGCGTCGGACCCATGACTTCAAAGTACCTGGCCGACCACGGGGCGACCGTCGTGCGAGTGGAGTCCGAATCGCGGCCCGACAACCTGCGCGGCGTAGGCCCCTTCAAGGACGGCGTTGCCGGCTGGAACCGCTCCCAGTTCTACGCCAACTTCAACAGCTCCAAGCTCGGGCTGGCGCTGCAACTCAAGGACCCGGTGGCGGTCCGGGTAGCGCAACGACTGATCGCCTGGGCCGACGTCTACGTGGAAAGCTTTACGCCCGGCACCGTCGACAGCCTCGGCATCGGCTACGACATCGCACGCGAACTCAACCCCGGCATCGTCATGCTCAGCACCTGCCTGATGGGTCAGACCGGCCCGGCGGCCTCCATGGCCGGCTACGGTTACCACGCCGGCGCGGTGGCGGGTTTCTACGAGGTGACCGGCTGGCCCGACCTGGCGCCCGATGGTCCGTGGATGGCCTACACCGACACCATCGCCCCGCGCTTTACCGGCAGTACCCTGATGGCGGCCATCGATCACGCGCGGCGAACNNCGCGCAGTTCGAGATGGGCCTGCAGTTTCTCGCGCCCGAGATCCTCGAGTACCAGGCCCTCGGCCACCTCGCCACCCGCATGGGCAACCGCGACCGTCGAGCCGCTCCGCACGGCATCTATCCCTGCGCC
>DBZX01000059.1:12513-12698 GCA_002311335.1 bacterium UBP10_UBA1149
GCCGCGCGGCTGGTCTGCCAGGATGAACTCGACGCGTGGATAGCGGCGTGGACGACCGGGCGCGGCCCGCACGAGGTCATGGACCAGCTGCAGGCCGCCGGCGTACCGGCGGGCATGGTGCAGCGCAGCAGCGATCTGCTCGAAGACCCCCAGTACGCGCACCGCGGATTCAACTGCTACCTGGA
>DBZX01000082.1:0-21535 GCA_002311335.1 bacterium UBP10_UBA1149
GACCCGCCGCGCCCCTGGCCTTATCCGGCCGGCTCGCCCCTCTGCCCCGAAATCCAAAGCAGAACGACACGCCATCCGGAAACGCCGTTCCATCCAAGGTGCCTATCCGAGCGACAGAATTCAACAGTTGCGAGAGATTTTTTGCATACTTTACATGACGCAGCGCGCGCGTTGTTCGCGTGACAACAACAAGCCGTTAGGAATCCGTCACTTGCGCGCCCGTAAAGGGGAAAATCCCGCCACGGGACTTTTACGCCTCTCGGCCGCGGCCGGCCAATAGTTCGGCCAGGCCGAGGCAAAGACTGCCAAAAACAAGTCCCATGGGCAGTCCCATCGCCGTTCCCGCGCCCAACAGCATGTGCCTGGGCTCGGCCATGCGCAGTTCGGTGGTGTAGAGAATGTTGCCCGGGTACTTCTCCAGCGCCCGCAGGGCCTTGTAGTAAGACTCATCGCCGAGCAGGCCGCTCCAGCACGAAACGCTGGCCACCAGGCCCAGCGCCACCAGCACGCCACCGAAAGTCCTCAAGTACATAGCCACGGTTCACCTCCCGACCTTAAAGGTCCCTCCAGTACACGCGAGGCAGATCACCCTTGCGCCCCTTCCACTTCGAAGCCGGCACGCGCCCGCGCTCGACCTCGACGAAGCCCTGCCGCTCAAAGAACTCGCCGGCGGCCCGATCCGCGGTGCAGGCAAAGACGGCGCGCAGCTTCAACTCGCGCGCCCTGCCGAGCAGGTGGGCGAGCAGGCGAGCACCCACCCCTCCGCCCTTGAACCGACTTATGGTGTACAAACCCGAGATCTCGGCCAGGCGGCTGCGACGATAAGGCGCGGTCCTGAGCGCGGCCACCCCGGCCAGGCGGTGGTGCTCGAACCAGGCCCCGTAAGCGCTCTGCAACAGCTCGTAGCGCTGCTGCTCACTGCGAGCAAGCAGGTAACCCTCGCGCTCGCCCTTGGCGAGCAGGCGCAAGCCGTCGGTGTAGTCGTCCACGCCCAGGCGCCCGAGCCTGCAGTAAGTATGAGCGCTGAGCAGGGTACCGCTGCCCCGGTAGCTGAACAGCTCGGCAGCGCAGCCCTCGGCCGAAGTCAGGTTGATGGCCTCCACACCGTCGCCCAATGCAGCCAGCATCAAGCCGAGTTCGGCGTGACTCCAGCCACCTGTATCCCGGTCGCCGGCCAGCAGGCGCTTGAGACCGGCCGCGCTGACGAAGGAGCCACCCGCGCCCGCGCCCTGACCGGTCGCAGCCAGCCCGCCCCTGCCATCGACAAGCACCACCTTGCCTATACCCAGCCGCGAGGCCAGTTGCAGCGAGAAGGCCAACGATTTCACGGCAGCGGTCCGGGGCCGCTTCACCCTGACCAGCCGGCTCTCTACCAGCCGCGCAGCCAGCCGCGCCAGCACCGGGCTACCCTCGGCGAGATCGCGCCTGCCCGGGCCAACCGCCGCCCGTGCCGCATCCGACACCACGACCACCATGCTGCGATTGGCGACCAGCTGGTCAACCACGGCCTGCACGGCTTTTTGCGGGCCCGGGTCGGCCAGGTGAAAAAGGATGGCCCTGCCGCGGAAGGCCTGCAGGTAGAACTGCTTCTCGCCGGGCGGCGGAAGCTCGCTGCTCGCTGTCTTTTCTTCGGCCTTGCTCATCTCGGCTCTCGCTGCACCACCAGCCCGGCGGACGAGGGATTCTTGCATACGCTCGCCCTCGCTTCTACAACCCCACGGGTGAAGCGCACCGCGAACATTTACTTGACGTCGGCGACGGCCGCCTTGTTCGTCCTGGCCGCCGCCGCAGCCGGGCCCCTGGCCGAGGCTGCCTCGCGGGCCGATGGCGGGCAGCTATCGGGCCAGCTGTTGTCTGGCCGGATGGGTGCGGTGGCGGCCGAGCACCGCCTTGCCTCCGAAGCGGGGCTCGAAATACTCGCCCTTGGCGGCAACGCCATCGACGCCGCCGTTGCCGCGACGCTCGCCACCGGCGTGGTCAACCCTTCGTCCGCCGGCCTGGGAGGAGGGGGCTTCATGCTCCTTTGGCTGGCCGACGGGCGGGGCGCCCGCGCCCTCGATTTTCGCGAGACCGCGCCGTCGGCGGCCCGGCGTGACACTTTTATGTCCGAAGGCCTGGCCGACGACGCCAGCCGCCGTGGCGGACTGGCGGTTGCCGTACCCGGAGAAGCGGCCGGCATGGCCTGGGCTCTACAGCACTACGGCAGCCTCTCCATGGCCGAGGTGGCCGCCCCCGCCATACGGCTTGCCGAGCAGGGCTTCAAGCTCGAAGCCCACCTGGCCGACTCCCTCGCCCGCCACCGCGACGAACTGGCGGCCGACCCCAGCCTGGCATCCGAATTTCTCCACGACGACGGCAGCCCCTTCGCCGAGGGTGAGACGCTGCGTCGGCCCGAGCTGGCGCGCACACTGCGCGTGCTGGCCGATGAAGGTCCCTCGCCCTTCTACAGCGGCCCCATCGCCCGTGACCTGCTCGCAGCCCTGCGCTCGCACGGCGGCATCATGAGCGAAGAAGACCTGCGCGACTACCGGGTGATCGAGCGCGAGCCGGTCGCGCTCGCCTGGCGCGGGCAGACCGTGCTGGGCATGCCCCCGCCCAGCAGCGGCGGTGGGCTTATTGGCCAGGTGCTGGCGGTGCTTGCCCCCTACCGCCTGGCCCAGCTCGAACACAACAGCGCCAGTTACAGCCACCTGCTGGCCGAAGCCATGCGCGCGGCCTTCGCCGACCGCGCCCGCTGGTACGGCGACCCCGCTTACTTCGACGTGCCCCTGGCCCGACTGTTGTCGGCCGAGCACGCCGCCTGGGTGCGCTCACGGCTGAGCACGGTAGCACCTGTCCCCGCCCGGACCTGGGGGGGCTCGATGACCAGCGATGATGCCGGCACCTCGCACGTGTCGGTCATCGACTCCCGGGGCAACGCTGCGGCCTGCACGAGCAGCGTCAACACCGGCTTCGGCGCCATGCTGGGAGTCCCCGGCCGCGGCTACCCGCTCAACAACACCATGGACGACTTCAGCCTCAGGCCCGGCCACGCCAACGTCTACGGCCTGGTTGGCAGCGAGGCCAACTCGGTGGCCGGCGGCAAGCGTCCGCTGTCGAGCATGTCGCCCACCCTGCTGGTGGCCGACGGCAAGGCACGAATGGCGGTGGGCGCTTCGGGTGGTCCGCTCATCATCAGCGGCACGCTGCAGGCTCTGCTCAACGCAACCGAGTTCGGCAAGGGTCCGCTCGACGCCATAAGCGCCCCGCGCCTGCACCACCAGTGGATGCCCGACCTTCTCATGCTCGAACAGGGCGCCGGGCAACACCTGGCCGACAGCCTGCGCCGACGCGGTCACAAGCTGGTGGTGGGTAAACGCGCGGCGGCCGTGCAGATGGTCGTGCGGCGCGACGACGGAACATTGCTGGCTGCGTCTGACCCGCGCAAGGGCGGCGTCGCTGCTGCCCGTTGATCGGCCGTCAGACGCCGAATGGGTGCTCGAGAACCAGGGTGCGCGATCGGTCCTGGCCCAGCGAGACCACGTCCACGGGCACGCCCGCGAGCTCTTCGATCCTGGCCAGGTAGGCCCGCGCCGCGCGCGGTAGATCGTCGAGGCTTTGAGCAGCGCCGAGGTCTTCGTCCCAGCCCTGCATCTGCTCGTACACAGGCTCTACCAGTTCGAGGGCCGCCACCGTCGAAGGCACGTCGCAGGGCTCGCCGGCCGGGTCGCGGTAGCCGGTGCAGATGTTGAGCGTTTCGATACCGGTGAGCACGTCGATCTTGGTCACCGTGAGACCGTCGACGCCGTTGATGCGCACCGCCTTGGCCAGCAGCACGGCGTCAAGCCAACCGCACCTGCGGGGCCTGCCCGTGGTGGCACCGAACTCGCCGCCGGTTTCGCGCATGCTCTCTCCCACCTCGTTGTCGAGCTCGGTGGGAAACGGCCCCGACCCCACCCTGGTCGTGTAGGCCTTGGTGATGCCCAGCACGCGGCCCACCAGTGACGGTGCTATGCCCGCGCCGGTGGCGATGGCCCCGGTACCGGTATTAGAAGACGTCACGAAGGGATAGGTGCCGTGGTCGACGTCGAGCATGAGCGCCTGGGCGCCTTCGAACAGCACCTTGCTGCCCGACCTCGTGGCCTCGTCGAGCCAGCTGGAAGTGTCGGCCACCAGTTCCAGCAAGCCGGCAGTACTCTCGTCGAGTTCGGCCAGCACCGAGTCAAAATCCAGTGCACCTTCGCCAAGCATAGCCTCGAGGTAGGCGTTCTTCTCGGCCAGGTTTTCTCTAAGACGCGCCACGAAGCCGTCGCGGTCGAGCAGGTCGCCGGCCCTTATGCCGATGCGCGCGAACTTGTCCTCGTAGGCCGGGCCTATGCCGCGGCCGGTGGTGCCGATCTTACCCTTGCCGCGCTTGCGCTCGCGGGCCTGGTCGATGGCCTTGTGGTAGGGCAGTATCAGGTGAGCTTCCTGGCTCAGCATGAGGCTGCCCGGTTCTACCAGGTAGCCGCGTGCGCGCAGGCTCGCGAGCTCGGAGGCGAGCACGCCGGGGTCCACCACCACGCCGCCGCCTATGACACAGGTGGTATCGGCGTGCAGGGCACCCGACGGCACCAGGTGCAGCACGGTCTGCTCACCATCAACCACCAGGGTGTGGCCGGCGTTGTTGCCGCCCTGGAAGCGAACCACCACGTCGGCGGCCTCGGCCAGCAGGTCAACGATCTTACCCTTACCCTCGTCGCCCCACTGCAGGCCAACCACGGCCACGCTGTTGGTATTGATATTCACCGTTCTTTGATCCGCACTCGCGGGCCTACAGGCAGACCATGCGCGCACCGGTTATCTCGGGCAGGGCCCGCAGGCTCTCGAGCTGAGCGGCGTCAAGGGGGTCGTCGACGTGAAAGAACGACACGGCCTCGCCGTCAACGCTGCCCAGCACCACGCCCGAAATGTTGATGTTGGCCTCGCCCAGCAACGCGCCCACGCGTCCCACCACGCCCGGCACGTCCTTGTTGTTGAGTATGAGTATGTTGCCCTCGGGGATGGCCTCGAAGTAAAAATCGTCGAGCCGCACCAGGCGCACCGTCGCGCGGCCGAACACGGCGCCCGAAATGACGTGCCCGCCGGTCGGGCCGCTCAAGCGCACGGTGAGCGAACTCGCGAAGGCCGAGCTCGCACGCTCGCGCACCTCGACCAGGCGCACTCCGCGTTCGCTGGCTATGGACTCGGCGTTGACAGCGTTGACCGGCGCGTCGAAAAAACTCGACAGCAGGCCCTTGAGCACTGCCGCGCTCACCGGGCGGGTGTCTTCGAGCTCGGCCGCCTCGCCGTGGTATTCCACCGTGACCTCGGTGGGGGCATCGCCCTCGGCCAGCTGGCCGTGCAGACTGCCCATGCGCTCGGCCAGCAGAAGATACGGCGCTATGCGCTCCGCCATCTCGATCGAGACCGACGGCAGGTTGATGGCGTTGACCACCACCCCGTCGACCAGGTAGTCGCGCACCTGCTCGGCCACCGCCACCGACACATTCACCTGCGCCTGCTCGGTCGATGCGCCCAGGTGCGGCGTGCAGATCACGCGCTCGTGGGCGAGCAGCGGGTGGTNNGTAGTCGCGCACCTGCTCGGCCACGGCCAGGGCCACGTTGAGCTGGGCCTCGCCGGTGCTTGCTCCAAGGTGGGGTGTGGCCACCACCGCCGGGTGCTCCACGAGGCGAAAATCGGTGGGCGGTTCTTCGGCGAACACGTCCAGGGCCGCGCCAGCTACCTTGCCCGACTCGAGCGCCCGCAGCAGCGCTTCTTCGTCGACTATGCCACCCCTGGCGCAGTTTACTATGCGTACGCCGTCGCGCATGGCGGCGAAGGCGTCGTCGCCCACCATGCCGCGGGTGTCGTCGGTGAGCGGGGTGTGCACGGTCAGAAAATCAGCCCGTGCGTACACTTCTGCGAGCGTCGCCAGCTCCACGCCCAGCCGGGTGGCCCCCTCCTGGGTGAGAAAAGGGTCGTAGGCCACTATCTTCATCTTCAAGCCGCGCGCGCGATCGCTGACGATGGAGCCTATGTTTCCAAGCCCCACCACGCCCAGGGTCTTGCCGCAGAGCTCAGTACCCACAAAGTCGCTGCGTCGCCAGTCGCCCTGCCTGAGCGTGGCGTTGGCCTGCGGTATGTGGCGCGCCAGTGCCATCATCAGCGACACGGTGTGCTCGGCGGTGGTGACGTTGTTACCACCGGGCGTGTTCATGACGACCACGCCGCGGCGCGTGGCCTCGGCCACGTCTACGTTGTCCACCCCTATGCCCGCGCGGCCCACGACCTTGAGCTCTGTTGCAGCATCCAGCAGCTCGGCCGTAACGCGCGTGCCGCTGCGTATGATCAACCCGTGGGCGTCGGCTACAACAGCCGCGAGATCTTCGGGCGACAGGCCGGGCTGGTAGTCCAGCGACAGGCCCGGCGAGGCCTCGAGTATGGCCAGGCCCTCGGGCGCCAGCTTGTCCGAAACAACAACCTTGCAGACCTCGGCCATGCTAAGCGTACATCTCCATGAGCAGCTTCTGGGCGGCGGCCGTGCCGCGCCCGAATTCGACTTCGTGACCCAGGCCGGCCAGCCCCATTTCGAGTGCCGACAGCGCCACCACCACGTCAAAGGTATCGGCGTAGCCTATGTGGGCCAGGCGCACGATGCGGCCCTTGAGGCGGCCCTGTCCACCGGCCACGGTCACGCCCATGGTGTCGCGCAGGTACCTGGTCAACGCGCCGCCGTCCACCGTCTCGGGCAGGAGAACGCCGGTGGCCGCCGGGCTGGGCGCGTCGGGCGCCAGCAACTCCAGGCCCATGGCGAGCACGCCCGCGCGCGTGGCCCGCGCCAGAATATCGTGCCTGCGGTACACCTGCGGCCAGCCGCCGGTGGCCTCCACCAGCTCGAACACCGCCGCCAGGCCCGTAACCAGCGACACGGCCGGTGTGTAGGCCGAAGTGTCCTTGGCCAGCGCGTCGCGCTCGCGCGCCAGGTCAAAGTAATAGCGCGGCAGGTCGGCGCTCTCGTTCGCGCGCCAGGCCTTCTCGCTCAGGGCCACCAGGGCAAGCCCCGGCGGCAACATCATGGCCTTCTGCGAACCGGTGACGAGCACGTCTATGCCGCTGGCGTCCATGGGCATGTCGACCACGCCCACCGAGGTTATGCCGTCCACTATGAGCAGGCAGTCGCGGTCGCGGGTCAAGGCGGCCA
This sequence comes from bacterium UBP10_UBA1149, assembly GCA_002311335.1. Classification (GTDB taxonomy): domain Bacteria; phylum Desulfobacterota; class Binatia; order UBA1149; family UBA1149; genus UBA1149. The sequence continues at coordinate 7,203 of DBZX01000082.1, forward strand.
GCTCGGTCACCGGGTGCAGCACCGTGGTCGAAGTCTCGCTGCCCTGCACGAGCACGGCCTTCAGGTCGTCGGCCTGCTCGAGGATGGCTGCCACCTGGGCAGGGTCAACGGCCTTGCCCCACTCGACATCCAGCGCTGTAACGCGCAGGCCGTAGCGCAGCGCTATTTCTTCCCAGCGCTCACCGAACTTGCCACCCTTTACGACCAGCACGTGGTCGCCGTGGCTGAGAGTGTTGGTGACCGCGGCCTCCATACCACCTGTGCCCGTGCAGGCGAGCATCATCACGGGCTGCTCGGTGGCGAACATGGCGCGCGCACCGGCCGCGGTTTTGCCGAACAACTCGCTGAACTGTGGCGTGCGGTGGTGAATGATGGGCGCGGCCATGGCCAGCTGCACCTCGGCGGGTACCTGGGTGGGCCCGGGGGCGAGCAGATAACGTTTGAGTATCGTTGTAGTCATGGCGTGGTCCGAACAGGCCGGATGGCCACGCGCTGAAAAGTCTACGCGGCAGGCGGGCCGGCTGTTGCCGGTATGGCTAATTATTCCCCGAGGGGGTGGATGTCAACCGCCCAGGGGTGAACCGGTCCCGTATAAACCGGCCCAGGGGCTGACCCCGGAGGGTCTTGACGGCAGGCCGGGGGCCGGTCAACGTCTAGTGCGGGTCTTTGCGTCCGCGGGATAAACAGCACCGTAAGCGTGCGCGAGGCCGCCCGTAATACAGTGATCAGCCCCCGCACAGCCATCGCCTGCGCAAGTCTCTTGCTCGCCTCAGTGTCAGGCGGCACAGCCCTGGCCCTGGAGAGCGCGCCGGCACCGCTTATACCGGCAACGCAGGAGATGAGCCTTCGCCAGGCCGTGGCCACCGCTATAGCCGGCAACCCGGGCGTGCTGGCCCGCGCCCAGTTGCCCGTGGCCACCCGCAGCGGCGAGCTGGAAGCACTGGCCGCCTGGGAGCCGGTGTTAAAGCTCGAACTGGGCTGGGACCGCAGCAACCTGGTGCCGACCAGCGCGCTGGCCGGCGCCGAAGACGGCGACTCGGTGCTCAGCGAAGAGCAGGCTTCGGGCTCGCTGTCGTTGTCCAAGCTGCTCAGGAGTGGAACCACGCTGGACCTTTCGCTGGCCGCTGCCCGGCGCGAAACCAACTCGTCTTTCCAGGGCCTGGTTCCCGAGTACCGCCCCAGCCTGGGCCTGGGCCTGGAGCAGCCGCTGCTGCGCAACCGCTGGGGCATGCAGGACGAAATTACGCTCAAGCTGGCGCGCAACGACACCGCAGCCGAGCGCGCACGCTTTGCCGCCGACCTCGCCGACTTCGTATTCGCCATCGCCGGGGCCTACTGGGACGTGGTGCTGACCGAGTCGCGTAGCGAGGCCGCACAACTGGCCCTGGAACTTGCTCGCAGCCTGGCCGACGACGCCGAAAAACGCGTGCAGGTCGGCATGCTGGCGCCGGTAGCCGTCAAGGAGGCGCGCGCAGAAGCCGCGAGCCGCGAGGAGCAGGCCCTGTCGGCCGGCAACGAGGTCCGCCTCTCGTTGCTCAGGCTTGCGCACATGGTAAGGGCGGGCGACGGCCCCCGCCCGTTTGAAATCCAGCCCGCGCACGGCCACGAGCCCGTCGCGTCGCGGGCAGACCCCGAGCGCTCGCTCGCGCTGGCGCTCGAGCGCCGACCCGAGCTACGGCTGGCCCGCCTGCAACGCGAAAACCGCGTGCTGGGCGTGAGTAAGGCCAGGGACGACCGGCTACCGTCACTTTCGCTGTCGGCCGGTTATACCCTTCTTGGCGCCGGTGGGCGCGCGGTACCCATAAGCCCCTTCGGCAGCGACGAGGTGGTGAGCAACCCCTTCGGCGGCAGCTGGTCGGACGCTATCGACCTGCTGGCCGACGGCGACTTCAACCGTTGGTCGGTGGGGCTGAGTTTTGAGCTGCCATTGGCACGCAGTGCTTCCCGGGCCCGGCTCGAAAGAGCCCACGCCCGGCAACTGCAGGCCGACCATGAACTCGAAGATCTCGAATCCACAGTGATCCTGCAACTCGACCGCGCCCGCGCCGACCTGGCCTCGGCCTGGCAGCGAGTGCAGGCAGCCCGGCTGGCGGTGGACCTGGCCGACGAAAACCTGCACGACCAGCGCCGGCGTTTTGAAGAGGGCATGGTCACGACAACCGACGTGCTGGGTTTCCAGCAGAAGCTGGCCGACTCCATGGCCGCCCGTACCCTGGCGGTGACTGACCACGCGCTGGCCGAGGCCAGTCAGCAGCGCGCCCAGGGCACGCTGCTGGAGCACTACGGAGTTAAACTGGAAGGCTACGAGCAGCAGGCCCGTCCCTGGTGGGCCTCGTTCTGAACAGCACGCGGCGGCCCGCTCTTGAGCCAGCGCCGAGGCGAGCCCCGGGGGTCAGGACAGCAGGTTCATGAACTCCTGGCGGGTGTCGCGCTTCTGGAACACGCCCAGCAACGAGCTCGTCACCACCGAGGAGTTGGGCTTCTGCACGCCGCGCATGCGCATGCACATGTGCTCGGCGCGTATGACCACGCCCACACCCAGGGGATTGAGCTTGTCCTGGATAAAGCCGGCGATCTGCGAGGTCATGCGTTCCTGTACCTGCAAGCGCCTGGCGTAACACTCCACAAGGCGGGCCAGCTTGCTGATGCCCACTATGTGCTTGTCGGGGACGTAGGCCACGTGGGCGCGGCCGTAGAAAGGCAACATGTGGTGCTCGCACAGCGAGAAGAAATCGATGTCGCGCACGATTATCATCTCCGAGTAGTCCTCGGTAAACAGAGCGTCGCCAATCACCTCGTCGGGGTCCTGCTGGTAACCGCTGGACAGGAACTCGTAGCTGCGCGCCACCCGCTCGGGCGTCTTGACCAGCCCCTCGCGGTCGGGGTCTTCGCCCAGCGCAACGAGGATATCACGCACACTGTCTTCAATGCGGGCCAAGACCCTAACCGTCCTCGCCGTCGGCGCCCTTCACGCGCTGGTACTTTCGGTAGTCGTAGCCGGTGGCCATGGCCATGAGCAGGTTTTCCATGCCACCGTCGACTTCGCGCCTGAGCACACGCAGGCGTTCGATATAACGCCTGAAGTCGTTGTTGATGCGCTCGCCTTCTTCCCTGCCCGCGTCAAAAAAACGGTGCAGGCTGACCACCCCGAACTTGAGCGCCGCAAAGCGCATCTCGTTGGGAAACGAGTCCCACTCGGCCAGCGACAGGGTCCTGAGCGATTCGTAGCCCGCCATCAGGGCAGTGAAACGGTCGAGCGAGTAGCTGCCGTCTACAAAACACATGGCGTTTACCGCCGTGGCGAGGTCAAACACGTACTTGCCTCGGCTCGCGTCCCAGAAGTCGGATATACAGGCGACCGACTCACCCTTGAACGATATGCAGTCGAGCGCCAGCCCGCCGTGGATAAATCCCTTGGGCAGCTTGGTCTCAAGGTAGTTGCCCAGGTACTCCGTCTCCTCGTCCAGGGTGCGCACTATTTTCTTGAAGTACGGTGGTATTCGCCGGCGCACCTCGGCGTAGGTCTCAAACACCTGATCAAAACCCATGCGGCTGTCGGCGCCTTTCTTGTAACTGCGACACAGCGTGTGAAATTCGCCGATGGCGCTGCCCGAGCGGTAGATGCGTTTCTCGGTCAGCCCGGCCTCGTCGCAGAACTCAGCCTGGGGATGCCTGGTAACCACCAGCAGGTAGTCGCCCCGTTCGGCAAACGGTCGGCCGCTGCGCTGCACGACCAACCTCGGGGAGGCGAAGTTGTGCTTCTCGAGGAAGGCCATGACGTCCATTTCACGCCTCAGGTCTACCTCGTCGTCCACCAGGTAGACGTCCATGTTGTAAGTGGTTTTGCCGGTAACGAGCCGGTAGCGCCTGAAGCCGCGCTGTTCTATCGCACCGCTGCCATCGATCAGGCGGCCGAGGCCGTATTCTTCGGCAACATCGGACAGGGCCTTCCTGTCCAGTTCGAGCGCAGCGAGCAACATCAGTGGGGGCTCGGCAGATCCCGGTCGCCGAACGGGGAATCATTCACCCCTTTGACAGGCAAGTCAATGTTTTACCCTTGACGTTTTCTGCTGGCCGGGCTGCTTTCTACGGCGTCGTGGCACCGCAAAACTGCACGCTGGCGAGATATTTTTTTACCTCGAGCTCTACCCGCTCGTCGTCCCAGCCCAGGTGCTTGGCCAGCAGGCCAGCGGCCGAGCGGGCCAGCTGCTCGCTGACCTGGGCGCTCTCGAGCGTGACATGCGTGCGCCTGGTCAGCGCGTCTTCGAGCGACATGGCCATCTCCTGGTCAACGGCGTGCACCAGCTCGGCCTTGAGATCGGGCGTATCGTCGACCAGGCCGGTCGCCAATTCCTCATCGCCCCTGACCAGGGCCGACACTTCGGCAGCCCTCGCCCCGTAGCGCCAGCGCACGTGCTCTTCGCCCGACCCCGGGGCCCTGTGCATGGCCACGCCGGGCTCGACGCCGGCCGCCCCGGGCAACGGCACCTGGGCTGTGCGGCAGCGGCCTACCGGGCGGCCCACCCATCGGGCCACGCGGTTCACTATTCGCTCGGCCACGTGCCTGTGCGTGGTCAGCTTGCCCCCTCCCAGCGACACCAGCCCCGAGGGGCTCTCGAACACCTGGTCATCGCGGCTCACGTCAGACTCGTCGAGCTCGTCTTCGGGCTGCACCAGCGGGCGCAGGCCGGCGTAGCTGCTCACGACGTCGCCGGCCAGCAGGTCGGCCGTCGGAAAGGCCCGGTTAACGCTGGCCAGGATGTAATCGACGTCTTCTTTCTCAACCGACACCTCGGCAGGGTCGCCCTCGTACCAGGTGTCGGTCGTGCCCACGAGCACGCGCGTCTGCCAGGGAATGGCAAACATGACGCGGTCGTCGACGGCGCCGCGTATGACCACCGCGTTGTTTACCGGCAGGCGCGCCCGATCTAATATCACGTGAGCGCCCTTGGTCACGCGCAGCCTGGGAGGCGTACCGCCGTCGTCGAGTTTTCTCAGCGCGTCGAGCCACGGCCCACTGGTGTTAACAAAACACCGGGCGCGAACGCGGGCTTCGCGCCCCAGTTCAAGATCACGTACCACGGCCGACGCCAACCGACCCGTGCTGTCCTTGTCCAGGGCCACGACCTCGGCGTAGTTGAGCACCGCGGCCCCGCCCGAACGCGCGGCGAGCACAGTTTCGACGGTGAGCCTCGCGTCGTCGGTCGAACAATCCCAGTAGACGGCACCGCCCGTGAGGCCCTCGGACAGCAGTCCGGGCTCTTCGGCCATGACCTCGGCGGCACCCAGCCCGCGGTGCGGCTCCACGTTGCGAAAAGCAGCCAGCATGTCGTAGGCCAGCAGGCCGGCGCGCATCTTCCACAGGGAGAGAGAATCGTCGGCGTAGATGGGAAACAGGAACCTCTGCGCGCGCACAAGGTGGGGCGCGATGCGCGTGCGCAACAAGTCGCGCTCGCGGCAGGCTTCGAGCACCAGGCCGATGTCGCCCTGCTCCAGGTAACGCACCCCGCCGTGGATGAGCTTGGACGAGCGGCTGCTGGTACCCGACGCGAAGTCGGAGCGCTCGACCAGCGCCACCGACATGCCCCTGAGCACGGCGTCCCTCGCCACCGCGGCACCGTTTATGCCTCCGCCTATGATGAGAAGATCAAAAACCTCCGACTGCAATTGATGCCAGGTGGCATGGCGATACTCCTGGGCATTGGAACCCGGTGAGGCCGAACCCTGCGTAGCGCCGCTCATCGCAGGCCCATCACCTTGTGCATCTGCACCGAAACCCGTGTGTCTGCCACCCGCGCGGATGCTTCGGCGAGCAACTCTTCCATGAAGGCAGCCGGCTGGGCCGCTTCGCTGGACCCGGGGTCGGCCAGCGGCTGCAGGTAAAGCGTGGCCCCCGGAGCACAACGGGCCACCAGTTCGGCCCCCCTGACCACGTCTTCACGGCTGGTGACCGCGTCTACCGGCATCTTGACGTAAAGCTCGACCCCGGCGCAACCCGAAAGAAACTCCTCGTGTTGCTTCCAGAAGGAAGCCTCGCCGCTGTTGGACGGCAACTTCACGTCGGCCGACACGACGCTGAACGATGGCAACAGCCGATCCAGCCCCCGGGCGATGGTGGCGTTGGTCTCAAGCAGGCAGGGACGTTCGGGGGGCGAGGCCTTTAACCAGGCCTCGAGAAAATCGGCCTGCATCATGGGCTCGCCACCGGTTACCGCCAACATGGCTATGGAAGGATCTTCGGCGATGAAGCGGGCCACCACGGCGGCCAGTGTTTCTACCGATACGGGATTGTCGAGAAACTTGCTCTCACCGCCAGGAAAGTCGACGCGGCAGCGCTGGGTCTTTTCAAGCGAGTCGGGAGTGTCACAGTAGCGGCAGCGCATGTTGCAGCCCGACAGGCGCACGAACAACTGCCGCTGCCCGGAGTAACTGCCCTCGCCCTGCAGCGAGACAAAGAGCTCGCTCAGCCAGCCGTTCACCCGCAGGTCCCGTCGCTTGCCTGGAACTGCCGCTCGCATGAGCCCTGTGGTTTGTCGGGTCCGGCCATCGTCAACGCAGACTAGCACGAACCCTGCGGGCGGCTAACAGCTGCCGCCGTAGAACAGCAGAGCGGTCGACCGGTGAGCTCGTATCAGGAAACTTCAGGTTCGCTTTCGCCAGACGGAACGCGCGCCGACAGGCTATCGCCACCGTCGGTGTGCATGGTGCGCTGGGCCTGCTCGTACTCGTCCTGGCAGGTGACGCAAAGCTCGCTGAAGGGCATGGCCTTGAGCCGCGAGGGAGATATATCACCCTCGCACTCTTCGCACTTGCCGTAGTCACGGCTCTCTATGCGCTCCAGGGCCTCATCCACCAGCTTCAGCTTGCGACGGTCCCTGTCGCCGAGAAGAAGGTTTATCTCTCGATCGCGGTCGTCGCTGGCAATGTCATAGGTGTCGCGACCCTCGCCGGCTTCGCCTTCGCGCCCTTCTTTCATGTCCTGCTTGATCTCGCGCAGGATGTCACTGCGCATCTCAAGCAATAGTGCCTCAAATTTATCCAGTTCTCGCTTTCTCATCAGTCTCTACCGCCCACCCCAGGGCATCAGGTTGCCCGTATTGAGCGGCGTAACCTAGTTCCGGCGGCCTGCGGCGTCAACAGGCCCTGGCCGCGATGACCGCCAGCTCCCCTGCGACGCCCGCGGCACCGCAAAAAGATCGTAGCCGTCAGAACCCGTAACCGAGACGTCGAGCATGCCCGCCGTCGGGGCCCCCGGCGCATCGCCCAGCCAGGTCACGCCGTCAACATCGGGGCCCTGCCAGCTCGTGCGCCCGTAGCAGTTGCCGTCGCCGTCGCGGCCGCAGACCAACACGCGCTCGGGCTTGCCCACGCGGGCGGCCAGGTAGCCCACGCGCAGGCCTTCGTGCAGATCAAGCAGGCGGTCGCGCCTGAGCCTCGCCAGCTCGGGAGCCACCTCGTCGCCCAGCGCCATTGCCGTGGTGCCTTCCTCGCGCGAATACTCGAACACCGACAGGTGCCCGAAGCGCTGCTCCTCAACGAAGCGACACAGGCGCTCGAAGGCCTCGTCGGTCTCGCCCGGAAATCCCACGATGAACGACGACCTCAGCACCACGTCCGGAACCTTGCTGCGAACCCTGTCGAGCAGGCGACGGGTGGCGTCCGGATCGGCGGCCCGACGCATGCGCTTGAGCATCTCGCGGTCGGCGTGCTGAAGCGGCAGGTCGAGGTAGTTGCACACCGAGGATAGCTCGCGCATGGCGTCGAGGGTCTCGTCTACCAGCGTGGTCGGGTACATGTAAAAACAACGCACGCGCTCGAGCCCCTGCAACCCGTCCAACTGCCGCAGCAACTGTGATAAGCCGTCGCGCTGTTTCCTGTCACGTCCGTAAGCGCTCAGGTCCTGGGCCACCAGGTTGACCTCCAGCGCACCAGCGGCCACCAGGCCGCGAACCTCTTCGACCACATCCTCCACCGTCCTGCTCTCGTGGCGCCCCCTGAACGAAGGAATAGCGCAGAACGAACACTCGTGGTCGCAGCCCTCCGAGACCTTGACCCAGGCCCAGCCCTGCGAGAGATCTACTTCGCGCGCCGCGCCAGCCGCTGGCAGGTAGTGGCGCTTGCCCGTGAAGCTGCTGCCACCGGGCGCGTTGAGCGCCTCCACAAAGCGATCGAGGTCGCCGGTGCCCACCATCACGTCGATCTCCGGTATGGCCTGCGACAGTTCCTGGCCGTAGCGCTCGGCCATGCAACCGGTGACCAGCATGCGCGGCGAGCTGCGGCCAGTGGTTGCGGCGGAATCGCCAGCAGCTGAATCGCCAGCGGCCAAGCCGAGGATGGTATCTATCGATTCCTGCCGGGCCTCCTCTATGAAGGCGCAGGTGTTCACCACTATGGTGTCGGCATCGGCCGCCGTGCCCACGATTTCGTGGCCCGCCGCGCGCGCCTGGCCCAGCATGTACTCGCCGTCGACGTGGTTACGGGCACAGCCCAGCGGCACGAAAAAGATTTTCTTCCTGTCGCCCACGCCGCCGCTCACCTGCCAGCCCCACCCTCGGCAGCGGTGCCAGCCGGGCTGGCGGCCTCCGGAGCAGAAGCCGCCGGTTCCTCGATGAGATCAACTCCGGCCGGGACTTCAAAGTGAAACAGGCGCTCGGCCAGCACGGTGTCGAGTTCCAGGCCGGCCAGTTCCATGCGGGTCACGCTGCCTATTGCGTCGGTCAGTTGCAAAGAAACCGGTCGGCAATCGGGCTGCCGCAGTACGATTTCCACGGTTTCGGCCGCTGCATGTTCGGATACGGGCATCTTTTCCAGGCGCAGGGTAACACGCGGCCCGTCGGACTCGAACACTTCGGATCGGTAACGGGACTCGAGCAAGTCGGTATCGCCCATCAGCGCCACCAGGCCTCCGCCGCCAAAAGCGCGCCGGTAATCAAGCCGGTAGACCTGCTCGAGCTCGTGCTGGTATATCCACAGCCAGGTGCCGTCGCCTACCACTGTCTGCCGTTCGCCGGCGGTGTAATCCCAGCGAAAATGATCGGGCGCCGCAAAATAAAACCGGCCGCCGGTGCGCACGGGCTCCTGTATGCCCGGCACGTGCACGGCCTGCGAGAAATCGGCCGCGAGCGTGGTCGTGTTGCGCCAGAACTCTCCGTAGCAGGACAGCATGTCGTGCGCGTCGGCAGAAGAAGCGGCCGACGAAGCAGCCGGCGCGGTCAGCAGAAGGACCGCCAGCAGGGCCAGAGAACCGAAATGGGCGGTCAAGCGGGCGGTATGGCCGGGGCCAGCACCTGTCGCGGGCGCGACCCGTCGGCCGGACCCACCACTCCGTCGCGCTCCATCTGTTCCATGATGCGCGCCGCACGGTTGTAACCCACTCCCAGTTGCCTCTGTACCCACGACGTTGAACCCTGCCCGTGCCGGGTAACCACGTCAACGGCCTTGTCGTAAAGCTCGTCGTAGAAGTCCTGTTCGCCCTCGTCCTCGTCGTCGCCAGGCTGGCTGTCGAGCAGCTCCATCTGGTACTGCGGGGCGCCCTGTTCCTTGATGAACTCAACGACCTCGTCGATCTCGCGATCGCTGATAAAGGCTCCGTGCAGGCGCGCCAGGAACGAAGTGCCGGGAGCCATGTAGAGCATATCGCCCATGCCCAGCAGGCGCTCGGCCCCGACGCCGTCGAGAATGGTCTTGGAGTCATGCCGCGAGGTGACCTGGAAAGAAATGCGCGCGGGAAAGTTGGCCTTGATCAGCCCGGTAATGACGTCGACCGAAGGACGCTGCGTGGCCAGTATCAGGTGTATGCCCGCCGCCCGCGCCTTCTGCGCCAGGCGCGTGATCGACTCTTCGACCTCGCGGCCCACCACCATCATAAGATCTGCCAGCTCGTCCACCACGACCACCAGCCGGGGGAGATGCTCGTGCGGGTTTTCTTCTTCGAGCTCGTACTCCTCTTCGTCCTCGTCCTCTTCCTCTTCCTCGCCTTCCTCGTACTCTTCGTACTCGGCGACCTCGAGCTCCTCTTCCAGCTCTTCTTCTTCCTCGTACTCTTCGTACTCTTCTTCGAGCTGCTCGGCCACGCGCGCGTTGTAGTCGTCGATACTGCGAACCTTGAGCTCCTTCATCAGCTCAAAGCGACGGTCCATCTCGCGCATGACGTTGGCCAGGGCGGCAGCAGCTTTCCGAACATCGGTCACTACCGGTACCAGCAGGTGGGGAATGCCCTCGTAGATCGACAACTCGAGCATCTTGGGGTCGATCATTATGAAGCGCACGTCCCTCGGCGTGGCCTTGTACAGGATGCTCATGATGATGGCGTTCAGCGCCACCGACTTACCCGAACCCGTGGCGCCGGCCATCAGCAGGTGGGGCATCTTTGCCAGGTCGGCGTAGCGCGCCACGCCCGTGGTATCCCTGCCCACGACCACCGACAGCGCCGAAGCCAGGCCGCGAAACTCTTCGCAGTCGATCAGGTCGCGCAGACCCACGAGATCGCGGTGACGGTTGGACACCTCGATTCCTACCACGTTCTTGCCCGGAATCGGCGCCACGATTCGCACGCCGTGGGCCCTCAAGGCCATGGTCAGGTCGTCGCAGAGGTTCACTATGCGACTCACCTTGATGCCGGCGTCGGGCTCGAACTCGTAGGTGGTAATAACCGGGCCCGAACGCACCGCGGTGACGCTGCCCGACACGCCAAAGGTAGACAGCTTCTGCTCCAAAACCTTGGACAAGGCTATGAGCGTGTCCTCGTCGACGTCCACGTCGGCCTCGTCGGGATCGCCCAGCAGGTCGACCGGGGGAAGATTGTAGTCGTTGTCGTCGACGCTGAAGTTGAACTTCTCCTGCTTGTCGCGGCCCTTCGATTCCTCGTGCATACGCCGGCGTGCCTCGGCCACCGACTCGGCACTGCTGGTGATCTCGAGTATGGCCCGGGCCTTGCCCTCTTCGAGCTCAGCGTGGCCATTGGAGGCTACGTCGACCGCAACTTCATCGACACCGAAGCCAATCGCGTCGGTGTCGGCCTCACCAAGATCGGGTTCGTCGTCCATGGAGAAGACCATTGGCGCGGCCGGCTCCTCGACCTGCTCGCTACGCGACGACGCCGCGGGCCGGGCTGCCCAGCGCGGCATTCTCGGCATGCGCGGCATTCGCGGCCGGTGCGTCCGCACGAACTCTCCCAGGCCCGAGGCCGCGCGCTCGATCTTCTCGCCCATGAAATTGCCCACCCTCAGGACCGCACGGCGAACCAACAGGGCAAAGCGCGCGAGCACCCGCGAAGGCGCGGCGCCGGTGAGCATGATAAAAATCCAGCCGGCAAACGCGGCCAGGATCACCGAGCTGCCTACCATGCCGAAGGCCTGCCTGGCCAGGGTGGAAAGAAAACCACCGATCCAGCCGCCGGCTTCGGCCGGCACTACCCCCTGCCGGTAAAGACCAAGGACCACGGCGCCCTCAAACAACAGGGCAACCGCGCCCACCAGCCGCACCGGCGACACGGTGGCCGTCTGCCTTGCAAACAAGCCCACGGCACCGGCGACGAGCAGCGCGGGAAACAAGTAGCTGGCGTAGCCGAAGCACTGCACCAGTGCGTGGGCCACGGTGTAGCCCACCACGCCCACCTGGTTGGTCGCGGGCAAATCGGGAGAGTAGGAGTAGAAACTCAGCGCCAAGGCAGCCCCGAGCGCCGAACACAGTATTGCCTCCACCTCGTGTACGAGGCGTGACTCGGTCTTCCTGTTCTTTGCGGACCGTTTAGCCGCCACCAGTCATAACTCCCAGGTACAGGCCCAGACTGCCTGCAATCATGCAGTATAGCGCAAAGGGCAGCAGCCTTCCCCTCCTGATAACACGCATCATTATTGCTATGGCCAGCCAGCCGGTCACGGCCGACGCGGCTACCCCTGCCAACACCGGCGTAAAACTCGTATCAAGCAGGTTTACCAGCTCGTCGAGCTTGAAAACTACCGCGCCCAGTATGGCCGGAATCGACAAAAGGAAGGCAAAACGGGCAGCCAGGTCGCGGTCGAGCCCTCGCCCCAGGCCGGCAGTCACCGTGGCCCCGGCCCGCGATATGCCCGGCAACACGGCCACCGCCTGCAGGGCGCCTATGACCAGAGCGTCCAGCGGCCGCATGTCATCGGCCCCCCTGCTCCCGGCCGGCAGCCTGGCGGCCCAGGCCAGCATGCAGGCTGTAATCAAGAGGCACAGGCCCACCACGGCCGGCGATGAAAACGCGGCCTCCACTGGTTGGGCAAACAGCAGGCCGACCACCACTATGGGCAAGGTGGCCAGGGCCAGCAGGCCCAGCTGCCTCCGGTCGGTCGAATCGCCACCGCCCAGCGCCAGCAGCAGGCGCAGCAGGTCAGCCCTGAAATACACCAGCACCGCCAAGAGCGTGCCCACGTGCAGCATGACGTCCAGGGCCACGGGTGACTCGACAGAGCTGCCGAACAGGCGGCGGGCCAGCACCAGGTGCCCCGAACTCGACACCGGCAGAAACTCGGTCAATCCCTGCAGGATTCCCAGCAGTACTGCCTGCGCCGTGTTCACCCTATACCACCACGCGGGCTGTCCCGCTGCGCGATTTTATAACCGCCCGGTGATGGGAACAAGCCCGCTGCCACCAACAACGGTCTTCCTGCACAGCAGGCTTTCTTCACAGCGCGCTTCCTGCACAACTGAGCACAGCCATGTCATTGACAACGAGCAGGGCCGGCTCTAGCCTCCCACAAGGGCATCAGGAGGCTCGCCATGGCATCAGTAAACAAGGTAATTCTCATCGGAAATCTTGGGCAGGACCCCGAATTGCGCAACACCAACAGCGGCAAGGCCGTCACGACCATGCGCATGGCCACCACCGACGTGTGGACCGACCAGTCGGGAGAACGGCAGGAACGCACCGAGTGGCACAGCGTGGTCGTGTGGGGACGGCAGGCTGAAAACTGCGTGCAATACCTGCAGAAAGGCCGCCCGGTATACGTGGAAGGCCGCCTGCAGACCCGCAAGTGGCAGGACAGGGACGGAAACGACCGCTACTCTACCGAGATAGTGGCCGACCGCGTCCAGTTCCTGGGCGGACGCAGCGATGGCGACGCCCCGCGGGCCAGCTCGGGCAGCAAGGACGACGTGCCCAGCTTCCCGTCCCAGCCGGAAGCCGGCGCGGGCTCGGACGTGCCCTTCTAGGGCGCACGCCTGGCTGTTAACCGACCGGCTACTCCCAACCGGAGTCAGCGAAAGAAAAATAGTCGTCTCGGCCCACCACCACGTGGTCAAGCACCGGTATGCCCAGGATCTCCCCGGCCCGCCTCAAGCGCGCCGTGATACGCCGGTCTTCGCTGCTGGGACCGGGATCTCCGCTGGGGTGGTTGTGCATGAAAATCACCGCTGCGGCAGCTTCGCGCACCGCTGGGCGGAATGCCTCGCGGGGATGAACCAACGAGGCCCCCAGCGAGCCCTCCGAGATCATTGCCTTGCGCAGCAGCCGGTTCTTGCTGTCGAGCAGCAGGCCGTAGAAACGTTCGCGCTTGAGCTCCGATAGCAACGGGCCGAAGTGTTCGAACACCTGCTCGGACGAGGTCAGGGCGCATCCGAGCTTGAGCTCGCGAGAATGGACCCGGCGGCCGATCTCCCAGGCAGCCTCCAACCTCGCGGCGCGCGCGGTGCCCACCCCCGGCACCGAGCAGAGCTCGGTCGTGCCCACACCAGAAAGCCTGCGCAGGTCGCCGAACCTGGCGAGCAGTCCGCGCGCGAGCTCAAGAGCGTTGCCCGAACTTGCGTGGCCACTTCCCGCCAACAGTGCCAGTAGCTCGCCGTCGCTCAGCGCCGCGGCTCCTACCGCCCGCAGGCGTTCGCGCGGAGCCTCACCGTTGAGCCAGGTGTGTTTTGGGGCCGCGTGCGACACCAGCGTAGACTAACCCCACTTGCCCCTGCCGCCAAGCAAAAACGCGTCAGCGCAAGACATCAATTACAGCAAGGTCATCACCGTGGCGGCCGGACTGGAGTCGTCCTGGAGAGCAGGAACTCCTGGCTACCCGGAATCAGGCACGCCGGTAGTGGCCGCTTCGCCCGCCGCTCTTCTCGAGCAGGCGGACCTCTCCGAGAACCATGCCGCGGTCGACGGCCTTGCACATGTCGTAGACCGTAAGCCCCGCGAGGGTGGCGGCAACCAGGGCCTCCATTTCGACCCCCGTGCGCCCGTTGACCACCGCCGTTGCCTGCAGGCACAGCACGCCGGGCCGTTCGGGGTCGGTCTCAAAGTCAACCGAAACCGAATCGAGTCCGAGCTGGTGACACATGGGGATGAGCGTGTGGGTCTGCTTGGCCGCCATGATGCCGGC
>DBZX01000082.1:21759-22066 GCA_002311335.1 bacterium UBP10_UBA1149
TGTGTGACTGAACTCTTTCAACCCACGCTCTCCCGCTTGCAAACCGCCGCCGAACTTCATACATCGACCGCGACCCTGCCGCCAGCACGCGGACTTGAACACGGCCCACAATAAACGGAAAAGAACTGCACATGGCTACACAACACAGCAAGGTAATCATCCTCGGATCCGGCCCGGCGGGACTCACGGCCGCCATATATGCTGCCCGCGCCGACCTCGCGCCGTTGGTAGTAGAGGGCAGCCAGCCCGGCGGTCAACTGACGATAACCACCGACGTAGAAAACTACCCGGGGTTTCCCGAAGGCGT
>DBZX01000082.1:22131-48073 GCA_002311335.1 bacterium UBP10_UBA1149
CGGCACGCTTCGGCACCGAGTTCGCTACCGGCGACATCGAGTCGGTGGACCTGTCCCGGCGACCGTTCAAGCTCAACTCGCCCGACGTCACCTTTACCTGTGACGCGCTGGTGATCGCCACCGGGGCGACCGCTCGCTTGCTCGGGCTGGAGTCCGAAACGCGGCTCATGGGTTACGGCGTGTCTGCCTGCGCCACCTGCGACGGCTTTTTCTTCAGGGATCGCAAGGTGCTGGTCATCGGCGGCGGTGATTCGGCCATGGAAGAAGCCACCTTCCTGTCCAAGTTTGCCAGCTCGGTGACCGTGGTGCACCGCCGCGAAGGGTTCCGTGCGTCGCAGATCATGCTCGAACGGGCCCAGGTCAATCCGAAGATCGACTTCCTTCTCAACCGAACCATAGACGAGATCCACGGCGACGTGGCCGAGGGCGGCGTCACGGCAGTGACCCTGCGCGACACCAGTGACGGTGCCAGCGCCGACTCGACCGAACGCGTGGACTGCGACGGGGTCTTCATGGCCATAGGGCATTTGCCCAACACGGGGTTGTTTGACGGCCAGTTGAACACCGACAAGAAGGGGTACGTCACCACCCGGCCCGACTCGACCTACACCAGCATTGAAGGCGTGTTTGCCTGCGGCGACGTGCGCGACAGCGTGTATCGGCAGGCCATCACCGCGGCCGGAAGCGGTTGCGAGGCCGCCATGGACGCCGAGCGCTGGCTGGCCGAACAGGAGTAGCCGGCACCCGTACCCGCCCGGCTGGTTACTTGTCGGGTTGCTTGCGCGTAGCCTCGGAGAATTCCTCGGGCGGCTGGCGCAGCAGGCGTAACGCTTCTTCTTCGCTCATGGCAAAGCCTTCGGCCTTGGTCGTGGCGCAGAACTCCACCGCTATGCCGCTGGGGTCAACCGTGTAGATGGAGCGGCACCAGCCGTGGTCAAATTCTACCAGGGGCTCTACGCCGTTTTCCTCAAAGCGCTGCTTTAGCTCGAGCAGGCGTTGCTCGCTTTCAACGCGAAAGGCAACGTGGTTGGCCCAGGGCGGCAGGCCCACGGTCTTGGACAAGTCGGTCGCGTAGTCTTCCTTTTCGCCCACGCCGTTGAGCTCAAAGAAGCCCAGCGAGGCGCCCCCACCCATGTCGAAAAAGAAATGGCGAAACCACCCCTCGCCGCTCAGGTGATTTTCTACGTGGACCAGCGGCATGCCGAGTTTCTCGACGTAGAACTCTCTCGTGGCCTCCGGGTCCCTGGTTACGAAAGCGACGTGGTGCAGTCCGGTTGTTGGCGTCATCTTTGAATCCCCCGGCCGCGAATATCCGCCAGCCGCCCGGCAGCCTAGCCGCCTCGCCCCAGCGAATGCAAGCCAGAAGAGAAAACCAGAAGCGGGAAGGTCAGACCCTTACGACAACGCCGCGCTCTGCGAGATAGCGTTTACACTCGGCTATCGAGTACTCACCGTAGTGAAAGATCGACGCGGCCAGCACCGCGTCGGCGCCGCCCGTGGTCAGGCCCTCGAGCAGGTGCCCGGGCCCGCCCACTCCGCCCGAGGCTATGACCGGCACGCCCACCGCGTCGGCCACCGCGCGGGTAAGCTCAAGATCGTATCCGTCGCGCGTACCGTCGCGGTCCATACTGGTGAGCAGTACCTCGCCCGCCCCCAGTTCTTCCATGCGCCGGCACCAGGCAACGGCGTCGATGCCAGTGGGGCGGCGCCCGCCGTGGGTGTAGATTTCCCAGCCGTCGGTACCTGCCTTGTCCACCAGCAACTCGGGCCAGGTCCCGGCCCAATCCGGTGCCCCGTCCACGCCACCACCGTCTTCGGCCAACCGCAGCTGACCGTCTCGCCTGCGCGCGTCGACGGCCACCACCACGCACTGGCTACCGTACACGCGGGCAGCCTCGCCCACGAAATCGGGGTTGATGACAGCGGCCGTGTTGATCGAGACCTTGTCGGCACCGGCCCGCAACAGCGCGCCCAGGTCTTCGACCACGCGCACGCCGCCTCCCACGGTCAGCGGCATGAAGGCCTGCTCCGCGGTGCGCGACACCACGTCGAGCATGATGTCGCGTTTTTCGTGGCTGGCGGTTATGTCGAGAAACGTGAGCTCATCGGCACCCTCGGCGTCGTAGCGCATGGCGCACTCCACCGGGTCGCCGGCGTCGCGCAGGTCAACAAAATTGACTCCCTTCACGACACGGCCATCCTTGACGTCGAGGCAGGGTATTATGCGCTTGGCCAGCATCGGGTATCGGTACTCGCGGCCGGTATCAGCCGGCTGCCTCCGTCAGTTTGGCCAGCGTTACCGCGCCGTCGTACAACGCGCGCCCGACCACCACGCCCTCTATACCGCTGTCGGCGACCTCCCGGAGGCGCTCAACGTCGACCACGCCGTGCACACCACCCGATGCCAGCACGGGCACGGTTACCGACCGCGCCAGTCGAGCGGTGGCCTCCGCATTGACACCGTCGCCGGTTCCGTCGCGGTCGATGTCGGTGTAAACGATGCCGGCCACACCAGCGTCCTGCATGGCCATGGCCAGCTCGAGCGCGTCGCGTCCACCGTCGTTGAGCCAACCGTCGACCGCCACGCGACCCGAGCGAGCGTCGATCCCAACCCACACCCGGCCCGGCCATCGGCGCGCAGCCTGCTCAACGATGTCGGGGTCACGGACAGCCACCGTGCCCAGTATCACCCGCCCCACGCCGGCCGCCAGCCAGCGCTCCACCGTAACCAGGTCGCGTATGCCGCCGCCCAGTTCGGTAATAAAATCGTCGCCCGCGCCTGCGGCCACCGCGAGTATGGCTTCTACCGCCCGCTGGTTGTCATCTCCCGCACCGCGGGCGCCATCAAGGTCAACCAGGTGCAGGGCTCGCGCGCCCTCGTCTATCCAACGTTGGGCCATGGCCGCCGGGTCGTCGGAAAAAACGGTCTCTTGCTCGTAGTCGCCCCTGAGCAGGCGCACGCAACGCCCAGCGCGTATGTCTATGGCCGGCAGTACCAGCACGTCAGGAATTCTCGCCGGCGCGAGTTACGAAATTGGCCAGCAGGCGCAGCCCGGCCGACTGGCTTTTTTCGGGGTGAAACTGGGTCGCGAGCAGGTTGTCGCGCGCCGCGGCGGCGACAAAACTACCGCCGTAGTCACAAGCAGCAGCCACCACCTGCTCGTCGTCGCTGAGCACGCGGTAGCTGTGCACGAAGTAAAATCGCTCGTTGTCGGCTATGCCTTCAAAGTAAGGCGAAGCACCGCGCAGCTTGATCTCGTTCCAACCCATGTGCGGCACCTTGAGCTCCCGGGGCAGGCCCTCGAAGCGGCTCACGTGGCCCGGCAGCAGGCCCAGTCCCTCTACCCGGCCGAACTCGTCGCTGTGATCAAAGAGGATCTGCATGCCCACGCATATGCCCAGGAAAGGCTTGCCCGAGGTCGCCGCCCGGCACACGGCCTCGCGCAGGCCGGCCTCCTCGAGGTTACCCATGCAACGAGCAAACGCGCCCACGCCGGGCAGCACCACCGCCTGCGCGTCGGCCAGATCCGAAGCGCTCGAGGTCACGCGCACGCGTGCGCCTACCTTCTCCAGCGCCTTGGCAACGCTGCGCAAGTTGCCAACGCCGTAGTCGACGACCGCTATCACCCGCCGGTCATCCCCGCGCCGGTGATCCCCGTGCCGGTCATCCCCGTAACCGGCCCTTGGTGGAAGGCACGCCCTTTACCCTGGGGTCGCGCGCGCAGGCCTGCCCCAACGCTCTCGCGAGCGCCTTGAAGGTGGCCTCGATCAGGTGGTGGGCGTTGCGACCGTAGCGCTTGTTAATGTGGAGATTCATGCGGGCCTCGTTCATCAGCGCCTGCATGAAGTCGTTGACGAGATCGACCTCGAAGTCGCCCACACGGTGCTGGCGTATCTTCAAGTCGTAGACCATGAAGGGGCGACCGCCTAGATCGACGGTCACGGCCACCAGTGCCTCGTCCAGGGGAATTTCGGCGTGGCCGTAGCGCACGATACCGGCCCTGTCACCCAAGGCCTTGTCGATGGCCTGGCCCAGCGCCAGGCCCACGTCTTCAACGGTGTGGTGAGCGTCGATGTGCAGATCGCCCGTGGCCTTGACCTTGAGGTCGAGCAGGCTGTGCCGTGACAGCGAGTCGAGCATGTGGTCGAGAAACGGTACGCCGGTGTCGATAGAGGCCTTGCCGCTGCCGTCAAGCACGAGGTCAACGTTTATGCTGGTCTCGCCGGTCTGTCGTTTTACCTTTGCCCGGCGGATACCTGTCTTTCGACTGCTGGTCGCCACTTACCTTCCTCCCTTGCGGCCGCTGCCCGACCGCTGCTTTTTCTTCGCCGCCGGCTTACCGGCAACATCGTCCAGGCGCAGGCGGACCGCGGCGGCGTGGGCCGTCAATCCCTCGGCCTCGGCCAGGCGCAGCACCGTGGAGCCTATCGCGCGCACGCCACCCACGCCCATGTCAATAATACTGCTGCGCTTGACGAAATCATACACTCCCAGGGGCGAAGCAAAGCGCGCCGAGCCGCCGGTGGGCAGCACGTGGTTGGGGCCGGCCGCGTAGTCGCCGAAGGGCTCACTGCTCATGGCACCGAGGAAGATCGCCCCCGCGTTACGCAGTCCGCCCAACAGTTTGCGCGGCGCGGCGGTCATCACCTCGAGGTGCTCGGGAGCGATCTCGTTGGCCAACTCCACGGCCCGTGCGAGTGACTTGACCACCAGTATGCTGCCGTACTTCTTCAACGACGCCGCGGCGATTGTGCGACGCTCCAACCCGGCGAGCTGGCTTTCGAGCTGCTTCGCCACGGCAGCAGCCGTGCGCCGGCTGCTGGTGATACACACAGAGGCGGCCAAGGGATCGTGCTCGGCCTGGGCCAGCATGTCAGCCGCCACGTAGTCGGCACGCGCGCTGCCGTCGGCTATGACCAGCACCTCGGTGGGACCGGCAATCATGTCGATATCGACCTGGCCGAAGAGCAGACGCTTGGCCGTAGCCACGTAGATGTTGCCCGGGCCCACGATCTTGTCCACGCGCGCGATGCTGTCGGTGCCGAGCGCCAGCGCGGCGATGGCCTGGGCCCCGCCCACGCGAAAGACGCGGTCGACACCGGCTATGGCAGCCGCGGCGAGCACGGCCGGCTCCACTGTGCCCCCCGGTCCCGGCGGGTTTTGGCTGACCCCCCCCTCCCCCCCCCCCCCNNGCGGGGTGGCCATGACCACCTCGTCCACGCCCGCCACGCGGGCCGGCACCACGTTCATCAACACGGTGGACGGGTAGGCAGCACGGCCACCGGGCGCGTAGACTCCCACTCGGGCCAGCGGCAGCACGCGAACCGAGTTGCGGGTGTCGCCCTCGCGCAGCTCGTAGCCACGGGCCAGCTGCGGTTTGTGAAACGCCACTATACGGCGGTGGGCCGCACGCAGGGCCGCCCTCAGCGACACCGGCAGCGACGCCAGCGCCTCGGCGATCTCGTCGCGCCCGACCTCGAAATCGTCGGCGGCCAACGTCACGCCATCGAACTTCCTGGTGTAGCGAGCCACGGCGCGGTCGCCCCCGCGGCGCACGCCGGCGATGATGGCCACCACGTCGCGCTCCACCGACCCGCCCTGCGCGTGCCGGCCTTCGAGCAGGCGCAGGCGTTTTATGGCAGCAGCGCTTCCGTCTATCAGCGGTTCAACAATCATCGTCGCTCCGTTTCAGTGCCCGTGTCAGTAAGGCCCTTCCATGTCCACGCGTTCAACGTCGGCACCCAGGCTTCTCAGCTTTTCTTCTATACGCTCGTAGCCACGGTCCAAGTGGTAGACCCTGAGCACGTCGGTCTGGTAGTCGCCGGCCAGGCCTGCGAGCACCATGCTCACGCTGGCCCTGAGATCGGTGGCCATCACCGCCGCGCCACTCAGGCTCACCCGACCTCTGACCAGCGCGCTGTTGCCCGACAGGGTGATGTCGGCACCCATGCGCTGCAGCTCACTGACGTGCATGAAGCGGTTCTCGAAAATGGTCTCGGTGATCAGCGACGCGCCGTCCGCGATGGACATCATGGCCATGAACTGGGCCTGCAGGTCGGTGGCAAAACCGGGGTGCGGCGCTGTGGCCACGTTTACCGCAGAGGGCCGCTTGTCGCAGCGCGCGGTCATACCGTCGCCGTTATCGCGTAGCACCGCGCCGGCGCTTTCCAGCGCCGTTACGAGCTCGCGCAGGTCCTCCGCACGCGCGCCTTTCACCGTTACTTCGCCCCTTGTCATCGCCGCCGCTATCAGGAAGGTACCGGCCTCTATTCGGTCGGGTATAACCCGGTGGGTCATACCCCCCAGCCGCTCCACTCCCTCGATCTCTACTACCGACGAACCAGCGCCCGATATGTTCGCGCCCATTTTCTGAAGCGCACGGGCCAGGTCAACGACCTCGGGTTCGCGCGCGGCGTTTTCCAGGCGGGTGCTACCACGCGCAAGGCTGGCAGCCATGAGCAGGTTCTCGGTGGCGCCCACCGAGGGTTTCTCCAGTATGATGTGCGCGCCCTTGAGCCCGTCGGTCGAAGCCTCCTCGTAGCCGCGCACGGTCTCTATGCGCGCACCCATCAGCCGCAAGGCCGACAGGTGCACATCCACCGGCCGAGCGCCTATGGCGCAGCCACCGGGCATCGAAACGCGCGCGCGCCCGAAGCGGGCCAGCAGCGGGCCCAGCACGAGGAACGACGCTCGCATGGTCCGCACCAGGTCGTAGGGGGCCTCCCACTGGTCGACTCCCGAGCAGTTGATCGTCATGCTCGAGGGGTCGTGGCGCTCAACGCTCGCGCCCAGGCGCTCGAGCAGCCGCGCGGCCGTGCGTATGTCGGCCACGTCGGGCAAGCCCGTGAGGTGACAGTCGTCGTCGCTGAGCAGGCAGGCAAACAGCAGCGGCAGCGCCGCGTTCTTGGAACCCGCCACCTCCACGCTGCCCTTGAGCCTGCGCCCTCCCTGTATGCGTATCATGTCCACGCGATCGCTCTTCAGTCGGGTCTCAAGCCCGTTACCACCCTCTCGCAGCCCGCGAGATCGCGCTTGAGCTGTACGTCCCGCCAGCCGCCGGCCTCGAAGCGTTCTACCACCTGCCGCCACTGGCTGCCCACTTCTACCATCAGTTGCCCGTCGCTTTTGAGGTAAGCAGGCGCCTCGTCTACCAGGCGACCGACCACCGACATGCCGTCGTCACCACCGACCAGCGCCGTCATAGGCTCCCACTGTCGTACTTCGGGCTGCAAGCCGCTGTACTCCTCGCTTGTGACGTAAGGTGGGTTGCTCAGCAGCAGGTCGAAGGACTCAACGTCGTCGGCCACGGCGGCAAAAAGATCGCCGCGGCAGAACTCTATCCTGTCTGCCACCGAATGGGCCTGGGCGTTCATGGGCGCCAGTTCGAGCACCGAGGCCGAGGTGTCGGTTGCAAGAACCTGGAGGTCGGTTATTTCGCTTGCAACAGATACAGCGATGGCCCCCGAGCCGGTGCCCAGGTCGAGCAAGCGGGCACCGGGATCGCGGGCCTTCAGGAACTCCACGGCCAGTTCCACCAGCAGCTCGGTCTCGGGCCTGGGAATGAGCACGCGCCGGTCGACGCGAAAATCCAGCGACCAGAATTCACGCGAACCCACTATGTAGTGTACCGGCTCGCGGCCGGCGCGACGTTTGACCATGTCGCGGTAACGTCCCACCTCGTCGGCGACCAGCGGGCGCTCGTGGTTGGTGTAGAGATCCACGCGCGTCATGCCCAGCGCCGTGGCCAGCATGAGCTCGGCGTCTATACGCGGACTCTCTACGCCCTTGCCCTCGAGAAACTCGGTGGTAACCGCGAGGTACTCGCCAAGCAGCCTGGGTGGTGCCGCGCTCTTGCCAGTGGCGCCAGCCCCGCTCACGAGCCGTCCTCGGCCACCAGTCGCGCAGCCTGCTCGGCGGCAGCCAGGGCGTCGACGACCTCGTCGATCTCGCCGTCGAGAAAAGCTTCGAGATTATGCACGGTCAGTCCGATGCGGTGGTCGCTGATGCGGCCCTGGGGAAAATTGTAGGTGCGCACCCTCTCCGAACGGTCACCGCTGCCCACCATGGCGCGGCGGTCGGCGGCCTGCTCCTGCTGGCGCTTCTGCTGCTCGAGGTCGAACAGGCGGGCCAGNNGAAGACCCCCCCGCCCCCCCCGCCGCGGGGTTCCGCGACGACGACTGAGCGGCTTCCCGACATGGTGGGTCCTCTCCCACACACGCGTCACGTATCCGGCTTTCCGCCATCACGCGGCCCCCCCGTCCTTCGCGGCCATTTGCGAAGACACGGCGTCGAGGAGCGGTCCAAGGTCGCCCTCCATCACCTGCTCGAGCTTGTGCAGCGTCACACTGGCCCGGTGATCGGTGACGCGATTCTGGGGAAAGTTGTAGGTCCTCACCTTCTCACTGCGCTCGCCGGTGCCTACCTGGGCGCGCCGAGCTTCCGAGCGTTCGACGTCCTGGCGCTCCTGTTCCAGTTCGAACAGGCGCGACCGAAGCACCTTCATCGCCTTCGCCTTGTTCTTGTGCTGGGATTTCTCGTCCTGGCAGGTCACCACCAGGCCGGTGGGCTCGTGCGTGAGCCGCACCGCCGAGTCGGTGGTGTTGACCGACTGCCCGCCGGGGCCAGAGGAACGGTATACATCCACGCGTATGTCGTTGTCGGCCACCTTGAGGTCCAGCGGTTCGGCCTCGGGCAGCACCGCCACGGTTACGGCCGAGGTATGTATGCGCCCCTGCGACTCGGTTTCGGGCACCCTCTGCACGCGGTGCACGCCCGCCTCGCGGCGCAGGTAACCGTAGGCGTCGCGACCCAGCACGTTGACCACGGCTTCTTTTATGCCGCCCTTGGAACCGGCGTTGGCCGACAGCTGTTCGACCTTCCAGCCGCGGCGCTCGGCGTAACGCGCGTACATTCTCAACAGTTCACCGGCAAACAGGGCCGCCTCGTCGCCGCCGGTACCGGCTCGTACCTCGAGCACAGCGTTGCGCCGGTCGACCGGGTCGCTGGGCACGAGCAGGACCTTTATGCGCGCCTCGATGTCCTCTACCAGCGCGCCCAGGCGCGCGCCCTCCTCGCCGGCCATGGCAGCCAGGTCGGCGTCGGCGTCGCCGGCCAGGGCCTGTGCCTCTTCGAGCTCAACCGCCGCGCTGCTGCGCTGCCGCGACAGCTCCACGAGCTCGCGCAACTCGGCGTGCTCGCGGGAGAGATCAGTGTAACGGGCGCGGTCCTGCACCACCTCGGGCGAGGCGAGCAGCTGCTCCAGTTCGTCGAAGCGTTCCTCGATGGCTTTGAGCCGATCGAACATGGCGGGTCGTGCATCCCGGCCCGGCGGGCAGGGTTACTTCTTGTCCATGCCGTAACGGCGGCGGAAGCGCTCAACGCGACCCGCCGTATCGACGATCTTCTGCTGACCGGTGTAGAAGGGGTGGCAGGCCGAGCATATTTCGACGTGGATCTTGTCGATCGTTGAGCGGGTCGTAAAAGTATTGCCGCAGGCGCAAGCGACCTCTACCTCGTTGTACTCGGGATGTATTTCAGCCTTCACCGTATCTTCTCCGTAAAACCGGGCCGCCGTGGCCACCCCAAGAGAGGGCCCGGTACTCGTGCATGACCGGGCATTTATACCTGTACGCGCGTGATTGGCAAGGCAGGGCTTCAGCGCACGCGGGCGACAGCCTGCTGCCAGCCCTCGTACAGCTCTCGGCGACGGGCCGGCTTCATGGAGGGCCTGAACACGCGGTCGGTGCTGCGCGCAGCTTCTATGTCGGCCGCCCCCTTCCACACGCCAGTTGCGCGGCCCGCGAGGAAGGCCGCCCCAACTGCCGTGGTCTCAACCACCCGGGGCCTGTCCACCGAGCTGCCGAGCAGGTCGGCCTGGAACTGCATGAGAAAGTCGTTGGCCGCCGCGCCGCCGTCAACGCGCAGCACCCTGGGTTTGCGACCGGCGTCGGCCGCCATGGCATCGGCCAGGTCGCGCGACTGGTAGGCCAGCGACTCGAGCGTGGCGCGTATGACATGGTCAGCCGTCACCCCGCGGGTGAGCCCCACCAGCGCTCCGCGCGCGTCGGGGTCCCAGTAGGGCGCGCCCAGGCCCGTGAAAGCCGGCACCAGGTAGGTGCCCAGTGTTGAATCCACGCGGCGGGCGGCGGTCTCCGAGTCGGCCGCGTTCTTCAACAGGCCCAGCCCGTCCCTGAGCCACTGCACGGCCGCGCCGGCTATGAACACCGAGCCCTCAAGCGCGTAGGCGGGGCCACCGTCGGGTGCGCAGGCCATGGTCGTAAGCAGGCGGTTGCGCGAAGTCACCGGCTTGTCGCCGGTGTACATGAGCATGAAGCAGCCCGTGCCGTAAGTGTTCTTTATCATGCCCGGACGAAAGCAGGCCTGCCCGTACAGCGCAGCCTGCTGGTCGCCGGCCACGCCCGCTATGGGTATCTCGGCGCCCGAGAGTACCGTCGTGCCGAACACACCCGAGGACGGGTGCACCTCGGGCAGCATCTCCATGGGCACGCCCAGCGCCCGGCATAGGGTGGCGTCCCAGCGACGGCGACGGATGTTAAAGAGCATGGTGCGCGAAGCGTTGGTGTAGTCGGTGGCGTGCACGCGGCCGCCCGTGAGCTTGTAGATCAGCCAGGAATCGATGGTGCCGAAGGCGAGTTCGCCGCGCTCGGCCCTGCGCCGCGCGCCCCTGACGTGATCGAGTATCCACGCAACCTTAGTGCCCGAGAAGTACGGGTCGAGCACCAGGCCTGTTCGTTTTCTGACCTCGGGCAGCAGTCCGTCGGCCTCAAGGCGGCGGCAGTGGTCAGCCGTGCGCCGGTCCTGCCAGACAATAGCCCGGTGAATGGGCTCGCCCGTGCTGCGATCCCACACCACGGTTGTCTCGCGCTGGTTGGTTATGCCTATGGCAGCCAGCGAGGAGGGCTTGATGTCGGCCTTGCGACAGGCGCGCGCCAGCAGGCCCCGGGTAACCTTCCATATCTGTTCGGCGTCGTGCTCCACCCAGGCGGGGCGTGGGTAGTGCTGGGTGAACTCGGAGTACACGCGCGAGCGCACGCGCCCGCGCCGGTCGAACACCATCACGGTAGAACCCGTGGTTCCCTGGTCTATTGCCATTACGAATCGCGACATTGTTTGTCCTCCAGCTGCCGGGGGCCCGGAACGTGGTTTATCAGCCGCGCGATAAACCACAAGCGGGCAATGCCGCCCATGCACGGGGCCCGATTGCGGCACGCACCCGGGTCTACTAATGACAAGGGGTGGCCGCGCGCTTTGTATACATCACCGGCAAGGGTGGCTGCGGCAAGACGCTTATGTCCGAGCTGCTGGCCGAGGGTGCTCGGCGCCGCGGCCTGCCCGTGCTCAGGCTGTCGCTCGACGACCGCTCCAGGGCCGGGGATTCAAACATCCGCGCGCGGCAAGGCCTGGCCACGACGCCGCTGCTACTCGACCGCGGCGCGGCCCTGCGTGACCTGCTGGCCTCACTGTTCCGGCTGGGATTTATCGCCGACCGCCTGCTCGACAGCAGCAGTTTCAAGGCCGTGGCAGAGGCCGCCCCCGGCGTGGGCGAGCTCGTCACCCTGACCTGGATAGAGCGGGTCGGCTATCGCCTGGGCAAGGGACTGGTCGTGATCGACGGGCCGTCTTCGGGCCACGCGGCGGCCCTGCTGCGATCGCCGCGGACGGTGCTCGGGCTGGCCTCCTCGGGCGCGATCGCACGGGCTGCTCACAAGCTGGAACAACTGCTCAGTGACCCACTGCGCTTCAGGTCGCTGGTGGTCGCCACGCCCGAGGATTTTTCACTCAACGAGTCTCGCCTGCTTACCACCGAGCTGGCAGATCTGGGTGTTGCGGCCCTGCCCCCGGTGTTGAACGCGGTCTACCCGCTGCACGCCGACCCGGCGCAACTCGCGTGGCTCGAGCAGGCAGCCAACGACGACCCAACGCTCGTGGGCGCGCTTTGGCACCAGCAGCGCGCCCGGCGTCACGCCAGCGTGATTGAACAATTCGAGAGCGCCGACCGCAACGCCATTGTCATCCCCTTTCTATTCGGTGGCAACGGTCAGCAGCCCGGCAACGAAGCGATGGCTGCCGCCGAGCGACTCAGCGGACGGGTGCTGGGGGCGTTCTCGTGAACGTGGCCGACCCCGGTGCAGCCCGACCGAGGCTGCTGGTGTTCGCTGGTGAGGGTGGCGTGGGCAAGACCACGCTGGCTGCCGCCACGGCCTTGAAGGCCAGCCTCTCGGGCCTGCGCGTGGCCGTGATGACCATAGACCCAGCCCCACGCCTGGCCGACGCCCTGGGGTTGGAGCGCCTGGGCGACGAACCGCTGCCGGTGGATACCGGCGAGCCCGGCCCTGGCAACACCGGCTCGCTGCACGCCCTGCGCCTGGACACCAGCGGCACCTTTGATCGCATGGTCGACCGGCTCGCCGGCGACTCGATGACAGCCAACAACAGTGCGGCCGAGCGCATCAAGGCAAACCCCGTGTACCAGGCCGTAGCCGCATCCACCGGCAGCTCGGGCCCCTACATGGCCTTTCAACGACTGCACGAGCTGGCCGAAAGCAAGCTGTGGGATCTCATCGTAGTTGATACCCCCCCGGCCCTGCACGCCGAGGAGTTGTTGTCGGCGCCGTCGCGCTTGGCCGCACTGCTCGAAACACGCGCGGTGGCCCTGCTCGTGGACCCGGCCCGCGCCGCAGCCGGCCGAGGCAGCCGGCTCGCACGGGCCACGGCCACCGTCGTGCTGGGACTGGTCGAGCGCGTGACCGGGGCTGCCCTGCTGGGACAGGTGTCCAGCTTCGTGACCGACTTCGCCCGTATGATGGAGAACATGGTCGAGCGTTCGCGCGACGTTGAGACGCTGCTGGCCACGCCCCCAAGCTGCTTTGTACTGGTGAGCAGGGCGTCCGCCGCTTCGGCCAACGCGACGCTGGCCCTGAGAGAGGAACTGCTGGATCGCGGCTTTGCGGTAGCACCCATAGTGGCCAACAGGCTCACGCCGCGGCCCGCCACTGGCGCTGGCGTACCGAAAATCGATCTGTCAGCCGACGCGCCACCGGGATGCGCCCAGCTGCTCGAACGCGTCAACGCCGAGCTGGGCTTGTTGTGCCAGGGCGAAGCCGAGGTAACAGCACGGATCGAAGACGCAACCCACGCTGCCGTGCTGCGGGTGGAGGACCTGGCGGTTGAAGCCGGATCGCTTGAGGACCTGGCCCTGCTGGGGTTGGAGCTTCCCGACCTGGACGATCTGCTGGCCGCCGCCGTGCGCGGCGAGTAAGCCGTCGCTACTTTTTAGCTCGAGCCCTGCTCGGTCGCTTTTTGGCCGAGCCCTTCTTAGCCTTCGACGCTGGTTTACTTGACGCCTTCTTCGACGCCGCGCCACTGCCGGCCTCGAGCGCCGCGCTCAGCGTGTCGAGCTTGCGGTTGAGGTTGCGCAGGCTGCCCTGCACCGTGTCGAGCTTGTTCTGCAGCTTACGGTAGTCACTGCGCGAGGGCAGGTTGGCCATCGACAGCAGGGCATCGAGATTTCGATCCACCGTGGCGCGGGTCTTTGCCGCCCCCTTGGCGGCTCCCTCTATGACCGAATCGATCGTTTCGCGACCCACGAGGCCACGGACTTCGCCCAGAAGGGCTCCCAGTCTTTTTTCCAGGCTACCAGTCTCCATGTATATCCCCCAGGCCGCGCTCCACAGCCGCCGCAGCCCGATAAGTATAGCTTCCCCCCCAACGGGGCAAACCCGTGCCCCTTGATTTGCCCCGTGGGGCGACTGCTGCTAATTCTCTCTGCTGTCGCCCAACCGTGTGCGGGGCCGACAGACCCACCGAAAAGGAGCCCCGATGATCAGCCGAATCCTCAAAGCTACGACCCTGTCGATGCTGGCCTGCGGCCTGCTGGCGATCTCGCCCGCGCCGGCCGATGCAGCCGGACAAGCACAGTACTTTCGCACCGATACGCCCCAGTTTCGCGCCAGCGCCACCCTGGGCAAGCAGATGTTCGAGGCTTACCAGTGCGCCCTGTGCCATGCCACGCGCGAAGGCGAGCCGCTCACCGATGATATCATTGCCCCCAACCTCATCCTGGCCAAGCACCGGCTTCGCCCCGAGTGGATGCTGCAGTGGCTCATTGACCCGCAGAGCTTGCAGCCGGGCACCAAGATGCCCAACTTCTTCAGCTTCAACGAAGACGACGACTGGAACCCGATCTACTCCGACGGCGATGCCCACGAGCAATATCGCATCATCGTTGCCCTGCGCGACTACATGATGGTGCTGGGCACCGACTTCGATTTCAACGAATAAGCCTGCGCGGCACGCTTGAAACCGGCCGGCTTCAGGAGATCTCGGCCAGCAGGAGGCGAGCGGTTTCGTCGCAGCTGCGCGCCGACTCTTCCATGAAATCGGCCAGGGCCGCCGTATCTTCGCGGCCCGGAGAAGATAGCCCAGCCGCAGACGATAACACGCCCACCCCCGCGTCGAGTCCGTCCTCGAACTCCTGCCAGCGTCGTCGCACCATGGGCGCGTGGGCGGCGAAATCTTTTTCGACCGCTTCGAGTAAAGTCTTGAGCGTCCACCACAGCCCACCCGACTCGCGATCTGTCGTTCCCTGCTGCAACAGCGCCGGCAAAGGCGCCGAGGGAAACAGGGGCAGGTAAGGCGAACTGCAGGGTGAGGCCGGGGCCGCCCACAACGACGGCGCCCCCTCCTGGCTCAGCTCGACCACCATCGAGGCGGTGGTGGTGCCTACGGGATCGGCGTGCATGCACACGCCGTAGGCCCGCTCGTCTTCGGGATCATCGATGGGCCGATGCCACGGGCTACCGTTGTGATCGCGCATCAGCCGCCTGGCGCCCAGGCTGTCAAACGAGCCGTCGGCCGAGCCCAGCACCCTGCAGGTGGCGCCGTAGCGCCCCGACGATATAAACTCCGGCACCAGCGAGGTGTCGCGATAGGCGGCGGCAAAGTCGAAGCGCCCTTCTCCCTGCCACCAGCCCTGCTCGCGCGCAAAATCCTCGCAACCCTCAGACAGCCGTGTCCAGTTGCTGCCGGTGGTCACGTGGTTGGTCGCGGCGGCCTGCACGCCTACCTCGCGCAGGGCCCAGTGGCCACCCGAGGCTTCGAGCAGGAAGGCAGCCCGTGCGTCGGCCAGCAGGAAGGAGTTGTGGTAGGCGAACATACCCTCTTCGTAGCCCGAGCCGCCCTGCTCGTGGCGCTCGAGCAGACCGGTGATCACCGCCACCGCGCTCTCGGCGCTGTCGGCGCGCTCCAGGGCCAGGCGCACGAGATCCATGCCCAGCAAGCCGCTTTCGGCCACGGGCTCACGGGTAAAAATTGAATGATTGCCCACCGCGACGCCCTTTTCGTTGAGCCCGTGCTCCATGCCCCAGCACCAGCTCGGGTGCGCGCCCACGAACGCGTGGGTGTGGGCCACCTGCTCGACCTCTATGTACTGGCAACGCAGCGCGCTGCCGGCCGCGTGGTCGGCGGCCGCCTGCTGCAAGAGCGGCTGGCATTCGAGGGCCGGGCGATCGCTGTTCTTGGCAAACACCGTGTGGCCGCCGGCGGTGGCTGCACCGCGCGCGACTATGCCGTCGCAGCTCACCCGCGCGGTGGTCGGCGGGTTGCTCGTAACCCCGCGGTTCATCGACCGGGCCCCGCCTCCAACACGACCGTTGCAACGGCCATCGCGCGCTCGTGGGCCAGCGACAAGTGCATGCGACCTACGCCGAGCTCCAGGGCCACCTCGGCCACGCGACCCGACAACTGCAGGCAAGGCGCACCCGCGGACGAGTGCACCACTTCTATGTCCTGCCAGGGAAATCCCCAGGCCGGCCCACCACAGCTTCCCAGCGCCTTGAGCAGCGCTTCCTTGGCGGCAAAGCGCACGGCGTAAGCCTGTTCGGGGCGCGAGCAACCATCTGCGTAGTGGCGCTCGCCGTGGGTGAACACACGCTGCTTGAAGCGCTCACCGCGCGTACCGTTGGCCAGGATCACGCGCACGCGTTCCACGTCGACCAGGTCCACGCCCGTGCCCAGCAGCGCAATCAGCAGGCCCCGCAGGTAACGCAACTGGTGACGTCGCAGGGCTCGGTCTCGATGGCAGCCTGCGAGCGCCGCCGCTCCAGCCAGAGATAATCCCGGTCTATGCCCTGGTCGATGAAGTCCCAGGGCAGCAGTTCGTCACCGCCGTACTCGCGCGTAACGTAGTCATCGGGATTTATGGTGCCGTTGGCGCTGTCGCTTTCCGATGCACCCCCCCGGGCCATCTCGCGTAGTATGCCCCACCACTGGTCCTTGTCGGCCCGCGCCAGGGTCTCGATGATGTCGGCTACGCGCCTGTCGCCACGCGACAGCAGCGTTTGCAGGTAGGCCTCGCGCGGCGAGTCGGCATCAACCTGCACGTTGTCAAGCCGACCCAGCGACCGACGCAGGCGCCGCAGCACGTCCTTGAGCTCGGCCACCGGCATCATGGCGTCCCACTGGAAGGGCGTCCACGGCTTGGGCACGAAGGGGTTGATCGAGACCTTGACCGAACCCACGCGCCCGTGCTTGCGCCCGGCGCTGAGCAGGCGATCGCGTATGGTCGTGACCAGCTCGACGATGGCCTGCCGGTCTTCTTCCTCTTCGCCCGGCAGTCCCACCATGAAGTAGAGCTTGAGCGACTCCACGCCGTCGGCGGCCAGCATGTCGGCCGCGCGCAGTATCTCGTCTTCGCTCAAGTTCTTGTTGATGACCCGCCGCATGCGTTCCGAACCGGCCTCGGGGGCAACGGTGACCGAGCGCGTACCGGCGCGGGCCAGGGCGGCGGCCAGGCCCGGCGTTATGACGTCCGCCTTGAGCGAAGACGGCGACACGCGCGCGCCCAGGTCGGCGATGTCCGAGCAGGTGCGAGTGATGCCGGGATGGCTTGCCATCTCGGCGCCCACCAGGCCAATATCCCGGCTGTGCTCAAGCCCGGCCTTCGCATCGGCCAGCACCTTGCCACTGTCGCGATGTCGCACGGGGCGGTACATGAAGCCCGCCGCGCAGAACCGGCAGCCCCACTCGCAACCGCGGCTGGCCTCGACCAGGAACTTGTCACCGAACACGGCGTCGGGAGCCACCACCACGGTGCGTGCGCCCGCGTCGTCGAGATTTTTGACGTAGCGACGCAGTACCTTCCCAGCGGCCCCTTCGCGCGTGCCGCGATCGGACAGGCGATTGTCGTCTCCGTACACGGGCTCGCAGTCAGACGGCCGGTAGGCGCCTTCAACCCGGCAAAGCGCGTCGAGCACTGCCGCGCCGCCCACTCCGCGCCAGCTGTTGGCCGACTCGAAAGCCTCGGCCAGCATCTCCTCGGCCTCGCCCAGCAGGAACAGGTCCATGAAGGGCGCCATGGGCTCGGGGTTTAAAAAACACGCCGGGCCGCCGGCCAGCAACAGCGGCCAGCCGCGGTCGCTCTGATCGCGGGCCTGCCGGCGCGCGGGAATGCCGGCCGAATCGAGCATGGCGACCACCAGAGGGTAGTCGCTCTCAAACGACAGCGAGAACGCCAGGATGTCGAAGTCGCCCGCCGCACGCTTCGATTCGTAGCTGAGAAGCGCCTGGCCGGGGTCGGGCTGGTAGGCGCGCTCGCATATCACGCCAGGGGTGGTGGCCAGTATGCGAAACACGGCCTGAAAGCCGAGGTTGGCCAGCGCTACCTCGCGCGTGCCCGGGTAGGCCAGGCACACCGACACCACCCCGGAGCTGTTGGGCTTGAATAGAAGTTTTTCCTTGGGCGTGCTCACCGGGGAGTGAGTCTACAACCGATGGCCACCCTTTGGAAGCGGCCGTGGGCCGGCCATCCCGGCCCGGCGGCTCAGCGGTTGGGGCGTTGAGCCCGCTCCTTCCAGCGCCTGAGGTAGGCCGGTATGTCGAGCGAGCGCGATTCGCTGCGCGCGGGCGCCACGTCCATGTCCGGTGCCGGGTTGAGCTCGTGCGCGTCATGGTGGTTTTCGGCCGGCTCCATGCTGAAGTCCGAATGCTGGTCAGGACCCGCCAGCTCGGCGTCGTCGGGCAGCATGGGAGCAGCGCCAGTGACGCCGTTGGCAAGCGCATTCAAGGGCTGGTCGGCCGAAGCCCGCGGGCCATCGACGGGAAGATTGACCATCATCTCGGCCCCCTCCTGCTCCTCGTCGGTGAGCGAATCGCCGAAGCCGGTGGCGATAACGGTTATGCTCACCTCGTCCTTGATGGTGGAGTCGTGCACCAGGCCGACGATGATGTTGGCGTCCTCGTGTACCTGCTCCTGCAGGAAGTCGACCGCCTCGTTCATTTCCTGCATGCCAAAATCATCGCTTGCGGTGATGTTTACCAGCAGCCCGCTGGCGCCCGATATCGTGAGGTCTTCGAGCAGCGGGCTCGATACGGCGGCCGTAGCCGCGTCAAGTGCGCGGTTGTCGCCACTGCCGGTGCCCGCTCCCATCATGGCAAGACCCATCTCGGACATGATCGTTCTCACGTCGGCAAAGTCTACGTTGATGAGGCCGGCCTCGGTTATGATCTGCGAAATGCCCTTGACGGCCTGGAATAACACGTCGTCGGCGAGACCGAAGGCGTCGAGCGCGGTGGTGCCCCGCTGTGATATGTCGACCAGCCTCTGGTTGGGGATCACGATGAGCGTGTCCACGGCCGCGCGCATCTCGCGCACGCCTTCCTCGGCCTGTCTCTGTCTCTTTCGTCCCTCGAACTTGAACGGGCGCGTCACCACGCCGACGGTCAGGGTGCCCAGGTCGCGGGCTATGCGAGCTATGACCGGCGCTGCCCCGGTGCCCGTGCCACCGCCCATGCCGGCGGTAACGAATACCATGTCGGCACCCGAGACTTCTTCGCGGATGAGGTCTTCCTGCTCGAGGGCGGCCTTGCGGCCTATTTCAGGGTTGGCGCCGGCGCCCAGTCCCTTGGTCAGCTCGGCTCCGATCTGCACCTTGACCGCCGCCTGGCTGGTGCCCAGCGCCTGGAGGTCGGTGTTAGCAACTATGAAGTGTATGCCGCTGAGCTTGCCCTGGATCATGGTGTTGGCCGCGTTACCACCGCCACCGCCCACGCCCACTACTACTATCCTGGCCTTACCCTCGTTGCCGTCCGCCAACTCGATCATCCACCCCTCCTCCACTGCGGCCCTGCCGCCAACGAGACTCCACTACAAAAACTCCGCGCCGAGCGCGCTTGGAAGCATAAAGAATACACCACGGCGAGCCGCCGCGCGACTCCGCGGCAGTGCAAAGCTCAGAACAACTCGCGCCACTTGCGTTGCAGCCAGCGTGGCAGAAAGCGGGGTGTCGCGCCGGCGTTTATAATATCGCCGCCCGGCAAGTCGTGTACCAACCCTATCACCGTGGCCCACGACGGGTCGTCGACCTCCTCGGCCAGGCCACCCAGCTGCACGGGTTCGCCCAGCCGCACGGGCAAGCGCAGCACCCTCGAGGCGACGTCCACTATGCCTGGCATCATCGAGCAACCGCCGGTCAGCACCACGCCCGAAGTCAGCTTATCGCCCTGGCCGGCTTCTTCGAGGCGTTCGAGGACGCCCTCAAATATTTCTTCGAGCCTCGACTCCACGATGTCGGCCACCAGTGCCCTGCCCACCAGGCTGGGCGAGCGGCCACCGACACCGGCCACTTCGATCTCCGAATCCGAATCGACCAGCAGGGAATGCGCGCGACCGTGGCGTTTTTTGAGCGCCTCGGCCTCGCCCAGGGAAGTCTCAAGACAGTGGGCAAGATCGCGGGTTATATGATCGCCGGCAATGGTGCTCACCGAGCTGTGGGCGACCGAGCCGCCACGGTAGACAACCAGGTCGATCGTACCGGCACCCATGTCCATGAGTACCACGCCCAGGTCTTTCTCATCGTCCGAGAGCACGGCCTGGGCCGAGGCCAGCGAAGAGGCCACAATGTCTTCCACGCTCAGCCCGGCGCGGTTGCAGCACTTGAAGACGTTGGCCACCGCGGTCTCGGCACCACTTACAAGGTGAAGGTTGACCTCCAGCCGCACGCCGCTCATTCCCACCGGGTCGCTCACACCCGATTGGCCGTCGACCACGAAGTCGCGGCACAGTGTCTGTTGTATTTCCTGGTCGGGCGGAAGAGGCACGGCCTGGGCCGCCTCTATGACCCTGCGCGCATCGCCGGCCGACACTTCGCCGTTGTCCACCGCCGCGACCCCGTGACTGTTGGTGCCACGCACGTGGTCGCCCGACAGCGACACCGACACCGAGCGCACCGAGGTGCCGGCCATGAGCTCGGCCTCGGACATAGCCACCGCGATAGCATCGGCCGTGGCCTCAACGTCGACCACGCGGCCAGCCTTTATGCCGTTGGACAGCGCCGTACCCACGCCCAGCACGTCGACCGAACCACCCGGGCCGCGCTCGGCTATGATCATGGCGACTTTCTGTGAGCCTATATCGAGGCCGGCAAATACCTGCGGAGACTTAGCCACGACCGCCTCCCATTCCCATGCCGGAAGAGCGACCGCCGGAGGCCAGCGTGGCCGACAAAGCCCGTATTTTGCCGCCGCGGGCCTTCACCACCACGACCCCGTCCATGGCCAGGTCTATGCGGCTCACCTGTTCGAGCCCTGCGCCCAACTCTCCGAGCACGCGCGACAGGCGGTTCAAGCGCGCGCCCGAATCACCGGGCAAGCCAAGCCTGATAGCCACCGGGTAGCCGTCCAGGTAGAGCCACGCTTCACCGTCGGCGTCCAGGTCCACCTGCGAAAGCGGTAGCTCGCGGGCGTTGGCCTCGTGCACCACCGCCACGGCGGCCCTGAGCCGGTTTACCCTCGCGCCCCTGCTGTCGATGTCCTGCCAGCCGGTCACCCAGGGAATGTCGGGCAGCGCCGAGCGATCCACGCCGCGATACACGGCGCCGCTCTCGTCGACCAGCCACGGGCCACTGCTGAGCATGGTGGCGGCCACCGGTCGCTTGCGCAGCACGCGCAGGCGCACCTCGGCCGGCAACCTGCGTTCGAGGTCTACGCTTTCGATCCAGGTGTCGGACTCGAGCTCGCGAATGGCGCCGTCAAGGTCGAGCCGCCACACGCTGGTGCCAGCGTAGAGTCCAGCACGTGCAGCCAACCGGCGCGGGTCGGCCGCCTCAGAGTCACAACTCACTCTCACCGATTTCAATTTGAAGTAAGGATGATCGGCGAAGGCCGGCCACGCGAAAGCAGATATGATCCACAGGCTGACCGCCGTGCAGGCCACGAGCAGGCCGCCTCGCATGGCTTTCTTGCGAGCCGCTTTTTCCCGCTTGGTCAGTTTTCGCTTACGCGCCGCCACCGTCTCCACCGCCACCTTCTCCACCGCTCACTTCACTAACGCTCGCTTCACCACTCGCCGAGCATGCGCACTTCGGGCTCCAGCCACACGCCGCTGCGCTCCCACACCGAGTCCTGCACCAGTTGCATCAAGCGG
Source organism: bacterium UBP10_UBA1149 (assembly GCA_002311335.1). Taxonomy (GTDB): domain Bacteria; phylum Desulfobacterota; class Binatia; order UBA1149; family UBA1149; genus UBA1149. Next base: position 43,572 of record DBZX01000082.1, read on the forward strand.
CGCACATCGTCGGCCCGGGCGTCGCCCAGGTTGACTATGAAGTTGGCGTGCTCATCCGAAATCCGGGCCTCGCCCACCTGGGTGCCCTTGAGTCCCGCGCGCTCAATGAGGCGGCCGGCGTACTCGCCGGGCGGATTACGAAAAACAGAGCCCGCGTTGGGATGGCCCACCGGTTGTTTCTTTCTCCGCTTCTTCTGCACCACTTCCACCGTGTTCCTCAGCCTCGACGTGGAAGAGCGCAACAACACGAATCCCACTGAGATTAGCACGCGGTCGGCCTGCAGCGCCAGCTTGCGGTAGGAGAACTGCAACTCGGTTGTGCCAATCCTGCTCACCTGCCCCTCGCCATCGGCCACTTCGATCGATTGTATGGCCTCGCCCAGCTCGCCCCCGAAGGCGCCGGCGTTCATTAACGTGCCCCCGCCCACCAGGCCGGGTATACCGGCAGCAAACTCCAGTCCGCCGTAGCCCGCGTCCACGGTTTCGCGCACCAGTCGGGCCAGTTTCGTGGCCGCGCCGACCTCCACGGTGGCCTTCTCGCCACCCTCGTCGGCCCAGCGGATGTAATCGAAGCCCTCGCCCAGCTTGATTACCAGACCGCGCACCCCCTTGTCGGATACCAGCAGGTTGGTGCCGCCGCCTATAAAGGTCACCGGAACGCCGGTGGCCGACGCCCGGCCCAGGGCCGCCGAAAGCGACCGCCGGTCGTTGGGCGCAACGAAGAGATCGCCGGGACCGCCTATGCGCCAGGAGGTGAGCCGCGCCAGCGACCGCGACCTGTGGAATTCCACCTCGTCCTCGGCCAGCCCGAGGGCCAGGGCCTCGAGGCGTTCAGCCGGCGAGTCGAGCAAGGATCTCGGGACCCAGGCGGGTTATGTCACCGGCCCCCATGGTGATCACGAGGTCACCGGGACGGGACAATTCGGCCACTCTCCGGGCAAGCGTGTCGTCAAACGGAAGGTAGCTCACCGGCCCGTCGTGCAGCCGCCTGATGGCCTCCACGAGTAGTTGGGCGCTGGCTTCTTCGAGCGGCTGTTCGCCGGCCGCGTAAATGTCGGTGACCACCACTTCGTCGGCGTCTTCAAAAGCAGCCGCGAAGTCCTTGAAGAGGTCGGCGAGGCGGCTGTAGCGGTGGGGTTGAAAAACGGCCAGCACCCGCTGCGAGAAACCATCGCGGGCGGCGCCCAGGGTCGCACGCAGCTCGGTGGGATGGTGAGCGTAGTCGTCTATCACCGTCACGCCGTTGCACTCGCCCTTGACCTCGAAGCGTCGCATGATGCCCTCAAAGGCCGACAGGGCTTTACTGCAATCCGCAAAATCCATGCCCAGCTCAAGGGCCGTCGCCACCGAGGCCAGCGCGTTGAGCACCGAGTGACGGCCGGGCATGGCCAGCTCGATTGCGCCCAGGGCCACGCCGCGACGTATGACCTCGAACGAGGTCTTGAAGCCATCGCGCGTTACTTCTACCGCGCGCAGGTCGGCGTCGGCCGAAAATCCGTAGGTAACCACCCGCTTGCGAATGCGCGGGAGCATGCCGCGCACTTCGTCGCTGTCAACGCACAGTATGGCGCGGCCGTAAAATGGCACGCTGTTCACAAACTCCACGTAGGCGTCGACCAGTCGCTCCATGGTGCGGTAGTGGTTCATGTGCTCACGGTCAATGTTGGTGACCACGGCGATAACCGGCTTGAGAGCCACGAAGCTGCCGTCGCTCTCGTCGGCCTCGGCTACCATGTAGCGCGAGGTTCCGAGCCTGGCGTTGCTGCCGCCCAGCGACTTCAGGCGGCCGCCGATGACCAGCGTGGGGTCGTAGCCGCCCTCGCCCAGCACCGCCGCCATCAACGAGGTGGTGGTAGTCTTGCCGTGCGCGCCGGCCACCGCCACGCCGTATTTCAGGCGCATGAGCTCGGCCAGCATCTCGGCGCGGCGTATGACAGGAACCCTGAGGGCACGGGCCTCCACGACCTCGGGGTTGCCGTCGTCGACGGCGGACGACACCACCACGACGTCTATGCCCGAGTCGATCGAGTCGGCGCTGTGCCCGTAAACGATGTCCGCGCCCAGCTTTTCGAGCCGGCGCGTGACTTCGCTCGTGCGCAGGTCGGAACCGCTCACGCGGTAGCCCAGGGTGAGCAACACCTCGGCGATGCCGCTCATGCCTATGCCCCCCACGCCCACCAGGTGGATGTGTTCGTGCACGCCGGCATCCATGGCGGAACCGACGCCGGGAAACATGTGATCCCAGGGTTGGTACTGTCGGCTGGGTTGCGAGTTGCCCATCAGGATACGGCGAGGACCTCTTCGATAACTTTCAGCACCCTTTCTCCAGCCCCGGGCCGCGCCGACTTGCGAGCGGATTGGACCATGGAGTCTAACCCGTCGTCTTCGCTTAGCAAGCCGAGCAGGTGTTGCGCTGTGGCCGCTGCCGCGTGCTCGTCGTCGACAACCGTGATCGCGGCCCCCAGCTCCTCGAGCGCTGCCGCGTTGGCCGACTGGTGATCGTCGGCCGCCCAGGGATAGGGCAGCAACAACGAAGGAGTGGCCGTGGCCAGCAACTCGGCCACAGTGGTGGCACCCGCCCGGCACACCGCCACGCGCGCGCCCGAGTAGGCAGCCGCCATGTCCTCTATGAAGGGCACGACACGGGCCTCGATAGAGGCGGCCTGGTAAGCGGCGCGGGTCTCGTCCAGCCCGGTCTCGCCAGCCTGGTGCAGTATGGGCGGCAACTGCACCCGCGACGAGATCGAAGCCAGGGCCGTGGTCACCGCCCGGTTCAGGCTCACCGCCCCCGCGCTGCCACCGAGCACCAGCAGCGTGTCTCCCCCGTCCTTCGACTCGGCGCCATCGGCCAGGTCGAGCCCCTCTCGCAGGGGATTACCCGTCCAGCTACAACGACCAGCGGGAAACGCGTCGGCGCTTTCCTCAAAGCTGGTGCAGACCCTGGCCGCGGCACGCGCCAACAGCTTGTTGGTCAATCCCGGTTTACGGTTCTGCTCGAGCAGCACCACAGGCAGGCCAGCCATGCGCGCGCCGAGTACGCCGGCCGCAGAAGCGTAACCCCCCAGGCCCAGCAGCACGCCACAGCCGCGGCTCTTGAGTTCGCGGCGCGCGCCCAGTGCCGCGCGGGCCACGCTCAGCAGCGCGCCGGCGGCCGCCCGCGGATTGCGACCGGCCAACGGTTGCAGCGGTTGGCACACCAGCTCGAAGCCGGCCGGCTCAACCACCCTTGCTTCGATGCCGCGTTCTGCACCAAGAAAAAAAATGGAGGCGTCCGGATGGTGCCTCCTCAACAAGCGGGCAACGGCCAGGCCGGGAAACAAGTGCCCGCCCGTACCTCCCCCGGCTATGGCCACGTTCATCTTTCGCGCAGCTCCCGCGAAAGCGACATCAGCACTCCCACGCAGGCCAGGCTGAAAACCATCGACGAACCGCCGTAGCTCACGAACGGCAACGCCATGCCCTTGGTGGGCAGCAGCCCCAGCACCACTCCCATGTTGAGCAGGGCCTGCATGGTCAAGGCCATGGTCAGACCGGCGGCCAGCAGTTGGCCGTAACGATCGGGGTGGCGATAGGCTATGCGAAATCCACGCTGGGCCAGCAGGCAGAAACAAAGCAGCAACACGCCCGCGCCCAGTATCCCCGTCTCCTCGCCCACCACCGAGAAAATGAAATCGGTGTGCGCCTCGGGCAGCCAACCGGTCTTCAATCGCGAGCTGCCCAGGCCCACACCAGTCCAACGCCCCGACCCGAAGGTGATGAGCGACTTGTTGAGCTGCCAGTTGCTTCCCAGCGGGTCGGCATCGGGACTGAGAAAGGCCAGTACCCGCCTCACGCGGTAAGGTTCAAGCGCTATCGCAGCGGCCGCCGCCGCGGCCCCGGCCGTGCCCATGGCCACCAGCCATGCGGCGGGCAGTCCGGCGATCAGGAGCATACCCATACCCAGCGCGCCGATGAGAACCGTGGTGCCGAAGTCGGGCTGCCGCATGAGCACCGTGGTGATGACGGCCAGCAGCAGGCCCACTATGGCCACCTCGCGTTTCCAGCCGGGGCCGTGCTCTCCGTGCGCGGCCAGAACTGCGGCGGCGAACACCACGAAGGTCCACTTCACCAGCTCACCCGGCTGCAGGTTGACCGGACCCAGCGCAATCCAGCGACAGGCACCGTGCGTGCAGTTGCCCACGCCCGGTATCAGCGGCAGGCATAGCAACAGCAACGAAACCGCGAGCAGCCAGGGAGCCGCCCTCTCGAGCAGGTCGGAACGGCAGCGAGACAGGCCGAACATGAGCGCGCCCCCGAGCACCACCGAGACAACGTGCTTGATAAACATGCGGTAGCTGTCGCCGTAAGTCTGCCGCGAAAAGAAGTACGTCGTGTCGAGCACGAAGAGCAGGCCCGCGACCACCAGCAGGCCGACGGCAGCAATCATCCACGGGTCGGGCCTGTCCGAGGCCCGTACGCTCACCCTCTTACGCTTTGCTGTCGCCATCCGCCCGATCCCTCAT
>DBZX01000082.1:48109-58874 GCA_002311335.1 bacterium UBP10_UBA1149
CACCCAATCCCTCACCGCCCGATCCCAGCTACCCAGTCCCGCGCCAACTGCTCAAAGCGACGGCCACGCTCGGCGTAGTCCGCAAACTCGTCAAAACTCGCGCAGCCCGGGGCCAGCAGCACCGCGTCGCCTGCCTCGGCTTCTTCCACCGCCACGGCAAACGCCCCTACCAGCCCGGCCGCCCGCACCACCCTCAGGCTGCCCCGCAGGTCGTCGTCTATTCGGCCGGCGGCTGCCCCGTAGGCAATCACGGTCTTTATCCTAGCACCGCAGGAGGCGACCTCCGAGAAATCTGCGCCCTTATCCACACCGCCCATCATCAGTAGCAGCCCGCGGTCGAGAGCACGCACGCTGCTCACCACCGAACCGGTGTTGGTGGCCTTCGAATCGTTCCAGAACTCCAGCCCACCGCCCGCGGCCACCGACACCAGCCTGTGCGGAAGTGGCTCAAAACTACTCAGCGCTTGTTCGAACTGCTCGCCCGACACGCCCGCCAGTCGCGCCAGCACGGCCGCCGCTGCCACGTTCTCGAGATCGTGGGCAACGCGGGGCCAGTGGTCGGGCAGCTTCACTGTCCAGCCATCGGCAGCCGTAACCGTGCGCCCTTCTGCCTGCCAGCAGACCCCGCCGTCCCCCGCGGGCAGTGGCGAACTGCCGAAGCTGCTGCAGTCGGCCGCCGACAGCTCCGGTATGCCCTCGCAGCCACCCTCGCGGGCGCGCTGGGGCCAGTCCTGGTCGCGGCCTATCACCGAGTGGCCGGCACCGGCGAACACCGCCAGCTTGGCGGCGAGGTAGTCCTGCATAGTGCCGTGGCGATCGAGGTGGTCAGGGGTCAGGTTGAGCAGCACGGCCAGGTCGGGGGCAAAGCCGCTCACGCGCTCTAGCTGAAAGCTCGACACCTCCACCACGTAGCAGTCCCAGGGCTGCTCGTCTTTGCCGGCCGCCGCCACCGCGTCGCTCAGCGGAGTGCCGAGGTTGCCACCGGTAAACACTTTGCGACCGCAGGTACCCAGAACGTGCCCAAGCAGCGCGGTGGTCGTACTCTTGCCGTTGGTACCGGTCACGGCGTACAGCGGCGCCGGCCCGAGCAGTCGCCACGCAAACTCAAGCTCCGAGATGACCTCGACGCCGCGATCAAGGGCGGCGAGCACCAGTGGATGGTCGGCCGGCACACCGGGGCTTACCACCAGCGCGTCAACTTCGCCCAGGCGCGCAACCGCCCCTTCGGGCGCCACCAGCTCGGCTTGCTCGCAAGCCTCGCCGCTGTCGTCGGTCGCGAGCACCGTGATGCCGCGCCTGAGAGCGGCACCTACCGCCGCGCGGCCGCTGCGACCGAGGCCGAGAACAAGCACGCGCCCAGGAGCAGCCACGGCAATCGGCTTCGTCGTCGCCATAGCCAAAGCCCCTCAGCGCAGCTTGAGCGTGGCCAGTGCCATGAGCGCGCACAGCACCGAGATGATCCAGCAGCGCACGATGATCAGCGGTTCGGGCCAGCCCTTGAGCTCAAAGTGATGATGTATGGGAGCCATGCGGAACACCCGCTTACCCCTGAGCTTGATAGACCCGATCTGCACTATCACCGACAGGGCCTCGGCCACGAAGACGCCGCCGGCCAGCACGAGCACCAGCTCGTTGCGTGTAATGACGGCCACCATCCCCAGCCCACCGCCGAGGGCAAGCGAACCCACGTCGCCCATGAACATCTGCGCCGGGTAGGTGTTGAACCACAGAAAGCCGAGGCTGGCGGCGACCATGGCCGCGCACACCACCGTGAGCTCGCCGGCTCCCGGCACGCCGGGTATGAGCAGGTAGTCGGCTATACCCGCGTGACCAGCCGAGTATGCAAAGATGGCAAAGGTAACAGCGGTGGTCATCACCGGCCCGATGGCCAGGCCGTCCAGCCCGTCGGTGAGATTGACAGCGTTGGAGGTGCCCACCACCACCAGCACCGCGAAGGGGATGTACCACAAGCCGAGGTCGGGGTTCAGGTCCTTGAAGAAAGGTATAGCCAGGGTGCTGTCGAAACCCGGCCTGACGTACATGGCCAGCATCACGCCGCCGGCGATCAGGGCCTGCCAGGCCAGCTTGCTGCGCCCGCTCAGTCCCTCGTTGCTGCCCAGGGAGATCTTGCGAAAATCGTCCATGGCGCCGACCGAGCCGTAGCCGGCTATGACCACCACCGTGATCAACACGTAAAAGTTCTGCAGGTCGGCGAGCAGCAGCACCGGCACCAGCAGCGACATGATGATCAGTATGCCGCCCATGGTGGGCGTGCCCTGTTTCACGGCGTGCCCCTCGGGCGCGTACTCGCTCACCGGCTGGCGAATCTGCCCGGCCTTGAGTACCCGGATAAGGCGCGGCCCGAAAACGAAGGCGAACAGCAGCGCGAGCAGGGCTGCCGCCAGGCTACGAAAGGTGATGTAGCGAAGAACATTGAGCAGCGGCAGCGAGTCGGCAAAGGGCAACAGCAGGTTGTACATCAGTGCCTGGCTCCCAGCTGTTCGAGCTCGTCTACGACGCGGTCCATCGCTGACCCCCTCGATCCCTTGACCAGTACCACGTCGCCCGCGCGCCAGCACCTGGCCACCGACGCGACCACCTCGGCGTGGTCGGCGCAGATCGCCACCCTGTCGGCCGCCAGGCCCCCCGCCAGCGCGCCGCCCGCCAGCGCCTCGGCGTTGGCTCCCACGACGCACAGCAGGGCCGGCGCCAGGTCGGCCGCCGCGCGCCCGGCAACCTCGTGCAGCCGGTAGGACTCGCTGCCCAGCTCGAGCATGTCGCCCAGGGCCAGCAGGCAGCGCCCCTGCCCTGCTGCATCGCCTATGGTCTGCAGGGCGACCTCCAGCGACGCGGGGTTGGCGTTGTAGCAGTCGTCGACAACGGTCACACCGTTGGCCAGCAGGCGGGGTTGCATGCGCATGTCCGGCACCGACGCCGAGCCCAACCCCTCGGCGATCTCGGCCAGGCCCAGGCCCAGCTCCACGCCCACGGCCGCCGCCGCCAGCGCGTTGGCCACGTTATGGCGGCCCACGGCCTTTATCTCTACCGCGCAGCGCTCGTCGCCGTGCACGAGTACAAAGCGCGACCCCTTCAGCCCCAGCGCTTCGATTTCGCAGGCCATCGTCTGGCCCTGCTCGCCGTAACCCACGTGGCGACCAGAAAAACGGGCCGCCTGCTCCACAACCCTGGCGTCGTCGAGGTTGACCAGGGCTGTCGCCCCGGCCGGCAGGCCGGCAAACAACTCGCCCTTGGCCGCGGCCACGCCTTCTATGGAGCCCAGCCCTTCGAGGTGCGCGCTGCCCACGCAGGTCACCAGCCCCAGCGTCGGCGAGGCGATCTCGGTGAGGCGGGCGATCTCGCCCGGAGCGTTCATACCCATTTCAAGCACGGCCACGCGGTGGCGCTCGGACAGCTCGAGCAGCGTTGTGGGCATACCGATGAGGTTGTTCAAGTTGCCCTTGTTGGCCAGCACGGCGTCGTCGCCGTAAGCCGTGGCCAGGACAGCCCTGAGCATTTCCTTGGTGCTGGTTTTGCCGTTTGACCCGGTCACCGCGACCACCGGCACATCAAAACGGCCACGGTTCCAGGCCGCGAGATCGCCGAGCGCGTGCAGGGTGTCGTCGACCTCGAGAAACAACACGCCGCGGCGGTCGCCGGCACGACCGCGCAGGCACACAACGCCGGTGGCGCCGCCGGCTATGGCGCTGTCTACGTAATCGTGACCGTCAAAACGATCGCCGGTGAGCGCCACGAAGAGGTCGCGGGGCCTGATGCTGCGACTGTCGGTCGAAACGCCGGCAAACTCGCGGTCGTCGGCCCGCGGCCGCGAAGTGGCGCTGCAAGCCGCCGCTGCGTCGAGGCCGGTCACTCGCCCGCCTGCGCCGTCGCCCGTGTACCGCTGCCGGGCCGAGCGTCGTCGAGCACCTCGGCCACCACCAGCCTGTCGTCGAAGGGAGCCCTCACGCCGTCGGTCTCCTGGTAATCTTCGTGTCCCTTGCCCGCCACCACCACCACGTCGGCGGGAGATGCCATGCCTATGGCCGAGCGAATGGCCGCGCCGCGGTCGGCCTCGCGCAGGTAGCCACTGCCCGTCGCGTGCTTCAACAGAGACATCGACGAAAGCGTGCCCTGCTCAATGTCGTCGAGAATAGTCTCGGGGTCCTCGGTCCGCGGGTTGTCGGAGGTCAGCACGGCCACGTCGGCCAGGCGGCCCGCCACCTCGCCCATCATGGCACGCTTGCCCTTGTCGCGGTCGCCGCCGCAGCCGAACACCACCAGCAGTCGGCCTTCGGCCTGGCTTTTGAGAGCCCGCAGGGTGCGCTCCAGCGCGTCGGGAGTATGCGCGTAGTCCACCAGCACCACCGGGCTGCCTTGCCCCACGCGCTCCATTCTTCCGGGCACCGGGGCGCAGTCGGCAAGGCCGCGGACTATGCAACCATCGTCTATGCCCATCGAAGATGCCACGGCAATGGCGGCCATCATGTTCGACACGTTGACCGCTCCCAGCAGGCACGAACGTATGCCGAGCCGACGCCCGCGCAGGTCGATCACCGCGCGTATGCCGTCAAGGCCCAGCTCGAGCTGCCGCAGCGTTATGCAGGCTTTCTCTCCCTGCACGGTCGACCAGGTCCAGGCCTCGGTAGAGGATCCCAGCCTGTCGAGAAGGCGTCGGCCCCAGGGGTCGTCGTGGTTTATGACGGCCACCGAGTCACCGGCCAGGTGCTCGGTGAACAACAGCGCCTTGGCGTCAAAATAAGCCTGTTCGTCGGCGTGGTAGTCGAGGTGATCACGAGTGAGGTTGGTGAACACGGCCGTGTCAAAACGACAGCCGGACACGCGCTGTTGTTCGAGCGCGTGCGACGACACCTCCATGGCCACGGCCTCGCAAGCGGCGGCCCTGAAGTCGGCCAGCGTGGCCTGCAACTCCACGCAGCCGGGCGTGGTGAGACGCGCCGGGCGCGCGAAGGTCGAGCAGCGGGCGTCGAGCGTACCCATTATGCCCGCCTCGATCCCGGCCGCGCGCCAGATGCTCTCGAGCAACCACGCGCAGCTCGTCTTGCCGTTGGTGCCGGTGATGCCCACCAGGGCGAGCTCGCTCGACGGGCGACCATAAAAAGCGTCGGCCAGCAGGCCGGCGTTGTGGGCCGTGTTATCGCAGCGCAGAAGGCGCGGCCGGGCGGGCAGCGATCGGTCGGCCAGCACGGCGACCGCGCCAGCCTCGAGGGCTTGCTCCACGAAGCGAGCCCCGTTGACCCTGCTACCGGGCAGGGCGAGAAAAAGATCGCCGCTCGAGACCTGCCGCGAATCATCGCAGAGGCCGGCCACCTCGGTGTCAAGACCGACGACAGGGTCCGCCAGCTCGCTGGCGGGTATGGCCGAGATAAGGCTTTTGAGCAACACCGGCCTCAAGGTTGCAATTCCGGAAGAAGTTGCAACCGCACCGGCGTGGCGGCCGCCAGGCGGGTGCCGGCCGCGGGTTGCTGGTCGGCCACGTAGCCGCTGCCCACGGCCGCTATATCGCAATCGCATCCGTCGAGCATGCGCAACGCCGAGCGCATGCTGAGGCCCTCGAGATCGGGCATGAGATCTTTGCCACCTGCTTGCTCGGCCTGCGGACGCACGCGCCGGCGCAAGCGAACCATCACCGGCTTTTCTTCGCGGGGTTGGTCGCGACGGATCTTGAGGTAATCGAGCCCCGACTCGGCTATGCGGCGAAACACCGGCGCGGAGACCACGCCGCCAAAGTGATTGTGCACCGGCCGGTTGACCACCACGGCCATGGCCAGGCGCGGGTCGTCGGCGGGCAGGTAGCCGGCAAACACCGCCGCCCACCAGCCGTTGGCATAAGTACGATCCTCGCCTATCTGCTGCGCGGTGCCGGTCTTACCGGCCACCCGCACCCCATCAACCGCCGCCCTGAGGGCGGTGCCACCGGGTTCGACCACCGACTCCAGCATGGCCGTGACGCTGGCCGCCACCTGCTTGCTCACCGCCCTGCCCTCCACCACCGTCTCGTCGGGCACCTTCACCGTGCCGTCGGCCGCGACCACTGTCTTGACCAGGCGCGGCTTCATGCGCACGCCACCGTTGGCCAGCGTGGCGTAGCCCACCGCCAACTGCAGGGCCGTGCTCCCCATCCCCTGTCCAAAGCTGATGTTGGCCAAGCGCACCGGCCGCCACGAAGCGGCGGCCGCAAGCTGTCCGCTCACCTCGCCGGGCAACCTCACGCCGCTGCGCGACCCGAAGCCAAAACGTTCAAGGTAGTCGTGCAGGCGCTCGGCGCCCAGCTCGACACCGATCTTGGCCGAGCAGATGTTGCTCGAGTACTTGATGATCTCGGGCACCAGCAGGTCACCGTGCGGGTGGTAGTCGTGTATGAGGCGGCCACCATAGCGCCAGAGGCCTTCCTCGCAGAAAAAACTGTCTTCCTCGCTGACGACACCCGAGTCGAGTGCAGCCGCCACCAGGAAAGGCTTCATCGCTGACCCGGGTTCAAAGTTGTCGGTGACTGCCCGATTGCGCCGCTCGGCCGGGTCCGACAACCACGGACTGTTGGAGTCGTAGTCGGGCAGGCTGACCATGGCCAGCACGTCGCCCGTTGAAGGCTCCACGATGACCACGCTGCCGCTTTGGGCGTCGAACTCCTCGATCGCGGCCGCCAACTCGCGGGCGGCGATGCTCTGCAGGTTGGAGTCGAGCGTGAGCTGCACGGTATCGCCCCAGTTGACGCCGGCGAGATCGCTCTCGTTGTAGTACGGGCGCTTGTGTATATCGCGGCAGACCCGGACGCTGACCGGCTTGCCCTTTATGTACTCGTCGAACTCCAGCTCCACGCCTTCCATGGCCCTGGAGTAGCTGTTGGTGTGGCCGACCACGTGTGAGGCAAGGCGGCCCTGGGGATAAATTCGGCGCTGTATCTCGCTTTGCGAAGTATGGATTTCGAGTCCGGCAATGCCCAGTCGGCTCGCGGCGGCTGCCACGTCGAGGCTCACCCTGCGCGCCAGCCACTGAAACCTGCCCGGCTTGCCCTTGAGCAGTCCGTCCACGCGGCCGCGTTCGAGGCCCAGCACGGGCGCCAGCAGGGCGGCGTGGGACGGATCGTAGCGGTACTTGGTGCTGCTGCGCGAAATGCTGCGCGTGGACAGGCTCGCGGCCAGGGTGGCGCCGTTGCGATCGACTACCCGTCCGCGAAACGATACCAGGGCGGTCTCCGAGCAGGTCAGGCGCTGCGCCTTGTCGGCGCGGTGCTCGCCCTCCAGGGCGGTGAGGGTGAACATCCTCGCGAGCAGCGCCAGGGCAAAAATCCCGAGGCAGGAACCCACGAACGCCAGTCGACGCCCGAATCTACTACGGTCTGTCATTCATTTCCCTGCTGCGCCCCACGCGCGGTTTCAGTCCGAGTTCGTCTTCAGCGCGATTGCGCATACGTTCGAAACCGCTTTCGCGGTCCAAGGCCACCCCCAACCGCGTGTGCTCGTGACCCAGCTCGTCGATCAGCCCGCGCGTGCTTTCTATCGCGTAGCCGAGATCCATGACCTTGGCGCGCACCATCACCTGCGACAGTGCCGCGCCGAGCACCAGTGCCGCGGCCACGGCCAGGCGCACGCGCGTACCGGCAGAGGCAGGGTCAAAAGCCCGCCGCGCCCACCAGGCGCCGAGTTTACCCCGCTTCGCTTTACGCCGTATCACCGGTTGTCTCCGCTGTCGTGCTCCGCTCCGTTATTCTCTCAACAACCCTCAGGCCGGCGCTGCGCGCGCGGGGATTGCGCTCTATCTCGTCGCTCCCGGCGACCTGGCGCTTGCCGAGCAGGCGGGTACGCGCCTGCCAACCACAGCTGCACACCGGCAGGTCGGGCGGACACAGGCAGTCGGCCGACCACTGCCGGAAAGTCCTCTTCACTATCCTGTCTTCGAGCGAGTGGTAGGAGAGCACGGCCATGCGGCCGGCGGGCCTGAGCAGCTTCCAACCCTGGTCGAGCAGGGTTGTGAGTTCGTCGAGCTCGCTGTTGACCGCTATGCGCAGCGCCTGGAAAGTGCGCGTGGCCGGGTCGTGCCCCGGGCGGCCGCGCAGCCCCGCCTCGCGCACGGCCTGCGCCAGGTCCGACGTGCGCGCAAAAGGCGACAGCGCCCGCTTGCGTACCACGGCGGCGGCCACCCTGCGCGATTTACGCTCCTCGCCGTACTGGTAAAAGATGTCGGCCAGTTCGGCCTCGGAAAGTTCGTTGAGCAGGTCGGCGGCGGTGGCGCCGGTGGAACGGTCCATGCGCATGTCGAGCGGACCGTCCTTGCTGAAACTGAACCCGCGCTCGGCGTCGTCCAGCTGTACGCTGGATAATCCCAGGTCTGCTACCACCGCATCCACTCCATCATCCCATCCCAACCGCGCCAGCTGCTCAGCCGCCAGCGAGTAACTGTCGTGCACCAGGTGCAAGTGGCCAGCCTCGCTGGCCAGCCCGGCCCGGGCGCGTTCAACCGCCTCGCGGTCACGGTCCATCGCCAGCACCTCGCCACCGGGCCCACAAGCCTCGAGCAGGCGGCGGGTAAAGCCACCCTCTCCCAGTGTCAGGTCGAGCGCCCTGCAACCCGGCCGCAAGCCCAGCGCCTGCATGACCTCATCAATCATGACGGGTGTGTGGGTGCCGATATTCGAACCCTCGTCGTTCAACTGCGCTCACCCGCGACCGCAGGCTGCCCGGCGGGTCGATAGGCCACTGCCCCCCAGTCTATAACACCGGTGTACAGTTTTAAGCCCCGCGCCGCCCGGCCGCGCACAACTGCTCGAGGCTGCTTCGAAGGGAGTTCAGAAAGAAAAATCGCCGAAGAAGGAGGGGTCCTGCCTGGCCTCGTCGAGCTGGCGACGGCCGTTTTCCCAGTCGGGCTGGCTCCAGAGCTGGAACTTCTGCAGGTCGCCGGTAAAAACGGCCTCCTTGCCCAGGCCCGCGTAATCCCGGAGTTCCACGGGCACCAGCACCCGCCCCTGGGCGTCGATCTGCTGGTCCTGGGCGGGATGAACGTAGAGGCGCTTGAAATCGACGGTCCTCGACTCGAAGGGCGGCATTTCGCCCAGGCGGGCTTCCAGGCGGGCCCACTCGCTGAGCGGGTACAGATCAAGGCACCTGAACCTGGAGTCCAGGGCCCTGGTCAGTACTACCGCGCTGTCGCCCAGCTGGGCAAGCTGCTCACGAAAACGACGGGGGATCGCAATGCGCCCCTTGTCGTCGATTGAGTGTGCAAACGTGCCCCTGAACATGAGTCAAAAAAAACGTGGGTGGCCAACCTCCGAAGAGATTGTCCACATTCCAGCCCCCGACCGATTCCAACCAAGGAGACCTTTCCCCACACAGCCCCACAACCACCCACAAGTTCCGTTTCTATCCCACTTCACCCCTGAAGAGCAAGTGTTTTTTTTTGGTTTGTGCGGGTAGCGACTAAGCCAAATATGAAAGCTGAGTGTATCCGGCTTGTTAGAGGGTGGGGCACTGTGGGAAAAAAAATACCGACTGCAGGCCCGGGCTGCTCGGTCACAGGGGGGGCTAAAAAAGAAAGGGGAAAAAACGGAGCCGGCCTGTAAGCCGGATTCTGTCCGAACACCGCCCCCTAAAGGCGGTGTCCTGGGCAGTCATTCATCTGGGCCGCCGGTTGCCCGGCGGCTCGTGCGACCTTACCCGGGGGCAAAGGACGGGCCGTCCGCCCCCCTATTTGGTCTTGCTCCGGGTGGGGTTTNNTACCTCACCGTTTCACCCTTACCGGCACCCGGAGGTGCCGGCGGTCTGCTTTCTGTTGCACTTTCCCCGCCTCGCGACGGGCCGCCGTTAGCGGCCACCCTGCCCTGAGGAGTCCGGACTTTCCTCCCGCGTACGAGACGCGAGCGACTGCCCGGCCAGCTCCGTTTCATCGACTGCATACAACGGAAAGACCCCCACTGTCCAGCCCCGCGGATGCGGGCAGGGATCAGTCCTCCGGTGAGACCAGGAAAAGAATGCGCTGACAGCTGGGGCAGTGGTTAATCGAACGTGAGCGCCGGATGTCGATGAGCACCTGCGGCGGTATGCGCACGTGGCAGCCCTTGCAGGCTTCGCCTTCCACTTCGACCACGGCCAGCCCGGCACCGCGCTTGAGCACGATCTCGTAGCGCTTGAGTGCCGACGCCTCGATGGCACCGGTCACGAGCTGTCGTTCCTCGGTGGCCTTTTCGAGAATCGCACGCAGTTCGTCTATGCGCCCGCCCTCGTCCTCGACCTGCCTGTGGTCGGCCTGCTCGAGATCCTCGCGCTCCTTCTGATGCACGAGCAAGCGAGCCTCGACCTGCTCGATCTCGACCTCGATTTCGTACAGCTGCTCTTCGTGTCCCTCTATGTCGCGGGAGAGGTCGCGAAGCTCGATCTTCGACGCGTCAAACTCCCTTGCAGAGGCCACTGTGTTCTGGCGTTGCTTACGCTCGCGCAGCTTGGAGTTGAGATCTTCGAGTTCGCGCTCGAGCAGGGCCCGCCGGTGCACGAGCGCGGCTCGCTCGGCTGCCACCGCGCTCTCGCGCTGCGCGCATTCGGCTATCGCTCCGCGACGCGCCGCCAGGGCGCCTTCGTGGCGATCGACCTCTCGACGTTGTTCGGCAAGACCGCTGTCGGTCTTCTGTAGTTCATAGAGTTTTTTGAGCTCTGACGTCAATATACTTCTGATAGACCAGTGGCCATAAGACCAGTGGTGGGCCCACCAGGACTCGAACCTGGGACCAATGGATTATGAGTCCACTGCTCTAACCAACTGA
>DBZX01000082.1:59025-59211 GCA_002311335.1 bacterium UBP10_UBA1149
GGCCTTGGCCTCGATCTGCCGTATACGCTCGCGCGTGACGGAAAAACGTCCCCCGACCTCCTCCAAGGTATGGTCGGTTTTTTCTCCAATTCCAAATCGCAGCCTCAGCACCTGCTCCTCCCGCGGGGTCAGCGTGGCCAGGACCTTGCGCGTATGCGTCTGCAGGTTCTTGTTGACCACTATGTC
>DBZX01000084.1:0-7022 GCA_002311335.1 bacterium UBP10_UBA1149
GCGGCATAATCCTTGTCGTGTCGATCCTCAACCTGCGCGGCGGCGAGCTCACGAAAAACCCACCCGCGTGGACAGACATGCTGGCGGGCCTGGCCGGGGGCTCGCTGGCGGGCGCTTTCAACGCCGGCGGACCACCGCTGGTCATACAGTTCTACCGGCAGGACGAGGATCCCGAAGCGCTCAAGGCCACTTTGCAGGCCCTGTTCCTGGTCATGGGGCTGGCGCGATTGCCGGTGGCCGCCTCGCGCGGGTTGATGAGCGGCGAGGTCGTGGTCGAAGCCTTGATGATGACACCGCTGGTACTGCTGGGCGCGTGGCTCGGCGTGCGCACCGCCCGCCACGTGAGTCCCGAACGTTTTCGCACCGCCTGCTGGCTGGGGCTGGGCCTGGCCGGCCTCGGCCTGCTGCTGAACTGAACTGCTGCGCCAGCCAAGGCCCCGCGCAAGCTCCTACTGCATGGTCTGCTTGGACCACTTGGCGCCGTAGTTTTCGCCACCGTCAATGGCGATCGCCTGGCCGGTCACGTAGTCCGATTCGTCGGAGGCCAACCACAGGACGGTGCGCGCGATGTCTATCGTCTGCCCCGGTCGCTCTATGGCCTGGCGGCCGCGCATGCTCTCTTCGATGGCGGGCAATATATCGGCACCCGCGCCCAACGCGCTCGACACCAGCTCGGTGGCCACGCCGCCGGGGCACACGCAGTTAACGCGCACATCGTACTCGCCTAGCTCGAGCGCCGCCGAACCGGTGAAGAAAACCACGGCGGCCTTGGCCGTCGCGTACAGGTGTGGCCCCGCGCCGGGGTGCAGGCCGGCTATACTCGCCGTGTTGACGATGCTGCCCTTGCCCTGCTTGGACATCACGCGCCCTGCCTCTCGCACGCCGAAAAACACGCTCTTGAACAACAGGCCCATCGCGCGATCGACCTCGGCCTCTTCCATCTCCAGCAGCGAGCCACGACCAACCATGGCACCGGCGTTGTTATGCATGATGTCGAGTTGTCCGAATTCGCTCACCGCGCGGGCCACCGCGGCAGCCACCTGCTCGCCGTTGGTCACGTCGGTGTGCTGGAACACGGCGGCGCCTTTCTCCCAGGCCAGCTCGTCGGCGAGCGCCTGCCCCTGCTCGTCCTTGATGTCGGCAACCACCACGCGCGCGCCCTCTTCAACAAACAAGCGCAGCGTTGCCTCGCCTATACCACTTGCCCCGCCAGTGACGACGGCAACCTTCCCTTCAAGTTTTCCCATGTTTTTCTTCTCTCCCGGGACCTAGTCCCGGTCCTGGTTGCGCGGCAATGGTGCGTCGAGAACGTACTGCGACATCGGGTGTGACTCCACCCGCGCTACTTCGAGAAACGCAGCCACGCTCTCCATCATGCGTCCAAAATTTTTCTGCAACTTGTCGTCGCTGCCATCGGCGCAGTACCACAGCATGGGGTCAACGACGGCCTCGGTCGGAAAACCCTCCTCGACTATGGCGTTAAACGGCGGCGCGTCGTCGGTCAGGGCGCGCACGACCTCGTTGCGTATGTACTCGTAGGTGCACTGCACTTCGAGGGCCACGCGCCTGTGGGTGGTGTGCCAGTGCTCCACCCAGTCGGCGTAAGGCATGGCCGACGGACACTCGATGAGCGCGATTACGTTGGTACCCGGCGTGCGCTGCCCCACCTCGGCCGTGTGCGTGGTGTTGACCAGCGGCAGCGACTCGACCACGAGATAGCCAGCGAGTTTTTCGCAGCAAGCATGCAAGGCCTGCTCGAGCGGCTCGCGCAGGTCGGAGTCCTCGAGCCAGAACGAAACGACGGCCGCCGGCGCAGGATCAAAACGCGTCATGCGCTGGGCGGCAGCGTAGTCGACGTCGGCGTCGGCCAGGTTTACAGTGATGCTCGATGCACCCGCCCCGCGCAGCTGCGCGGGCAGTTGTTCGCGTAAAGCAGCCGAAAAGGCCGCGCTGTCGGTACTGCCGTCCTTCCATAAAACGTAAACGAGTTTTTCCACGCGATGTCTCTCCACCCCGCGCGCACGCGGACAAGCACGACTTATTGCAGAACGCCCGGCCACAGGCCACCTCGCCGAGGTCTTTCTACTGCCGGCACTTACCCGCGCCGCGCGCTTGCCTCGGGCGCGACGCGGGACTAGCAACAGCCACATGAGACTAAGACAACTCGCGCTGGTGGCCGAGGATCTCGAGCAGACCGCGCGCGCACTGACGCAGGTGTTCTCACTGGGCGATCCTTTTCGCGACCCCGGTGTGGCCACCTTCGGGCTGGCTAACACCGTGTTCGCCCTGGGCGATTGTTTCCTCGAAGTCGTATCGCCCGTAGCCGACGGCACCACCGCAGGCCGACAGCTGGCCCGTCGCGGCGGCCCGGGCGGCTACATGGTCATCGTGCAGGTCGACGACCTGGCCACCGAGCGGCAGCGTGTCGAACAACTAGGCGTTCGCGTGGCCTGGGAGATAGACCTCGGGCAGGCGGCAACCGTGCACCTGCACCCGCGCGACCTCGGTGGGGCCCTGCTGTCGCTCGACCAGATGACACCGCCGGCGTCGTGGAAATGGGGAGGCCCCGGCTGGGAGCAGCGCCGCGGCGAGGGGCACGTGTCGGGCATACGGGCTGTCGTCATACAGGCCGACGACCCGGCCGCCATGGCCAAGCGCTGGGGCCAGGTGCTGGCCAGCCCCGTAAGCGCGCAGGCCGACGGCCAGGTGCTTGAGCTCGACGAGGGGCGCGTCATCTTCGTGCCGATAGACCGCGACCGCGCCGTGGAGGGCGAAGGAATAATCGGCATGGAACTGGCCACCGACCATGCGCCGGACGTACTCGAAGCGGCCCGGGAATGCGGCCTGCCCGTAGAGGGCAACATGCTTCAGCTGGCCGGTGTCGACTTCAGGCTGGTAGGGTAAACCGCACGGGAACGAGCGGTACGACTCAGCCGCCGCCCACACCAGCTGGATCAAACTCGGCGTCGGTGGACTGGTAGCGCGCCAGGCCTTCGCTATCGACCTCGCCCCTGAGATAACCGCGCGCCTCGAGGTAGTTGATGTGGGCCAGGCACTCGCCAGCGGCCATGAAGAACTGCGAATCGCCGATCTCGCGATCGAACAGCGCCGGAAAAACATCGGGCACCGTGGTCGCCTCTCTGCAGGCTACGCGCACGCGAACCAGGGCCTCGCGGTGATGCTCCACGAGATAGGCCAGGCGCGCGTGCAGTCCGTTAAACGGCAGGCCGTGCGCGGGCAGCACGAGCACGTCGTCGGCAATACGATCAGGCAGCGTCGTGCACGACTCGAGCCACTCGCCCAGCGGGTCGGCGTGCGGCTCGGTAGGGTGCACGCTCACGTTGGGAGTTATACGGGGCAGCACCTGGTCACCGGCAAGCATGATTTTCAGGTCGCGCGAGTAGAGACACGCGTGCTCGGGCGAATGACCGCGGCCAACCACCACCTCCCACTCGCGCCCGTCGATCTCCACCATCTGGCGATCGCGCAAGCGGCGGTGGCCAGCAGGCAGTGGGTGTATCAGCGCGCCGAAAGAACCAAAACGCATGCGGTAGTTGTCCAGGCGCTCCTCGCTGAAACCAACGCGCTTGTAAAAGGCCACCGCGTCGGCGCGAATATCCTGCGGACCGTCGGCTGCCAGCATGCGCAGCAGGAAGAATTCGGCCCGCGCCATCCACAGCTCTATATTGAAGCGGCTGGTGAACCAGCCGGCCATTCCCACGTGGTCGGGGTGCAGGTGGGTGGCGATGACCCGGCGTATGGGTTCGCCACCGAGTTTTGTCGAGATGATACTCTTCCAGTGCTGCTTCACGTCGTCGGTGCGCAGGCCGGTGTCGAGAACGGTCCAGCCGCCGTTGTCGCGCAGGAGGTAACAGTTGATGTGGTTGAGCGAGAACGGCAGCGGTTGCCTGAGCCACATAACGCCGTCGGCGATCTCTATGAGTTCGCCGAATTCGGGCGGGGTCTCGATCGGGTAGCTGATGCCGTTCTTCACGCGGGCATTATATTTGATTGCGCAGCTGAACCAACGTGGTGGCGGAACGCCGGCCTGCTTGTTCAGTCGCCGGCTGTCTCGAAAAACTCCACCATGCGCGGGCCCACCCGCTCGCGCAGCAGCACCAGCGCGTTTTCCGGCCGTATCATTACATCCAGACGCGTTATCAGCCCGTCCTCTCCAAGGGTGATCAGGTCGATGCCCTGCAAGGCGCAGTCGCCCACGTGGCCCTCGAACTCCAGGGCGAGCTCGGCACCGTTTACCCACTGCCGGCGATAGGTGAAGTCGGTAATGGTCTCCACGATGATGCCCAGCAGCTGGGCCACTACTGCCTTGCCCTCGATACGGTTCCAGTAAGGCGGCGCGCCCATGCTCACTTCGTCGGCCAGCAGGGCGGCCAAGCCCTCTGTATTGCGCGCGTGAACCGCGCGGTTCCAGCTGACAAGAAAATCTTCGGCGTCAATGGGCATCGGCAGACCTCCACGTGCTTGTATGGCTACTGCCGTGGCGAGGGTGGCGCAAGGCCGCGCGTTTGAATGGGGCTGTGTCACTTAGACCAGGAGCGCAGTGATTGCTGGCGAGGGGGATGGGTCAGGGCGCCCACTCACTGCACGGNNTTTTTTTTCCCCCCCCCCCCACACCCCCCCCCCCAAAAAAAAACACACCCGCACAAGCCCGCGAGCCGCTGCCAGGTGGTACCAAACTGGTACCAACGCGCCTGGACGGGGGTTCTGCAAAGGGTGAAAAAGGGCCGTAAGGCCGCGGGAAGACTGGAGCTGACGGGCGGAGTTGAACCGCCGACCTGCTGATTACGAATCAGCTGCTCTACCAACTGAGCTACGTCAGCCTGTCGTTATGAACAGATTCGGAGGCTAACTCGCTCCGGGGTGCATGTCTATTGAGGATATCACGAACCACGGCGCGCGGTTTCGTAACAAACGGGCAAAACAACCAGGCGTTGCCACGGCGTGATTGAGCCCGAGAAAAAAGTGGCCGCCGACCCTGGAGATAGCCAGGGCCGGCGACCGGACAGCGGCGTCTTAATGGACTGACGCCGGCTGTACTGACCCCCACCCGGTCCATTCACCGGGGCGCGCCCGAATACGCAAGGTCAAGGCATAGTCGTCGTGGTGGTCGTGGTCGAAGCCCCCATCGCCACGCAGTCGGCCAGGCAACTGGCAAACGGCGCCGAGCAAAGATCATTGGCGTCAAACCAAGCGTCGTTACAATCCTCGCGACAGCTCACGTTGGATCCCGAACCGCAATCTTTTCTGCACTGCTTGAACGCTTTCTTGGCGTCCTTGAAGCAGGGGTTGGCAACATCACCGCAGGCCCGCACGCAGGCCGGGTCGTTACCGTCGCACACGTTCCTGCAGATTCCGCGATCGCTCTTGCACGCTACCTGGCCGTCCTTGCGAAGGGAGTCGGCGGCTTTCTTGCAAGTCTTCCGATCATCCTTGCAGGCGTTATGGCAATCTCCCTCGGCGTTACCGCAACCCGAGCGGCACGAGTCGCGCGCGTCATCACAAGCGTCGCGGCAGATGTCCGGAGTGGGATCAGTGCTGCAGGCCTCCTTACAGCTGTCCCTGGTGATTTCGCAGGTATCGCGACACGTGTCTTCAGCCGTGTCACAACCGTCCCTGCAGGTCTCACGGGTGTCCTTGCAGCCGTCGCGCGTGACGTCGCGCAACTCCTTGGCTTGCTTATCGCACGACTTGCGCGAAGAGTTGCAAGCCTTGGAACAGATCGAAGACTCCTTTGAAGCCTCGACGTCACCGGCCACAAAACCGTCTGCAAAAAGAAAAGCGGGCAGCAAAAGTGCGGCCAGCAACAACGTTCGGGGTTTAGAGACCTGCATCCCTTTCCTCCTGCCTGGCACATGCCGGGCTGAAAAGGCGAGTCGTTACCCCGAAGCAACATCGCCGGTTAGTAGTGTACACAGATTAACCCCGGCGCCTGGGGCCAGTCAAGGGCTCCAACGCGGGCGGGATGAAAAAACCAGAGCCGATTTCAGCCCCGCCTGTAGAGCAATACTACTTGTAAAACTCTTCAATAGTACGGGCGGTAAACAGGGCCCCTCACAGCGAGAGGGGTGAACGTCAGTCAGCGGCCACGGCTTCGTGCACTTCCAGCCCCTTGATGCCCGAGCGCTCGGACGTCTTGCCCTTGATGCTCGCGCGCGAGCCGGCCAGTTTCTTTACGGCGTCGAAGACCGACTCCTTGCCGTGGCGCGGGTAGAGCAAGTACACGCTACCGTCATCGGTGAGCAGCCCCAGCGGCATGCCGTGCTCGGCACAGGTCTGGGCGCAGCGCTTGTGCTGCGGACCCTTGGCGTTCTTGGGTATGTAGCAGGCAAGGTCGAGAATCTCGCCCACCATGGCGTCCTCGGCCCAGGCCTGGCCGCCGCCGTAAAGACCGCCGCCAGGGATGACCAGCAGCGCAGCAAACACCAACGCAGAAACAAACAGTGAAGCTCTCATCTATGATCCTCCAGTGAGTGCACCATTCTAGTTGAACACTGCGGCTACTCCCAATAGAGGTAAGCCATGCAACACCCGTCTGCCTTCCACCGCCCCTGGCTTACCCTGTTGTTGATGCTGGTGGCCGCGGGCTGCGCCGGCGAGGGCGCGGGCGGTTCCGCCAGTTCTGGCAGCGCGTCGCTAGCTGATATACAGCAACAGATCTTCACCCCGAGTTGTGCTTTTTTCGGCTGCCACGACGCGGTGGGTACGGGGGCGGGGCTCAACCTGTCGAGCGTATCTGCCTCGTACGCTGGCCTGCTCAACACGGCTTCCACGGACTGCCCCGGTCGCACCCTGGTCGTTGCCGCTGACCCGGACGCGAGCTACCTGCTGAACAAGGTCGGCGCGTCGACCGATCGCTGCGGCGATCAGATGCCCCCCATAGGCGTGTTGCCTTCACTCTCCGACCAACAGCTCGAACAGATACGCTCGTGGATAGAGGCTGGAGCCGAGCCACCCCTCTCGACTACCACTACCAGCCCGACCACTTCGACCAGCTTGACCAC
>DBZX01000084.1:7091-7289 GCA_002311335.1 bacterium UBP10_UBA1149
CGACCAGCTTGACCACTTCGACCACGCTCTTCTAAGATTCACCCACCGGAGTAAAAGAACATGCCCGCATCCACGCGCAACACCACGAGGCTCGCCTCAACACTGCTGGTCGTAACCGCACTGCTCGCACAGCCAACGCCGGCCCGGGCTGAACCCTACATGGCCTTGCGCGGTGGTTACTCCTGCGCCGACTGCCAC
>DBZX01000040.1:0-17797 GCA_002311335.1 bacterium UBP10_UBA1149
GGCAGCCGGCTGCTCATAGACGCCGATTATGTGAATGAAAAGCTGTCGGCCATCGTAGAAGACCAGGACCTTTCGCGCTATATACTCTGACTCCGGCCGGCCGGGCCTGCGGTGCCCGGCCGTACGGGTGAAAGCTGCATCAGACACCAATGAACGAGCTCATAGCCAAGGCAGAAGTACTGCTCGAAGCGCTACCCTACATAAAGCGCTTCGCAGGACGCACGATCGTCATCAAGTACGGTGGCGCCGCCATGCTGTCCGATGAACTCAGGAACGGCTTTGCCGAGGACGTGGTGCTGCTTAAATCGCTGGGCCTGAACCCGGTGGTGGTGCACGGCGGCGGCCCGCAGATAGGCGAAGAGCTCAAGCGCAGCGGCATCGAGACGCGCTTTGTCAGGGGCATGCGGGTGACCGACAAGGCGGTCATGGACGTGGTCGAGATGGTGCTGGGCGGCACCGTCAACATGGGTATCGTGTCGATGATACAAGGCCACGGCGGTCAGGCCATAGGGCTGAGCGGCAAGGACGGTGGGCTGCTTGAAGCGGTGCCGATGAAGGTCGTCGTGGAGGGCTCCAACGAAGCAGTAGACCTGGGACAGGTGGGCGAGGTGACGCGGGTGAACCCCGGGGTACTAGAGAAATTTATCTCCACCGACTACATCCCGGTCATCGCCCCCATCGGCGCGGGCAGCGACGGGCTCAGTTACAACATCAACGCCGACCTCGCGGCCTCGCACATCGCCTGTGCGCTGGGCGCAGCCAAGCTCATGCTGCTCACCAACGTAGAAGGCATACGCGGCAGCGACGGCGAGCTGTCGCCCAGGGTCTCGACCCCGCAGGCGCGGGCCTGGATAGACGGCAGTACAATAGAAGGCGGCATGATCCCCAAGGTGGAGTGCGGGCTCGACGCCCTGGCTGGTGGCGTGAGCCAGGTGCACATCATCGACGGGCGGGTCAGCCACGCGGTGCTGCTCGAAATCTTCACCAACACCGGCGTCGGCACCGAGCTGGTGCTCGATACAGAAGATGGAGCGTCCTGAGGTGGCAGAAAAAACCCAGCCCAGTGTGCAACTCACCGAGCACTTGACGGTGGGCAACTACGCGAGGTTTCCCGTTGCCTTCACGCACGGCGAAGGCCGCTACCTGTGGGACGAAGGCGGGCGACGCTACCTGGATTTCTTCAGCGGCCTGGGCGTCAGCTGCCTCGGGCACGGCCACCCCGCCCTGCTTGAGGCCATCACCGAGCAGGCCGGCAAGCTGCTGCACACTTCGAATCTGTACAGCCACGCACCTGGAGCCGAGCTCGCACGGCGGCTTTGCGAACTCAGTTTCGCCGACCGGGTTTTCCTGTGCAACAGCGGCACCGAGGCCATCGAAGCGGCCATAAAAATGGCGCGCAGGGCCGACCCCGACCGCCACGAAATCGTGACCGCGTTCGGTTCTTTTCACGGCAGGACGATGGGGGCGCTGGCGGCAACCGGGCAACCCGCCCTGCGCGAAGGCTTCGGACCCATGCCACCGGGCTTTGTACACGTGGAGTACGGCGATCCCGCGGCCGTGGCCGCCGCCGTGAACCCCGGCACCGCTGCCGTGCTCGTGGAACCCATACTCGGCGAAAGCGGCGTGGTGCTTCCCCCGCCCGGCTACCTGGCCGAGCTTCGCAGTATCTGCGACCGCGAGGGCGTGCTGCTGCTGCTCGACGAGGTTCAGACCGGCATGGGCCGAACGGGAACCCTGTTTGCCTGCGAGGGCGAAGACGTAAAACCCGACATCCTGGCCACCGCCAAGGGGCTGGCCGGCGGTCTGCCGATGGGCGCGGTGCTGGCCACCGAGCAGGCGGCAGCCGCCCTGGTGCCCGGCAGCCACGGCTCTACCTTCGGCGGCAACCCGGTAGCCAGCGCGGCAGCCCTGGCCGTGCTCGACAGCTTTGACAAGGAAGACGTGCTGAAAAACTGCCGGGAAACAGGCGAATACCTGGCCGCCGGGCTGCGTCGCTTATTTGAGGGCCACCCCGACGTCGTCGAGGTCCGCGGACGCGGCCTGATGCTGGGCGTGGAGTTTTTAAAGCCGGCCGGCCCCCTGGTGCTGGCGGCGCTGGAACTGGGCCTGCTCGTGAACGCGGCGGCCGGCACCGTGCTTCGACTGCTGCCGCCGCTTACCCTGACGCGCGAGGAAGCAGACGAGGGCCTTGACCTGCTGGCCACGGCGTTAAAGAACTCGGGACTGGAAAAGGAAAGCTGAATAAATGAAACGAGACCTGGTCACACTTGACGGCCTTTCGGCCGAAGAACTGCGAAGCCTGCTGGCGCTGGCCGCGCGGCTCAAGCAGCAGCTCGCCCAGGGGCAGGCCCACCCGCTGCTGGCCGGGCGAACGCTGGCGCTGGTGTTCGAGAAGCCCAGCCTGCGCACGCGGGTGACTTTTGAAACCGGCATGTTCCAGCTGGGTGGCCACACTGTTTACCTGGCACCCGACGACATAGGACTCGGCAAGCGCGAGAGCGTGACCGACGTCGCCCGCGCGCTGTCGCAGTGGGTAGACGTCATCGCCGCGCGCACCTTCGCGCAACAGACGGTAGAAGAACTGGCCGCCGAAGCCTCGGTGCCGGTCATCAACGCGCTGAGCGACCTCGCCCACCCCTGCCAGATAATCGCCGACCTGCTCACCATACAGGAGAGCAGGGGCAGCCTGGACGGTGTGCGGGTAACCTTTCTCGGCGACGGCAACAACGTGGTCAACTCCTGGTTGGTGGCCGCGTCTAAGCTGGGTTTTGATTTCACGCTGGCCTGCCCGGCAGGCTACGAGCCCGACGCCGGCGTGCTCGAGCGCGCGTGTGCAGCTGCTGCGGGCAGCATCACCATCACCCACGACCTGGACCAGGCGGCCGATGGGGCCGACGTTCTTTACACCGACGTCTGGACGAGCATGGGACAGGAAGAAGAAACCGCGACGCGGCTGCAGGCCTTCGCGCCCTACCAGCTCAACCAGTCGGTGGTCGACAAAGCCACCGACGGGGTTATTGTTATGCACGACCTGCCGGCCCACAGGGGCGAAGAAATCACCGACGAAGTGATCGACGGCCCCGCGTCGGTGGTCATGAGGCAGGCCGAGAACCGCATGCACGCGCAGAAGGCTCTGCTCGTGTGGCTGCTCGAAGCATCGGAGGCAGGGTCCTGAACGAGTCCATCAAAAAAATTGTACTGGCTTACAGCGGCGGGCTCGACACTTCGGTCATCCTCAAGTGGCTCGTGGAGACCTACGACTGCGAGGTGGTGGCCTACGCCGCCGACGTGGGCCAGGGCAAGGAGCTCACCGGCTTGCGCGAGAAAGCCATGGCCACCGGCGCCTGCGAGGTCTACGTGGAAGACCTGCGCGAGGAGTTCGTCGGCGATTTTGTATTCCCCATGCTCAGGGCCGGTGCGGTGTACGAGGGGACCTACCTGCTGGGCACCTCCATAGCGCGGCCGATCATAGCCAAGCGGCAGGTCGAGATAGCCGAAGAGACCGGCTCGGACGCCGTGTCGCACGGTGCCACGGGCAAGGGCAACGACCAGGTCAGGTTTGAGCTCACCTTCGCAGCACTCGCGCCCCAGCTCGCCGTGGTGGCGCCCTGGCGGACCTGGAACCTCAACTCGAGGTCAAAGCTTTTTGCCTTTGCCGACAAGCACGGCATCGAGGTGCCGGGCACAAAAGAAAAAAGCTACAGCATGGATCGCAACGTCCTGCACGTGAGCTACGAGGGCCACGACCTCGAGGATCCGTGGTCGGAGCCCGACGACGCCATGTTTCTGACCACGGTGTCGCCCGAGCAGGCCCCCGACAAGGCCGAGTACGTGGAGATCGACTACGAGCAGGGAAACCCGGTGGCCATCGACGGCAAGCGCCTGTCCCCCTTTGAACTGCTGAGCGAAGCCAACACGGTGGCGGGACGCAACGGGGTGGGCCGGGCCGACATCGTCGAGAACCGTTACGTGGGCATGAAATCACGAGGGGTGTACGAGACCCCGGGCGGAACCCTGCTCACGACGGCGCACCGGGCGCTGGAATCCCTGGTGATGGACCGCGAGGTCATGCACCTGAGAGATTCGCTCATCCCGCGCTACGCCGAGATGGTGTACTACGGCTACTGGTTCGCGCCCGAGCGCGAGATGCTGCAGGCCGCCATCGACCAGTCCCAGGTCCAGATGAACGGCACGGTGAGAATGAAGCTGTACAAGGGATCGGCCCAGGTCGTGGGACGGCGCTCGGACTATTCTCTTTATGACCCCTCCCTGGCGACCTTTGAAGAGGACGACGTCTACTCACAGGCCGACGCGGGCGGCTTCATCCGACTGAACGCGCTGAGGCTGAAGATCAGGCAGAAGCTGGCGCAATCGAAGCCAGGCTGAAGAGAGCAGCGCTCAATACATGACAACGCAACAAGCATGACGACTCGAAAAACAACAACACCCAAAGCGCAGAAGAAACCAGCTCGGAAGAAAGCTGCCGCGAAGAAACCAGCCCGGAAAAAAACCGCTCCGGCGGGCAGCAAGAGCTGGGGTGGCCGCTTCGGTGAGTCCACCGACCTGGACGCGCAGGCGTTTACCGCCTCTATTGGTTTCGACATCCGGCTGTACCCCTACGACATACGGGTCAGCACGGCCCACGCGCGCATGCTGGCCGCGCAGAAAATAATCAGTATCGCCGATTCGACACGGATCGTTCGAGCGCTCAAGCAGATCGGCAGCGAACTCGACGAGGGCAGCTTCGTCCCCTCGGTGGCCGACGAAGACATCCACATGGCCATAGAGCGGCGGCTGGTCGAAAAGATCGGCTCCGTGGGCGCGCGCCTGCACGCCGGGCGCAGCCGCAACGACCAGGTCATTACCGACGTCAGGCTGTTCGTCAAGGACGCTATCGCCGGGCTCAGCGACGCCATCGCCGGACTGCAGGCTGGCCTGCGGCAGGTGGCCAAGGACAACGAAGGCGCCATCATGCCCGGCTACACCCACCTGCAAAGGGCACAGCCGGTGCTGCTCGGACACCACCTGCTGGCTTACCACGACATGCTCGAGCGCGACTCGGCACGACTGGCCGACTGCCTGGCGCGGGTAGACGTGCTGCCGCTTGGAGCCGGCGCGCTCGCCGGCAGCACGCTGCCGCTCAACCCCAGGCTGGTCGCCGCCGAGCTGGGATTCAAACGGGTTGCGACCAACAGTATCGACGCGGTGTCGGACAGGGATTTCATCATCGAGTTTCTCTCGGCCACCGCCATAATGTTCAGCCACCTGGGGCGCCTTGCCACCGAGATCACGCTGTGGGCTTCGAGCGAGTTCGGCTTCGTGGGCCTGCACGATTCTTTTTCGACCGGCAGCTCGATGATGCCGCAGAAAAAGAACCCCGACATAGCCGAACTGGTCAGGGGCAAATCGGGACGTATCTACGGCAACCTCGTGGCCTTGTTGACCGTGGTCAAGGGATTACCACTGGCCTACAACAGTGACCTGCAGGAAGACAAGGAAGCGTTGTTCGACAGCGCCGACACCGCCGAGCGGTCGCTGCGCATCATGACCGCGCTGCTGCGGTCGCTCGCCTTTGACACCAACGCCATGCGGGAGGCGGCCTCCGACGGCATGCTGCTGGCCACCGACCTCGCGGAGTACCTGGTGGCCCGCGGGCTTCCCTTCCGCGAGGCCCACGAGGTCACCGGACGGGTGGTGGCCGACTGTCTTGACCGCGGCGTAGACCTGGCTTCGCTGTCCAGCGATGAGCTCAAGCCTTACTCCAGCGTAATAGCCGACGACATCACCGACGTGTTCGACCCGGACAAGTCCGTGGCGCGCCGTAAGGCCGGGGCGGGTACCGCCGGCAGCAACGTGGCCAGGCGGCTGCGCTCGCTGGACCGTTGAAAAGCAACTCGCAGCCAGCGACGCTGAGCGGGACTGGACTTTTGTCGGCCCTGCTTTTGTCGGCCGTGCTGCTGCTTGGCGCCTGCGGCGTGCGCACTCCGCCGCGGCCTCCGGAAAACACAGCCCCGCTGATGACCGGCCAGGCCCTGGCCACCCGCAACGGCGACGGCAGCGTTACCCTGAGCTGGAAACGACCAGGAACAAGCGTGGACGGAAAGAGGCTCGACGACCTCGCCGGTTTTGAGATCGAGCGGCTGTCGGCCAACGGCGAATGGGAAGTCATAACCACGCTGGCTGTCACCGACGCCAAGCGGATCAACCCGCGTAGCAACTGGACGCACACCGACACGACCGCCCCGCCGGGTATCCCCGATTTCAGGGTAACTCCGTTTCTTGAAGACGGGCAGAGGGGTTCGCCGCTCAAGTGTCTCAACAGATGACCACGAGCGTGGTTTTCCCGGGCCAGGGTTGCCAGAAAACCGGCATGGGGCGAGATTTCCACGACGAGTTCGAGCAGGCCCGGCTGGTCTTCGAACTGGCCTCCGACACTCTCGATCTGGACATGCGGGCCCTGTGTTTCGAAGAGGACGACCGGCTGCAGCAGACCGAGTTTCAGCAGCCCGCCATACTCACCGTCGAGTTGGCGATGCTGGAGTCACTGCGCGCGCACTTCGACCTGGCCGACAGCTGCTGGGGAGGCCACAGCCTGGGCGAGTACGCGGCGCTCGTGGCCGCCGGTGTACTGCCCACCGCCGAGGCCCTGCGCCTGTCCCGGCAACGAGGCCGGCTGATGCAGGACTGCGTTGCCTCCGGTAGCGAGGCAACTATTACCGGCGCCATGCTGGCCGTCACCGCGCGCGGGCTCGACCAACAGGCACTGCTTGAGCTCGTGACCGAGCTCGGCGTTGACATCGCCAACGTAAACTCGGCGCAACAGTCGGTCATCGCCGGAGAGACCGGCGCGGTGGCCAAGGCTGGCGAAAGGATAGCCGCGCACCCTGCCCTGTCGGGCGCCAGGCTGGTTGAGCTGAGGGTGTCAGCGCCCTTTCATTCCCGGCTGATGGCACCGGTGGCCGACAGCCTGCGACCGCTGCTCGAAGCTTCGGCCGACGGCTGGCAACCCGAACGCGCGAGCAGCGTAACCAGCAATCACAGCGGCGGCTTCCACGAGCCGGTCGCGGCCAGGATCGTAGACGGCCTGGCCATGCAGGTCTGCTCGCCCGTGCTCTGGAACGAGAACATGCCGCTGCTCGCCGCTGCCGCCGAGCGCGTGATCGAGATCGGCCCTGGCCGCCCGTTGCGCGGCTTCTTTCGCAGCATAGGCGTAAAGGTGCTGTCGGTGAGCACGCTGAAAATCGCACGCGAGCTGCTCCCCGACTGAAAGCCGCGACTGACTGGCCTTCACGAATAGCCGCGACTATAGTTCGCGCGGCCGCCCCGCCCGGGGTGGGCTGCTTGAGATGGAATTTTTCAGCCGCAGGAACGGCAGCCTCTACGCCGAAGACGTCGCCCTGTCCGAGCTGGCCCGGGCGGTAGGCACGCCCTGTTACGTGTACAGCCTGGCCGCGCTCCGAACCCAGCTGGGCGCCTGGCGCGAGGGCTTCGGCGACCACCCCCACCTCGTCTGCTACTCGGTAAAGGCTAACTCCAACCTCGCGGTGCTGCGAGCGCTGGCCAACGAGGGTGCCGGCTTCGACGTCGTTTCGGGTGGCGAGCTGGCCCGCGTGCTGGCCGCCGGCGGCCAGGCCTCCAGCGTGGTGTTCTCCGGAGTAGGCAAGCAGGCCTGGGAGATCCGCGCCGCCCTTGATGCCGGCATACTCATGTTCAACGTCGAGTCGCCGGCCGAGCTCGAGCTGATAAACCAGCTCGCCCTTGAAATGGGAACCACGGCCCCGGTGTCCCTGCGCGTCAACCCCGACGTCGATCCCCAGACCCATCCCTACATCGCCACCGGCTTGGCCGACAGCAAGTTCGGCGTAGCCGCAGACCAGTGCGTGGAGCACTACCACCGGGCTGCCGAGCTTAAGGGCATAGAGGTGCTGGGAGCCGACTGCCACGTGGGCTCGCAACTGGTGAGCAGCTCACCGATAGAAGAAGCCGCCACGCGCATGGCCTCCCTGCTCGACCGCCTGGAAAGCGCGGGAATACCTATAGGCTACATCGACATGGGCGGCGGCCTGGGCGTGACCTACCAGGACGAGTCGCCGCCGGGCCCCGACGAGTGGGTGGCTACCCTGCTGCGGGTCTTCGAGGGCCGCGGGCTCACCATCGTGGTGGAACCGGGTCGCTCCATTGCTGCCAACGCCGGTGTATTGCTCACCACCGTGCTGTTTCACAAGGGCAACCACGAGAAGAACTTCGTCGTGGTAGATGCGGGCATGAACGACCTCGCCCGTCCCTCGCTGTACTCGGCGCACCACGACGTCGAGGCGGTAGAGGACTGCGATGGCACGATCACCGCCGACGTGGTCGGTCCCATCTGTGAGAGCGGCGACTTTTTTGCGAAGGAAAGGCTGGTGGCCAACGTCCAAGCAGGCGGGCTGCTGGCGATCATGAGCGCCGGTGCATACGGTTTCGTGATGGCTTCAAACTACAACACCCGGCCGCGGCCGGCCGAGGTACTGGTCAACGGCGACAGCTGGGACCTGGTGCGCGAAAGAGAAACCGTGGAGTCGCTGTTCGCGGGCGAGGCCATACCGGGCCACCTGTCGGGAGAATAGCCCACTGAGTCCCATGCAACTCGAACTCGCCAAAATCCACGGCTGTCACAACGACTACCTGTTCGTCGACTGCACCCGGGCTCCGCTCGAAAACCCCGGCGAGCTCAGCCGCCGCCTGTCACCGCGCAGGGGAGGCATCGGCGCCGACGGGCTGATCCTGGTCTGTCCATCCGAGAAGGCTGACTTCCGCATGGAGATGTACAACGCCGACGGCAGCCGCGGCGCCATGTGTGGCAACGGCATCAGGGGGCTGGCCAAGTTCGTCTACGAACGCGGGCTGGCGGGAACCTCCAACAGCCTGCTGGTCGAGACCGACTGCGGCAACAAGGCTCTCGAGCTGCACGTGACCGACGGCAAGGTCGAGTCGGTGACCGTGGACATGGGGCCGCCCGTTCTCGAGGGCAGGCAGGTGCCGGTCAACGCCGACGGCGAGCAGTTCGATGTGCCGCTGCTGGTAGACGGGCGAAGCTGGACGGTCAGCTGCGTGTCGATGGGCAACCCCCACTGCGTGACCTTCGACGAAGACCCCGAAGGTCTTGACCTCGAACGCATCGGCCCGGCCTTCGACAGCCACGAGTTCTTTCCCTCGGGCGTCAACACCGAGTTTGTGCGCGTAGACAACCGCGGGCAGCTCACCATGCGGGTGTGGGAGCGGGGCTCGGGCGAAACCGAGGCCTGCGGCACCGGGGCCTGCGCCGTGGTGGTGGCCGCCCACCGCACCGGTCGCTGCGACAGCAACGCCACGGTGGTTCTTAAAGGCGGACAACTGTACATAGAACTGCGCGGGGATGGCCGGGTCTTCATGACAGGCCCCGTCGAAGAGAGTTTTAGTGGCACGGTGAGCGTGCCTGGATGAATCAGGGCGATAGGAACAACGAGCGTGTTTGAAGGAACCTGGACAGCACTGGTAACCCCCTTTAGCGACGGCGAGATCAACGCCGAGGCCCTCGCCCGGCTGGTCGACCTGCAGGCCGAGGCGGGCATCGACGGCGTCGTCCCCTGCGGGAGCACAGGCGAGTCGGCCACCCTGAGCCACGACGAACACGAGCGCGTGATCAGCGCCGTCATCGAGGCCGCCGACGGCAGGCTGAAGGTACTGGCCGGCACCGGCTCCAACTCCACGGCCGAGTCGGTGAAGCTGACGCGCTTTGCTCGCAGCGCCGGTGCCGACGGCGCGCTGCTGATATCCCCTTACTACAACAAGCCCACCCAGGCCGGCCACGTAGTTCACTACCGCGAGGTGGCCGAGGCCGCCGACCTGCCGCTGGTGGTCTACAACATCCCCGGCAGAACGGGCGTCAACCTGCTGCCCGAGACCCTG
The DNA here is from genome assembly GCA_002311335.1 of bacterium UBP10_UBA1149. GTDB lineage: Bacteria > Desulfobacterota > Binatia > UBA1149 > UBA1149 > UBA1149. The sequence continues at coordinate 9,928 of DBZX01000040.1, forward strand.
GCCGAGCTGGCCGCGATACCTGGCATCGTGGCGCTCAAGGACGCCGCCGGGTCCATGGACCAGGCCATGCGAACAATGCAGCTGGCCGGCGACGACCTGACGGTGCTCTCGGGTGACGACTCGCTCACCCTGCCGCTGATGGCCCTGGGTGCCGGCGGGGTCATAGCCGTGGTTTCCAACCTGCTGCCCGCGCGCATGAAGGCGCTGGTGGACGCAGCTGCCGCGGGGCAGATGGAGAACGCGCGCAACATACACCGCGAGCTTCTCCCGCTCATGCAGGCAATGTCGCTGGAGACCAACCCCATACCGGTCAAGACAGCCATGCAGCTTGCCGGCCGTTGCTCGGCCGAAATGCGACTGCCACTTACACCCATGACGACCGAGAACAGCTCGGCGCTCGAAGCCGTCATGCGCGGCTACGACCTGCTGCAGGGATAAGGTGCGAGAATAATGGGCAAGCTGGTAGACATAACGGTGTGCGGAGCCGGCGGACGTATGGGCCGACGGATAATAGCGCTGGCCGAAGAGAACGGACTGCGGGTAACGGGCGCGCTGGAGGCACCGGGCCACCCGGCCCTGGGCCAGGACGCTGGCCTCGTGGCCGGGGTCGCGGCCAGCGGCGTCACCATCGGCGATGACCTGAAGGCCTCGTGGACCAAGGGAGCGGTGATAGTCGATTTCAGTTCGCCCGCCGCCACGCTGGCCCAGCTCGAGTTCGCGGCCGGCAACGGCGCGCCGGTAGTTGTGGGCACGACCGGGCTCGACCCGGAACAGCGCGCGCGCGCCGAAGAGCTCGCCGCACGCACGGCTACCGTAATGGCATCAAACATGAGCGTGGGCATCACGGTGCTCGACAGCCTCGTCGAGCAAGCGGTCAAAGCGCTCGGGGGCGGTTTTGATTGCGAAATCGTGGAGCTGCACCACCGCCTCAAGAAGGACGCCCCCAGCGGAACTGCGCTGTCGCTGGCCGCTACCGCTGCCGCCGCCCGAGGGCTGGAGCTGCCAGCCTCCCTGGCAACGGCCAGGGAAGGCATGATCGGCGAAAGGCCGGACGACGAAATAGGCGTGGTCGCACTTCGCGGCGGCGACGCGGTGGGCGATCACACCGTCATGCTCGTGGGAACGGGCGAAAGACTCGAACTTACGCACAGGGCCGCGTCGCGTGACTGCCTGGCTGGCGGCGCGCTCAGGGCGGCGCTATGGGTAGCCGGACGGCAGCCGGGCCTGTACGGAATGCGGCAGGTCTGCGGCCTTGAGCCGGCTTGAGGCCGGTCGCGGACGGTTGGCCGCCACCCCCCGGAAGCCCTGAATAACCCGCCCGACACCCGAACAGCCGATTTGCAGGCTGTGGCGATTCACGATAAACCCTGCCCTTGGCTGTAACTGTTGGTAAACACGGAGATTTCACGGGCCGCCCCTCACAGACTACCGTAGAGCCCCAGCGAGTTTCACCCCTCTACAGCCGCGTGCGTTAATGGAACACCGCGCCTACATCGCCATCGGCAGCAACCTCGGCGACCGAGAAGACCACATTTCGCGGGCACTGTCCGCTATCGCCGAGCTGCCCGACACCAGGGTCACCGGCCGCAGCTCCCTGTACGAGACCGAACCCCACGGCCGTACCCGCAACTGGTTTCTTAACGCGGTGGTCGAGATCGTAACCGGCTTCGAGGCCAAGGACCTGCTCAAGGAACTGCTGGCCATCGAAACCGCCGTGGGCCGCAGGCGTGGCGCAAAAACCAAGGCCGCTAAGAACCAGAACGTGTCGCGCGAGATCGACCTCGATATACTCCTCTTCGATGCCGTGGTAATGAAGACGCGGAAGCTGACGATCCCCCACCGGGAACTCACCGCCCGGCGTTTCGTGCTGCTCCCCCTGGCCGAACTGGCCCCTGGACTGAGGCACCCGGTGAGCGAGGAGACGATTTCTTCGCTGCTGGTCGCGGCAGAAGATGACAAGAAAGTAGTTCTTTACCGGCCGCCGAATGCGGCCCGGCGCTAGCGGAGCGAGCATGAAAATTTTTATCGACAGTGCCGACATGGGCGAGATTCGCGAGGCCATGTCATGGGGAATAGTTGACGGCGCCACCACCAACCCGAGCCTTGTGGCCAAGACCGGCCGCCCGGTAGAAGAATCGCTGGTAGAAATCTGCGAACTCGTCAAAGGACCTGTAAGCGCCGAGGTCATCGCGACCGACGCCGAGGGCATGATCGCCGAGGGCCGCAAGTTGGCAGCCATGCACGAGCACGTCGTCGTCAAGTGCCCCATGACCGCCGATGGGCTGGTAGCCACGCGCTGCCTGTCCGAAGAAGGTACGCGGGTAAACGTCACCCTCATCTTTCAGCCCGCCCAGGCGCTGCTGGCGGCCAAGGCCGGCGCGGCCTACGTGAGCCCCTTCGTGGGCCGACTGGACGACATAGGCGAAGACGGCATGGGCATGGTCGCCTCGATCGTCGAGATCTTCTCCAACTTTGATTTCGCCACCGAGGTCCTGGTCGCGTCCGTGAGGGGAAGCTTTCACGCCGTGGAAGCCGCGCGCATTGGCGCCGACGTGGCGACCTGCCCCGGGTCGGTCATACGGCAGATGATGAAACACCCGCTGACCGATCTTGGCCTGGAGCGCTTCCTGGCCGACCACCGCAAGCTCACCGGCTGAGCGGAAAGCCCTCCGTCTAACGCGGGCTTTCGCCGCTTTCGCGAAGCAATTCCATCCGCGTCCCCGCCGCCCCCAGCTCCAGCTGACCAACGGCCACGGCAAGGGAGAACTTCACGCTATTGGACGGGTCAGCCGAAGCCTCCCTGAGAAGTTTTAGAACGCCCGCGTACTCGGCCAGCACTTCGTCAAAAAGCTTCAGTGACCCCCGATCGGGCCACCTGCGGCGACTTATTTCTGCGAATTGCTGTGCTCTTTCGAGCGGGTAATCAAAACGCTCTATCTCGCCGGTGTGCAGCCTGCTGCCATAGCCGGCCTGCACCATGTCGCGGCCGTCGGCCGCCAGCCCTTCGAGCAAGCCCAGGTGGGTCTCCACCAGTTCCGGGTAGCGGGTCCAGTAGCAGGACGCCACCGTCGCCAGCAACAGCAGCAGGACCACGTAAGCCCCCGTTCGCCCTTTAGCTGCCCCCGACACAGTGCCCGATACTAGCCATGATCGCTCGATTTCTCTATGAAAAGTCCTTGACCCCGTCCGGGAGCGGGCTTACCCTCTAGGTGATCAAGCCCGCGATAGCACCACTTGTGAGCGGGGGTGGACAACCTTGAAAGAGCTGCCCAAAGTCTACTTCGAACAACTACTAGAAAACGCCCCCGACATCGTCATAGCGGCGGACAAGCAGGGAACGATAATCTTTTACAACGACGGCGCCGCCCAGACGCTGGGCTACGAGGCCAGCGAAGTCATGGGCGAGCACGTGGCCATGCTCTACCCCGACTCCGAGCACTCGCACGCGGTCATGGACGCCTTGCGTTCGGACGACCACGGTGGTGCCGGACTGGTGAGAAACTTCGAGACGGTGTTCGTCGACAGCAGCGGCCACAAGGTACCCGTGGCGATATCGGGTTCGATCATTTACGACGGACGTCAGCGCGAACGCGGCAGCATAGGTTTTGCCAAGGACATCTCGGCCCTCATTCACAACGAGCAGCTGCACACCCTGGCCGAACTGGCGGTAAGCCTCGCCCACGAAATAAATACGCCGCTGGAAATAGTCGTAAACCAGTCGGCCTTGCTCGACCGCTACCTGCACGACAAGGCGCAGGAGGACGACTACAAGACCGAGCATGAACGGGTCACCTCCATCAACCGCGCACTGAGGAGAATCCAGTCGATAGTAGAGCGCGTGGGCGAGATGGCCGCCAGCGGGCAGTACGGCACCACCGAGTACCTGCCCGGTCGAACCATGACCGACCTCGGCATGCGGGAGGAGGCTCCCTCCATCAACGGTCACGCGGGCAAGAGCAGGCTGACGGGTCGGCACATACTGGTGGTGGACGACGACGAAGAGCTGGTCGCTTCGATGGCCCACCTGCTCGAAGCCGAGGGCTGCCACGTGCTCACTGCCAGCTCCGGGCTCGATGCGCTCAAGCAGGTCGGCAAAGAAAAAATCGACCTCGTGCTCAGCGACGTGGTAATGCCCGACATGGACGGCTACGACTTGCTGCAGGAACTCAACGCCCGCCACAGCGACCTGCCGGTGGTGCTCATGACCGCCTATTACTACGACAAGGATCACGTCCTCAAGCGGTCCCGGGCGGTCGGTCTGAAGGACGTGATCTTCAAGAAGCCGATAGACCCCAACCGTCTCGTCGAGCTCATCGACGCCCGTGTTCGCGCTTAAACGCCGCCGGGGGTAAACCTGTCGCCGCGATGGCGATACGCATAAACCGCGTTTATACCCGTACGGGGGATGATGGACTGACCTCGCTGGTCGGTGGCGACCGGGTTTCAAAGAACCACCCGCGGGTGGACGCCTACGGCGAAGTAGATGAGCTCAACAGCGTACTCGGCCTGGTTCGCTCGTCGCTGGGCAGCACTGGGAAGAACGCTTCGGGCATGCCCGAAGCGGACAACGCCCGCTTGCAGTCGCTGCTCGGGCGGCTGCAGCAGGAGCTGTTCGACCTCGGCTCCGAACTGGCGACGCCGCCCTCGAGCTCGCGACCCGGCTCCAAAAGCATCGGCGACGAGCACATCGCCTGGCTCGAGCAGCAGATGGACGAGCTGCAGGAAGACCTCGAGGAACTGAAATCCTTCGTGCTGCCCGGGGGAGGCGAAACCGGGGCGCGACTGCACCTGGCGCGTACCGTCTGCCGAAGGGCCGAGCGCAAGGTAATCGGCCTGGCCGACAACGACACCCTGCCCGCTGGCCCGCTGCGCTACCTCAACCGCCTGAGCGACCTGCTCTTCGTCATGTCGCGCTGGGCGGCCAGGAAATCCGGCATCGAGGAAACGCTGTGGCAACACGGCCTCGAAGGCAGCCGCAAGGAAGACTGACGCAGCATGAAAGAGGGCCTCTACTTCAAGCAACTCGCGATCGGCCCCATGGCCAACTACGTCTACCTGATCGGCGACCAGGCCGAGCGCAAAGCGGTGGTGGTTGATCCCGCGTGGGACATAGACGCCATACTCGCCCAGCTCGACGAGGACGACATGGAACTGGTCGGCGCCCTGGCGACCCACTACCACCCCGACCACATCGGCGGCGACATGATGGGCCAGAGTATCGAGGGCCTCGACAAGCTGCTGGAAAAACGGCCGGTGAAAATTTATATCCACAAGGCCGAGGCACCTTTCGTGGCCCATACCACCGGGCTTGAGAGCAGCGACTACGTGGCGGTTGATGGCGAGACCACCCTCGACGTGGGAAAGATTCCTGTTCGTTTTCTACACACTCCCGGCCACACGCCGGGCTCGCAGTGCTTCCTCGTGGACGGCAACGTCGTATCGGGGGACACGCTTTTCATCGGTGCCTGCGGGCGCGTGGACCTGCCCGGAAGCAACCCTGAAGACCTCTACTACAGCCTCAAGCAGAAGCTGTCGGCCCTGCCCGACGACACCGTCGTTTACCCCGGCCACAACTACGCGACGGATAGCAGCTCGACCATAGGCGCCGAGAAAAAGTCCAATGTTTTCATGCGCTTCGAAAACCTGCAGCAGTTCCTCTCGATGATGGGCGTAGCCGGCTGAGCGGCCGGTTCTGCCGGGTATTCCGGGCCCGGCCCGGGGGCTGTTAGCGACAGCTGGGCCAGCCGTCTTCTTCTCACTTGACCCCCCCCCGATAGATCCACTGCCCGGGGTAAAACGTGGTGAAAAAAGCCTGTTTAAAGACCCGCCTTAACCCTTGACATCACTCGGTCCAGAACATAGTCACGTCTGCTGTAGGCGGCGAAAGCAAGGCTTACAACAACGAAAAAGCTAAGGAGAAATCAACTGTTATGAGAACCCTCAAAGTACTCTCACTCGCCACACTATTCGCGCTGACGACCGTGTTCGGCTCGGGTCTGCTCGCGTCAGAGGCCGATGCGGCCATGACCAAGGACGAGGCCAAGTGCCGCAGCACGATCTTCAAGACAACGTCCAAGTACCAGGCCGGTGCGTGGAAGGCCGTGGCTGGATGTCACAAGGGCAAGCTCAAGGGCAAGGTCGGTGCCGGCGTTGACTGCAACGACCCCATACAAGCCGACATCAAGGGCAAGCTGGGCAAGGCCGCTTCCAAGATCCGCGCTTCGCTGGGTGGAGCCAAGGACAAGTGCGCTGACAAGGCAACCGGAGACGCACTCTCCAACGTACTGGCCACCTACGGCCGCTGCCCCTCGCCCGGTGAAATCACCGACGACGGCGGCGCCACGGACGGCATAGACGATTTTTCTGAACTGGCCGACTGCCTGATCGCTGTCTCGGACAGCCTCATCGGCCTCACGGCCAGCGAGGTCATGGGTGACCCGGATCACGCCTCGCTCAGCAAGGACCAGGCGAAGTGCCAGGGCACGATCGGAAAAAACATCGCCAAGTTGATAGCAACCATCGGCAAGGAACGAGGCAAGTGCCAGGCCGGAGCCGACAAGGCCGGCGGCGATATAGACTGGACCTGCGGCTCTTTCGACGGCAAGGGCAAGATCGCCAAATCCGGTCAGAAGTTCAAGGACGGCATAACCAAGGCTTGCCTGGGCAACGAGGATACCCTCGACGCGCTCGATTCCTGCGGCGACACCCCCGCCCAGCTGCAGGCTTGTCTCGTGGACACCATAGCCGCCAAGGTGGGCAACGGCATGACAGCCATGCTCTTCGAGCTTCCCGGCGTTTGCCCCAGCGGAGTACAGGTGACCACCTTGGCCGGCTTTGGGCAGCAGCGCACCTCCACCGAGCTCAGCCTCGGCTGGACCGGACTTGCCCACGGCGTCGACATCCTCGACGGCTGGGTAGGCGAGGCCAACCTGGCCTGCGACGCGGACTGCGACAACTGCGCGGTGTCAATACTGCCGGTAGACAAGTCCATGGGTAACTGCCGCTGCGACAACGACCCGACCATAAGCTGCGACGAGCCCTTCGGTGCCGAGGACGAAGACGACTGTGGCTTAGGCAACGAGTGCATCTGTCGTTTCGGACCGCCCCTTGCCCTGTCCAGTGCCGGAGTACCGGTGTGCGTGCTGACCAAGATTGCCAGCGAGCTCACCGGCAGCGCCGACGCCGGCACGGCCCTGGCCACCACGACGATACTGGGCGAGAGCAGCGTGTACACGGGCATCACCGTGACCCAGCCCTGCCCCACCTGCGACGGGGGCACTTGCAACGGAGGACCGCGCGATGGCCTGGCTTGCACGGTAGACGGCGTACACCCGACCTTCGGCAACAGCAGCTTTGACTGCCAGCCGGACCCGGGCACGCGCATCCCGGGCGCCGTAAAGACGACACTCAACACCACCACGGAGAATTCCTCCCTGGGCTTCGACCTTAGCTGCGACCCGCCGCTCGCAGCCAGCGCCTGCGCCTGCGCGGTGTGCAGCGGGGACAGCACGGTGGCGTGTAATTCAGACGCCGAGTGCGCGGCCGTGGGCGCCGGCACTTGCGACAGCAACGGTGGTGGAGCACCGCGCTTTCCCAACGCCTGCGCCGACGGCGTGTGCAGTGACTCGGGCGACGGCGAGCACGGTGTCTGCAACGCGAGCCCGAGCAGCCAGTTCTGCGACGGCGAGCTGCGCGCCAACGGCAACGGTTACATACCCTGCTCCAGCGACGCTGATTGCGACGCCCTTGACCCGGAGTGCGACGGTGGTGACTGCGGAATATGCAGCGGCGGTGCCCTGCGCGCCTGCTTCCTCGATCCCATCACTGCCTCGGGCGACCCCGGGCTCAACAGTTCGAGCCTGGTTGCAAC
>DBZX01000040.1:17914-55095 GCA_002311335.1 bacterium UBP10_UBA1149
CCCGGACCGGGACGCCTGAACGTGCGTTTCGACTTCAAGGGCTACTGCCCCGACGGCGTCACCGAGTTTGAGACACCGGGCGGTTCTAACTGCCCCTGACTGGCGGATCGTCAGCGCCCCGACTCGACAACATGGCCCCCGCGGTGGTTACTCCGCCGCGGGGTTTTTCTCTACGTACAGGGACCACCCGGCCCGCCTCGCAAGCAATTCTAAAAAAAAACCTTTTTACAGCACTTTGCCCACCCTGTTGGGGGGGTTTTTCCATTGACACCACCCCCACTAATAGACTAGGTTCGCGCAGTGCCCGCGTTCCCGGGAAACCCGCTTACATGGGGAAACAGGAATCCGGCGCTCACACTACGACAACCCTTCCCGGTAATGGGAAATTAACAGAGAGGAGAGAGAATCCATGACAAGCAAATGGACAGGAGTAGCTGCAGCGGCAGTCGCCGCACTGGTACTGGCGTTTGGCGTACCGACGGCGGATGCCCAGTTGACCAAGGACGGGGCTAAGTGCCGAAGCACTATCGGCAAGAGTGTAACCAAGTACGTGGCTACCGCGTGGAAGACCGTTGGCGGCTGCCACAAGAACCGCGACAAGGGCAAGGTGTCTAACCTTACCGACTGTAACGACCTCGCCGTGGCCGACGCGGCCAAGGGAAAGCTCGCCAAGGCGGCCGCCAAACTCCGCAGTGCCGTTGGCGGTGCAAAGGACAAGTGCAACCCTCAAGGACCCTTCCCCCCGCTCCCCAACGTACTGGCAGAATTCGGGCGTTGCCCCTCACCGGCCCAGGCCACCGACGACGGCGGTGCCACCACTGGCATCGACAGCTATTCCGAACTCTCGAATTGCCTCATCGCCCTGGCCGACGCCACGATTGAGATGGCGTCAAAAGAGATCAACGGCCTGCCCGACGCTCCGGATCAACTTCTATCCAAGGACCAGCTCAAGTGCCGTGGCGCCATCGCCAAGAACGCGGGCAAGCTCGTCGCGACCATTGGCAAGGAACGCAGCAAGTGCCAGGCGGGCACCGACAAGTCGCTGGGGCCGATTTCCTGGGTATGCGGCAGCGCCGACCCCAAGGGCAAGATCGCAAAAACCATCGCCAAGACCAAGGCCGCTATAGCCAAGGCCTGCGTCGGCTCCAAGAGCGAGTTGAACGCGATCGATTCCTGCGGTGACACCGTTGCCCAGTTGCAGGCCTGCGTGACCGACGACGTGGCCGTTACCAACGGCGGCGGCACCGTAGCCATGGCCTTCGAACTGCCCGGCAACTGTCCGGCCAGCTTCCCCGTGCTGTTCAACGCCGGCTACGGCGCCCAGCTCACCAACTCTGAGCTTGATTCGGGACACAACGGTGGTGCCCACGACGTGGACATCGTTGACGCCTTCCAGAGCGCGGTGCTGACCGCCTGCGACCCCGACTGCGCCAACTGCGTGGTCACCGAGGACCCGTCACCGGGCTACTGCCGTTGCGATAACGACTTAACCATCATCTGCGACGAGCCCTTCGTGGCCGACAACGACGACTGCGGCGGCAACACCTGCAACTGCTTCTTCGGCCCACCGCTGGCGCTGTCGAGCTCGGGCACCCCGGTCTGCGTGATCAACGAGATCACCGGGCCGCTGGACTGCAACTGCGACGGTATCACCGGCGAGTGCACGGGCGACTGCAAGATCGGGCTGGCTTCGCGCCTGCACGCGGGCATAGGCCAGACAAAGCCCTGCCCGACCTGTGAGGGCGGCGCCTGCAGCGGCGGGCCGCGTGACGGCCTGGCCTGCACTGTGGACGCCACTCACCCCGACTTCGGACCCGGTGCCATAGAGTGCCCCCCCGACCCGGGCTCTAAGATCAGCGACCTGTCGATCGCGCTCAACCTGAACCACGGAGTGGCCAGCTTGCCGTTTGGCACGCAGTGCGACGCACCGCTGGCAGCCAGCAGCTGCGCCTGTGCGGTTTGCAGCGGCGACAGCACGGTTGGTTGTAACTCCGACGCCGAGTGCGCGGCCGTCGGTGCAGGCACCTGCACCAGTAACGGTGGCGGCGCGGCGCGCTATCCCAATGCCTGCAGCGACGGCGTTTGCGGAGTTGACTTTGACGACCCCAGTGGCCAGGAAGGGATCTGCACCGGTGGTGACACGGTTACTTACTGCGACGGTCACCTGAGGCAGAGCGGCAAGGGTCTTATTCCCTGCAGCTCTACTGCAGACTGCGACACGCTCGCTTCGGAGTGCGACGGTGGTAGCTGCGGAAACTGCACGTTGGAGCAGGGTCGTGACTGCTACCTCGATCCGATCGAGGCAGCGGGTGACCCCAGCCCCTACGGCGGCGACATGGGAGCCATCTTCTGCGTGCCGCCTACCTCCAGCCCGGCCGTGAACAACGCCGGTGGTCTTCCGGGGGCCGGCAGGGTTACGATCAACTTCGACTACCACGGAGTGTGCGACGACGGCGTGACCGCCTTCGAAGCGCCGGGTGGATCGAACTGCCCGGACTGATGCGGCTCTATTGAGCGTCAGCCCCCCGAAAGGGGCTGAACGAACGACGCCCCCGCAGTGGACCAACCCGCTGCGGGGGTTTTTTCTTGGTAGATTTTCCGTCGGGGCGCTGCGGGGCCGTCGCGGCAAACCGCTACCCAGCGGGCCAGCCCTTGTTCAGACCCGCGAGATGTCGCCGGCGGTGAACAGGTGGGTCAGCCAGGCGTTGGTGAGCTTCTCGAGCACGCCGTTGGCACGCAGGCGATCGTTGAGGTTGGCAAAATCAACCCGGTCGAGTCGCTGGTCCTGGTTGAAGCAGGAGAACACCGGCGGCAGCTCCTCACCGGTTTCCGGGTCGATGTGCTTCTGCAGGCACTGGGCGCAGATCTCTTTCATCATGCACTGCATGGTGGAGTTGATAGACCCCAGGGCCAGCAGGTCGGGCGACAGGAACTTCGCGTGGCTGCCACGCACCGCCTGCGCCACGGCCGACATCATGCGATCCGAGCCTATCGCTATAAGCCTGGAGGCCTCGGCAACGTCGATCAGTGGCTCGCCCATCTCGCCGGTAGCGTAGGCCTCCAGCGCCTGCAGCACGTTACCGACCATGCTGCGATCCTGCTCACGTCGAGGATTGATCGGCTCGCCCTGGTCGACCGACCACACAATCACGTCGGCCGCCGCCTCTATGTCGTCCACGTGGTAGACGTCGTCGGGGCTCTTGTAGGCCGCAAAGTAGATGACCTTGTTGCCGCGCTCGCGCATGGCCCGGCCTATGGAGAACTGCACCGCGTTGCCCAACCCTCCCCCGAAGAGGATTACCGTCTGGTCGGTGGGAATCTCGGTGGGCGCGCCGGTGGGCCCCATCAACACCAACGGTGTTCCCGGCTCCCAGGTCGCGCACAGTCGCGAGCTGGCGCCCATCTCCAGCACTATGGTCGACAGCAGTCCCTTCTCTCGGTCGACCCAGGCCCCCGTCATCGCCATGCCCTCGGACGCCAGGATGGTGCCGTTGACGCTGGGAGACAGCGTTTCGTAGTTCTGCAGTCGGTAGAACTGCCCCGGCTGAAAATGGCGGGCGGCAAAGGGGGCCTTGACGATCACTTCTACGATAGTCGGCGTAAGCCTGAGGACTTCGTGTACGCGTGGCTGCAATCCCTCGTCCATGCGGGCAGCCAGCGCGTCCCAGTCACGGTCGCGGGCCGCCTGCCCCGCGGGGTCGAGCGAGGCTATCTCGTCGGCAAACAATGCAACCACCTGGCCGTAACCGTCACGGGCCGAGGCCATGGCCTTTACCACGTTGCCCGCGTAGTCGGGGTGGTTGTCGCCGAAGTATGAAACCACCCTCCCTCTACCATCGGCAGACTCGGACAGGTGCGAGGTAAAGATACCGGGCTTCCCTTCCCGCTGCTCGTCTGACACCAGCCGAGGGCCCTGCCCGTTCTGCTCAGCCCTGTACCGCTTGAAGAACTTGCCGCGCTCGTCCATTTCAAAAGATCCCGGGTGCTCGCGTTCGTAGATCACGTTGGGCGATGTCCCGGCCGCGACGAACAAGGATCGCGCCGGCAGTTGAACTGTTTCCCCGGTCCCCTTCCAGCGTCCCTCGATCTGTTCCTGTTTCTCGAACAGCAGCCCGTCCAGCGCATCGTACTCGTCCATTAGCGCCTCGGTGGGGCTGAGCTTTTCGGCATACCAGATGCCCTCTTCCAGGGCCTTGGCTACCTCCTCATGGTTGAGCCTGTAGGCCGGAGAATTCCTGATCCCCTTGCGGTAGGCCATGGTTACGCCGCCCCAGGACCTGAGCAGCGGCACGAAGTCAGGCTGCTCGCCGGCAGCCTCGGCACGGGCTCTCTCGGCACGGATTGCGCGGCCGTGCTCAAGGAACTCGTCGAGTATACCCGGTTCCTCGTCGCCGAAGTACAGCGCGCGCACGGCTTCTTCACCGTTGTCTGCCGCCAGCGCCTCGTATTGCTGCAGCGTCTTCTCGACCTGCACCGGGTAGTAGGCCATGACCTCAGTACTGGTGTCTATCGCCGTCAGCCCTCCCCCCACCACCACCGCGGGAAGCCTTACCTGCAGGTTGGTCATCGACGACTTTTTCTGGGCTCCGGTCAGCTGCAGGGCCATGAGAAAGTCAGACGCCTTGCGGATTCCCCGGATGAGGTTGTTCTTCAGTTCGAGGATGGTCGGCTTGCCCGCCCCCGTGGCTATCGCGACGTGATCAAAGCCCTGTTCCCAGGCATCTTCGAGCTTCATCGTTCCACCGAAACGTACGCCGCCGTAGGCCCGGAACCTGGACTGGCGCTCAAGAGTGACGCGTATAACCTTGAGGAAATTCTTGTCCCAGCGCACGGTGATGCCGTACTCGGCCACTCCGCCAAAACCCATGAGCGGGCGCTCGTCGAGTTCCTCGTAGAGTTCCGAAAAATCGGCTATCGGTTCCGGCTCTGGACCACCCAGACCCTCGGGCAGGGGTTCGAGCTTGAGGCCGTCGATACCGACCACGCCGAAGCCCTCCGCCAGCAGGTAGTGGGCAAGGGTGTAACCGGCGGGCCCGAGCCCCACCACGAGCACATTGCGCCCATTGTAAGGCCTGGTCTGCGGACAGCGACGATTTATGGGGTTCCACCTGGTAAACAGGCTGTAGATCTCGAAGCCCCAGGGCAGATCGAGCACGTCGGTCAGTACACTGGTCTCGATCTGCGGAATGTTGACCGGCTCGAACTTCTGGTAGATGCAGCCCTTCATGCAGTCGTTGCATATGCGGTGGCCGGTACCGGGCACCGTCGGGTTGTCTATCATTATCAAGGCCAGCGCCGCCACGCTGTCGCCCTCGGCCTGGCAGGCGTGCATCTCAGAGATCTTCTCGTCCAGCGGACAGCCACCGAGTTCAATGCCCAGCGGGTTGCTCGACAGACTACCGTCCTTGTCGAACACGCCTTTACTGCAGGAGTCCTTGTCGCGGACGTGGCAGAGAATGCAGTAGTCGACCTCCGACGTGATCTGCTTGATGTCGTAGCGACGGTCGGTCAACCGGAACCCGTCCCGGCGACGCATGCTGTCGGCCGGGCCCTCCAGGAGCCAGGGCCGATCGGCGTCCGGTTGTTCCACTTTGACCAGGTTATCGAAATCTATTCTTGCCGGGGTCTTGAAGCTGGCCCAGCCCGAGGTCAGCGATTGCTGATCGCCCTGGCTGGAGCGAACGCGACACCATAGGGCCGCATCGCCGAGAAACTTATCGGCCAGCGCTTCGCCCTCGGCAGCGGCCGCCGACCACGAGTCCAGCCCGGAGACTACGCCCAGGGCCGGGGCCCCGCCGGGATCGGCCAGCAGGTCACAGACGAGGGCGGCAAAGACAAGCTCGGCGTCGGCCGTGGTGGCCCCCGCCCCGGCCGCGAGGTCGAGCACGACCTGGTCAAAAGCGTCGGCGTCGAAGCCCTGCAGATCATCGTCGGTGATTTTTTTTACGCGCTTGCCTAGAAACTGCTTCTTGAACTGCCACAGCGGGCCCAGCTCCTTGACGCCTTCGGCCAGCTCGCCAACGGCCGCTTCTATGCCGAAAAGCTGCGCAACGAAGGTCGACTGCCTGCCAGCCATCTCGACCAGCAGGTTGCTCTCGTCTACGGCCGAGATCTCGGCACCAGAGCGGTACTGCTCAAAACGGGCCGCGAGCTCGGCGTCGGCCGCCGCCAACCAGGAGTAGAAGCACTCGCTCAGTTCGGCCAGGCGGGCCGGGTCGTAGAGGTCCTGGTAAGAAAATCCGTGTATATTGAGTTGCAGCATATTAAGTGTAAGTCGGTCCGTAAAGGGTATGCCTTTCAGGCTATACGGGCGACGCCAGCGCCAGCGGCGGCGGCAGCGGAACGGTACCACCCGCTCTTTCTAAGGGCAACAGCAAACAGCGGCCCCAGCGGCATCCCGGCGCGCCATTTGCCCCGGCCGCTGGAGACGGTTAGTTTTCTCGATTCGTCGGTGACCGGCCCCGGGGCGGCGCGACAAGACACAGGCGGAGCAGGCAAAGCATGGCAGTAAAAACCGAGGCCTGGGTACTACACGCAGGCGAAAAAGGCGGCAGCCCGGTGAGCACCGAGCTGGTACGCGAAACTTTCGAATTCGACGAGCCGGGCCCGCAGGAAGCCCTGGTGGAGCCGCTTATCGGCTGCATGGAAGGCAACATGGGCCACGCCATCGAGCGGCGGCCGATAGACATCTGCCTGGCCCGCGGCGAAGACCGCGTGGTCATAGGCAACGCCGGCGTGGTGCGCGTGGGCAAGGTCGGAGACGAGGTCAGCACCGTGAAGGAAGGCGACACCGCCATTCTCTTCTGCAACGGCAAGGCCGATGCCCACGGCTACCCCGAGAGAATCTTTGCCTACGACGCCGAGGGCAGCGTGGGCATGCTCGCGAAGCAAAGCCGCTTTGGCCAGTCGCAGCTCATCCCCCTGCCCGGCAACACGAAGTACTCGCTGGAGCAGTGGGCCGCGTTCTCGCTGCGCTACGTAACGGCGTGGTCCAACTGGGAGCTGGCCTACGGCACCCTGCGCTTGCTCCTCAACGAAACCGACCTGCCCAGGCCGCGGGTGTGGGGCTGGGGTGGCGGCGTCACCATGGGCGAGCTCGGGCTGGCAAAACGCGCCGGCTGTGATGTCACCCAGGTGGCTTCCACCGACGACCGCCTGGCCATGATCGAGGCCCAGGGCATTCGCCCGGTCGACCGTCGCGAGTTCAAGGACCTGTATTTTGACAAGTCACGTTTTCGCAAGGACGAGGACTACACCAAGGCTTACACCGCGGCCGAGAAGACCTTTCTCGCCAAGGTGCGCGACATTACCGACGGCGACATGGTAAACATCTTCATCGACTTCGTCGGCGCGCCGGTGTTCAGGGCCACGCTCAAGGCACTGGCGCGTGAGGGCGTGGTGACCACGGCGGGCTGGAAAGAGGGCATGATGATTGAGCTGGTGCGAGCCAGCGAGTGCATCGCCCGCCACCAGCACGTGCACACGCACTACGCGCGTTACAGCCAGGGCGTGGCGGCCGTGGCCTTTGCCGAAGAGCACGGCTGGCTGCCGCCTGCCGACGAACACGTTTACGGCTGGGACGAAGTGCCCGACCTCTTCAAGGACTACAACGCGGGCAACACGGGCTGGTTCCCGGTCTACCGCATCAACGACTGAAGCGCCCCGGGCTGAAACCCATGGAGCAAGCGAGGAAAAAATGGCGATTTCAAAAGTAGCAGTACTGGGTGGTGGGCAGATGGGTGCCGGCATAGCCGAGGCCATAGCCTCGCGTGGCGTAGAGGTCGTGCTCGTCAAGGCGACCCCGGGTCCGTCGGATGCGGCCAGGGCCGGGATTGAGAAGGGGCTGGCCAGGCGGGTCGACAAGGGCAAGCTTGAGCAGGCAGACGCCGACGCGGTGTTGGCGCGCATAAACTTTACCGACGACCTGTCGCAGGCCGCCGACGCCGACCTGCTTATCGAGTCCATTGTCGAAGACCTCGAGATCAAAAAAACGCGATTCGCCGAGGCGGACGGCATCCTCAAGGAGGGGGCCATACTCGCGAGTAACACATCGACCCTGTCGATCTCCGACATGCAGGACGCGGTGTCGAGAAAGGACAGGTTCATCGGCCTGCACTTCTTCAACCCGGCCACGATGATGAAGCTGGTCGAGGTAGTTGGCACCGACTCCACCGACGCCGCCGTGCTCGACGAGGTCGTGGCTTTCGTCGAACAGATCGGCAAGACGCCGGTGCGGGTGAAGGACGCCACCGGTTTTATCGTCAACCGACTGCTCACCCCTTACATGGTCGACGCCATCCGTTGCCTGGAAGCGGGACTGGCCGACGTCGCCGGCATAGACGCCGCCATGCAGCTGGGAGCCAACCACCCCATGGGCCCGCTCGCGCTGGCCGACTACATAGGGCTGGACATCGTCTGCGCCATGGCCGAAAACCTGCACGAGACCTTCGGCGAACCCACCATGGCACCCACCCCGTTGCTCAAACGACTGGTCGAAGAAGGCAAGCTGGGGCGCAAGTCGAAGCTCGGCTTTTACGACTACTCCGAGCGTCCGCCGGTGCCCAACCCCGACCTCCCCTGAAGAGGGCAGGCACCCTTTTTGACACACCCCGGGCGGGGTAATAGCGTCACGGTATTCCAACGCGAGGAGGCCCCACACATGGCCCAGCCTGCAACAGCAAGCACGACCGATAACCTGGACACCAACCCCCCGACCTTCGACATCCTGAGCCCCGTGAGCGGCCAGGTCGTCGGCAACCTGCCGCAGATGGACCGCGGGCAGGTAGAAGCCGTGGTCGCGCGCTGCCGCGAGGCCCAGGCGGTCTGGGCGGCACTGAGCTTCAGCCAGCGCGCAAGGATGCTGCGCGACTACCGCGATCTGCTCGTCTCCCGCAAGGAAGAGATCGCCGACGTGGTCATCTCGGAAACCGGCAAGCCGCGGGTAGACGTATTTGCCACCGAGCTTTTCTATATCTGTGATGGCATAGGCTACTGGGGTCGCAACGCGGCCCGCCTGCTGGCCGACCGGCAGTTTTCGACCCACCTGCTCAAGACAAAAAAGGCAATCTCGACCTACAAGCCCCGCGGCGTCATCGGCATGATCACGCCGTGGAACTTTCCGCTGACGTTGACCATCGGCGAGGCCATCCCCGCACTGATGGCGGGTAACGGCGTGGTCATAAAGCCCGCGTCGGCAACACCGCTGTGCGCCGAACTGTGCTGCCGACTGGCCGACGAAGCGGGGCTGCCCGAGGGCCTGCTGGCCACCGTCACCGGGCGGGGTGACACCGGCGATACGCTCATCGATTTTGTCGACATGGTCTCGTTCACCGGCAGCGTGGAGACCGGCCGCAAGGTGCAGATACGCTGCGCCGAGCAACTCAAGCCCACGACCATGGAGCTGGGCGGCAAGGACCCGGCCATCGTGTGCGCCGACGCTAACCTTGACCGGGCCGCCAACGGCTGCGTGTGGGGCAGCATGGTCAATCTCGGCCAGGTCTGCATGTCTATCGAGAGGGTCTACGCCCACGAGGACATATACGACGAATTCGTCGACAAGGTGGTCAACGTTGTAGGCCAGATACGCCAGGGACTGGGCGAAGATGCTGACGTGGGGTCAATAATACACCCGCCCCAGCGCGACATCATCGAAGACCAGCTCGACAAAGCCCGCGCCAGCGGCGCCACCGTGCTCGCCGGCGGAGCCCGGCCCGATATGGAAGGCTGCTGGTACCAGCCCACGGTACTGGTCGACGTCAACCACGACATGGAGATCATGCAGGAAGAAACCTTCGGGCCGGTGATCGCGATACAGAAGGTAAAAGACGACGCCGAGGCCATCCGCCTGGCCAACGATTCGCGCTTTGGTCTTTCAGCCTCGGTCTGGTCGCGCGACAAGGAAGGGGCCACCAACATAGCGCGCCGCGTGGAAGCCGGCGCCGTCTGCATCAACGATCACATGATCCACATGCTCATACCCGAAGTGCCCATGGGTGGCATCAAGGAATCTGGCATAGGCCGGCGCAACGGCGAAGAAGGCATACGCAAGTTCTGCAGTCAGCAGACCATCGTCATCGATCGCTTCGGTACGAACAAAGAACCCATCTGGTACCCGGCACCCAAGGCGCTGGCCGGCATCCTGCGCAGGGTTCTCAACCTGCTGTACCGGTCGAGCTGGAAGAACAAGCTGGCTTCCTGAGCTGCGGCTCCTTTCGTCCTGGCCGGCTGGTCGCCTTCAGGCCCGGTCGTAGTCTGCCGTTGCCTCACCCGGGCCAGCAACGACGTCGAACAGGCCACGCGCCAGCTCCACCATCTCGGCGACGCCTATCTCCCCGGGCGGAACAGCGTCGCGCCAACGGGCGGGTATAGCGTCAACACCCAGGAAGGCCCCCGAGGCGGCGCCCGCCATCGCGGCTATCGAGCTAACCGAACCTCCCAGCGACATAGCCCGGCATACCGTGTCGGTGTAGCTGTCGCTGTGCTCAGCAAAACACCAGGTGGCGGTGACCACCGACCCCAGTGCCGAAGAATTGTTGCCGAGCGTCTCGATCACCGTCGCGTCGCCGCGCGAACGCCCGACCATCGCCGCGGCGGCCTTCAAGCGAGACGCGAACTCCCTCGTCCGGGTCTCGCCCGCCAGGGTCTCGAGCAGTCCAGCGCCCGACAAGGCCTCGCCGGAAGCCAGCAGGGCCAGCGCCACCGTCATCGAGTGAAGCACGGCGCCCTCGCCGGACAACAAGTGTTGGTGGGTAAGCCCGGCGGCCTCCTCGGCCAGCCAGCGCAGGGTCTCGGCGTCGTCGGACAGCAGCAAGCCGACCGGCGCCGACCTCAGCGCAGCGCCGTTGCCAAATGATTCCCTGCCACCAACCGAATGCCCGGCTTCGTTCCAGTGCACGCCATCGCGCAGTCTACGCAGGGCCGCGTCGCTGCCCTGCCCCCAACTCTGCTTCGGATCCCAGGCGGCCAGCATCCTCAGGGCGAGGTCCTCGCCATCAAAATCCGGGGCTACGACCAGCGAGGCTGCCACGGCCGCAGTCGACAGCGCGGCGGAACCCGGGGCGCCCGGCGTGAGCTTGGCCAGGCCCGCGACGCCACCGAAACGCCGAGCTATAGCCTCCCGGTTCAGGCCTTCAACGCGCGCGCCCATGGCCTCGCCAACGAGCATGCCGACCAGGCATCCCGCGAATGAACTTTCAATTAAATCAGTCAACAGCAGCGCTTCCCTTTGCCAGTAACTGTTTCTTTTGCAATAAACGCAGGGCGAATGAAAAGGCTACTCATAACCGGGATCTCGGGTGGGCAGGGCCGGCTGCTCGCCAAAAGGCTGTCAGAGGGCTGGCAGATCACCGGCGTGGACCGCGTCCCATGGGAGGGCGCACCCGAATACGTTGACGTAAAAACGCTCGACCTGCGCAAGAAAAAGTTCGAAGACGTGCTGCGCAAGAACCGCCCGGATGCCGTCGTACACCTTGCCTTCGTGCGTCACTTTCGTGGCAGCAACGAACTGCGCCACGAGGTCAACGTCGGTGGGACGCGCCGCTTACTCAACTCCTGCGCCCGCTACGGGGTCAAGCAACTGGTCGTGCTCTCGAGCGCCTACGTCTACGGCGCGTTGCCTGAAAACCCCATGTACATGGACGAGGACAGCCCTCTGAACGTGGCACGCAATTTTCCCGACATCCGTGACCTCGCCGAGGTGGAAGGCCTGGTCTCAAGTTTCCTGTGGAAATACCCGGAGATCTCGACGTCGATCCTGCGGCCGGTAAACACGCTGGGCTACTACGTGCACAGTGCCATCGGCAGCTACCTCGGATTGGATATCGTGCCGACAGTGACCGGCTTCAACCCCATGCTGCAATTCATACACGAAGAAGACGTGTGCGAGGCGCTCGCGCTGGCCATAGAAAATCAGCTGCGTGGCGTGTTCAACGTGGCCGGGCCGGGCGCCGTGCCCCTGAAAACTGCGATACACGAAATCGGTCGGCGGCGCATATCGGTGCCGGAACCGCTGGCCCATCTCATCATCCGCGAGCTTTTTCGCTTCCGCGTCTACGACTTCCCGCCCGCGGCCATGGACTTCATAAAATACCAGTGTACGGTTGACGGCAGCCGTTTCGTAGAAGCCACGGGTTTCAAACCCTTGTTTTCACTCAGAGACGTATTCGCGAGCGTGGCCTGATGTTCTATTTCAACAAGGTGGCCGAACTGGCGGCCAGCGCCATACAGTCGGGTCTGTCCCTTTCTTCGTCCTCGCTTCCCGGCTTGCCGTTCGCCGACTTGTCCCGCGAGCTGTCCGACAAGATCGACCAGCTGCCCATTGAGCTCAACGAGTACGGTTACGATCCCTGGGGATTCGACCCCGATGTGCTCAAGACCTCGATGATGACGGCTGCCATTCTCTACCGCCATTATTTCAGAGTCGTTTCCGTCGGCATGGACAGGCTGCCACCCGGCCGCGTGCTGCTGGTGGGAAACCACGCCGGGCAGATCGCCTTCGACGGCATGATGGTGGCCACGGCGATGCTGCTCGAGGCTTCGCCACCGCGGCTGGCCCGCGGCATGGGCGAGTACTGGTTGGCGACCCTGCCCTGGCTCAACGTCCTGATGGACCGCATGGGCCACTCCATCGGCACGCCGTCGACCTGCGCCGAGATGCTCAACAGGGACGAGTGCGTGCTGGTGTTTCCCGAGGGGGTTCGCGGCATGAACAAGGTGTACGCCGACGCCTACCAGCTGCAGGACTTCGGTCTCGGCTTCATGCGGCTGGCGCTGGAGACCAACACCCCGGTAGTGCCGTTCGCCGTGGTCGGCTCCGAGGAGCAGGCCCCGGGCATCGCCAACCTCGAATCGGTGGCCGCCATGCTCAACATGCCGGCCTTTCCGATCACGCTGACCTGGCCGCTGCTGGGGCCGCTGGGGATGTTGCCGCTGCCGGTGCGCTACCACATCGAGTTCGGGCAAGCCATGCATTTTGAAGGCGATCACAACGACGAGGACGACGCCATCGGCCGCAAGGTGGAAGAAGTGAAGGACTCCATCCAGTCCATGCTCAGGCGTGGACTGGCCGAGCGCACGAGCATCTTTCTGTGAGCGACGGCGGCCGCAAACGAATCTTCGTGATGGGCGGCGGCGCGGCCCTCGGTGCCCACCAGGCCGGAGCACTGCAGTACCTCGACGAGCAGGGCATCAAGCCCGACGTACTCATCGGCAGCTCCATCGGCGTGGTGAACTCCTGCGTGTACGCCTCGGTCGGAGCGCAGGGAGTGGTGCAGGCCTGGAAAGAATTCCAGGCCTTCCCGCGAATGTTCTACCCCACCCTGCGCAACAACCCCTTTACCGGGCTGGCGCTGTCGTCGATCGAAAGACTGGCGTCGGGCATAGAAGAGTTCATCGACTTTCCCGGCCTGATGGACAGCAGCATCGATCTCGAGTTCATACTGCTCAACCTCTCGACCGGGCGCGGCGAGATGTGGTCGAAACGCCACTGCCGCGACTGGCGCGAACTTCGTACCCTTTCGCGGGCGGGCTACTCCATCCCCCCGCTCTTTCCACCGGTGGAGTTCCAGGGCCAGCAATTCGTCGACGGCGGCCTGGCGTGGAACGTACCCCTGGGTTACGCCATCGAACTGGAAGCCACCGAGATCTACGTGCTGGCCCCGGTGAGCAGCACCCTCCCCTACCTGCCGCCGGTGACTGGACGGGTGGCTTACCTGCGCCGCTTGGCCGACGTCTTGTTCAGGACCATCGGCAACGTGGGGCGAATTCACGCGAGCCTCGATGGCGGACTTTTTCACGGCGTGCCGGTAACGGTCATAGAGCCGGGCGAAGAATTCAGCGGAGCGGGACTGCGCCTGCTCTTCCATTCCAGCCCGGAAAAAGCCGAGCGCCTGCTCGCGGCCGGCTACCGGGACGCCAAGCGGGCGGTCAACCGCCCGGCCGTAGAAGAGCCCGTCGGTCGTCTGCACGCCGTCTGAGCGGTAAGCTGCGCCCGCTCTCCCCCCCGATCGGGGCATCCCTGCCGTCCAAAAAAGCTTAAATCCGCGCCCGCAGGTGTACTTTCCCAGCAAAAAGCGGTTGCCGGAGGCCTGTTTCACCAGTTACCTTAGTATGTGGGGACCGTGCGAGCGGCCCCCACCCCACATGACAAAGCTGGCTTCCAGGATAGCTCTCGTGACGCTGGCCACCGCAGCCCTGCTTCCGCTTGCGCTGCCCGGTAGTTCGGCTGCGCTCAGCCGCCACGAAAACAGCTGCCGGGATCTCGTTGCTACTACCGCCAGGCGATCGGCCAGGCTGCTGCTCAAGGCGCGCGGAAACTGCGTGCGCGGCAAAGCCTCGGGCAAATTTGCGGCTATCGTGGACTGTCTTGTCGACCCCGCCCCCTCGGGACCTGGCACCGGTGACGCCCGCGTGGACAAGAAGCTCAGCAGGGCCATCGACTACCGCGGAAAGCTTGACCGGCGCTGCAAGCCCGACGTCACTGCCGCTGCCATAGGCGTTGGCGGACTGTGCGCGGCCGTGGCCACGCTGCGGGGCAGCGAAAACCGAACCACCGAGGCCGAGTGGCAGGCCCTGGACGCCTGCGCGGCGGACCTGGGCAAGACTATTGGCGACAACCTCGCGGCGACCATCAACAAACCTGCAGCCGGCACACTTGGCGCCGAGGAAGCAACCTGCCGCGGGGAGCTGGCGCTGAGGCTTCGCAAGTCGCTCGGACGGGGACTGGCCCTGACGGGCAAATGTTTCTCGGCCCTGGGCAAGGATCCCGCTGCCGGACTCAACTGTTACGCCGTGACCGGCTGGCCGGGAACGACTGCCAGCACGGGCGACACCAAGCTGGACTCCAGGATGACCAGGCCCTCACTGACCCTGTTCCGAGATATAAACGACTTCTGTTCCGGTGATGTCAGCGCCATGGGCTTCGGCGTGGTTCTCATCGATCCCACCGGTGGCACCTTTACCAGCAGTGATCTTTTTCACACCATCAACGACCAGCTCGCGCAGGCCCTCGCCAGCGCGGCTTCGGCCGTGTTTCCGGGTGGACCCGAATGCGGGGACGGAGTGGTCGACCCAGGTGAGCAATGCGACGACGGCAATCGCCTGAGCTGTGACGGCTGCGACCGCAACTGCGCACTGCCTGCCTGTGGCAACGGTGCCGCCTGTGCTCCCGAAACCTGCGACGACGGCAACACCGTAGCCGAGGACGGCTGCAGCGCTGCCTGCATAGCCGAGAGCTGCGGCGACAGCGTGGTACAGGCCGGGCTCGACGAGACCTGCGACGACGGCAATACAGTGGACTGCGACGGCTGCGACAGCACCTGCAAGCCAAGCGGCTGCGGCAGCGGCGCGATCTGCGCTCCCGAAACCTGCGACGACGGTAACACGGTGGCCAGCGACGGCTGCTCGGATACCTGCATTACCGAATTCTGCGGCGACAGCATCGTCCAGGTTGGCTTACTCGAACAGTGTGACAACGGCGCCGGCAACTCCGACGTAAACGCGGATGCCTGTCGTTCGGATTGCCGCGATCCCTGGTGCGGCGACGGAGTGACTGACCCCGCTTCGGGCGAAACCTGCGACGCGGGCAACGCCAACAGCGACCTGCTCCCCGACAGCTGTCGCTCGAACTGCCTCGTTGCTTCCTGCGGCGACAGCGTGGCCGACAGCGGTGAAAGCTGCGACGACGGCAACAACGCCAACCTGGACTCCTGCCTCAACAGTTGCCTGCCGGCTACCTGCGGCGACGGGTTTCTATGCAGCGACGTCTCCTGCACCCACGGCCCCGGCAGCGGGCCCGAGCAGTGCGACGATGGTGACGCCGACAACGACAACGCCTGCTCGAACAGCTGTAGTATAAACAGCGTAAGCACCACCAGCACCACCTCGAGCACTACCACCACGAGCACCTCTTCGACCACGACCACCTCTTCGACCACGACCACCTCTTCGACCACGACCACGTCGACCACGTCGACCACCACGACCACGTCGACCACGTCGACCACCACGACCACCACGACCACGTCGACCACCACGACCACGTCGACCACTACGACCACCTCTTCGACCACGACCACCACGCTCTGAGCGAGCGCGGCTTGGCGTGAGTTGCCGGCGCGGCTACCATCGCCCCATGCGGCTGCGCCAGCTCCCAGCTACACCACCCGGACTCGGCACGGCCGCGCTTATTGCTGCGGCGACCGCGCTGGCCTCGATAACACTGCTCGCCACGACCTCCGGACACGCCCAGGCCCACATGGGCTCTGTGAGCTACTCCACGGTGGTGGCGCGAGCAGACCTCGTTGACTACCGCTTACGTTTTGCCGCCCACCTGCTGCCCGGCCTTGAGGCCGTGAAGCCAGAGAAGCCCAGCAGACAGGAAGTACTCGCGGTCGAGAAGATATTGGATCACTGGTTTGAACGGCAGCTGCTCGTCGAAGTGCCGGCCGGCCGCTGCAGCCCCACCGTGTCGGACATAATAGGCCCCGACCTGCAGGCCGACATCGAGATCACGGTCCGCTACTTCTGCCCGGGGCCCAGCGACTCGTTCTCGGTGGACTTCCATCTCTTTGACGACCTGCTGCCGGGCTACCGCAACATGGTCTCGCTCAAGTCGCTCTCGGGCGAAAACCGCAGCTGGGTCTTCGACCGCCACAACAGCCGCCTGTCGCTGGGGCCAAGCTTCAGCAGTTCTGCCGGACGTGGCGAATCCGCGTCTGAAGATTCGGGTTTCTGGCGATTCTCCCTGCTCGGGTTCGAGCACATACTCGAAGGCTACGACCACCTGCTGTTCCTGCTCGCGCTGCTCATACCCGGTGGCACGCTGGCTCGCCTGGCCGGTATCGTGACCTCGTTTACCATCGCCCACAGCATCACCCTGGCGCTGGCCACCCTGGGCGCGGTCGTGCTGCCGCCGGTCCCGGTCGAGATCGCCATCGCGGCGAGCATCGTCTACGTGGCTGCCGAAAATATCTGGCGCGGGCCCGGCGGCCACCGCTGGCTGGTGACCTTCGTGTTCGGGCTGCTGCACGGCTTCGGTTTTGCCGGCGTACTCAAACAGGCAGGTATAGGCAACGGCGCTTTTCTAGCGCCGTTGCTGGGCTTCAACCTGGGCGTTGAAGCGGGGCAGCTCGCTGTAATCGCCGTGCTGCTTCCCCTGCTGGCGCTGTTGAGCAGGCACAGCCGGCTGCCGCTGCGCACGGCGCTTTCATGGTTCGCGCTCGCGGCCGGCAGCGCATGGCTGCTTGAACGAAGCGCGGCCCTGTTGGCCTGAAGAGCAGACCGTGGAGGCCGGCACTACTGGCTTAGGACGACTTTTTCGGCAAGAATCCGCGGCTATGCCAGCGCTCATGGACACACTGGACCCGCTGAGAGTACGCGCCGCGGTATTCGATCTCGGTGGCGTACTGATCAACGTGGGCGGCCCCGCCGGCCCCAAGGCCTTCGGCAGCCGCACCGGCCTGGACGAGGAGACCTGGGATCGCCTGCGACTCGAAATATTCGGCGACAACGAAGGCCCGTGGGCACGGCTGGAGCGCGCGGAGATGAGCTGGAGCGACTTCAACTCTGAACTGAGACGGCGCATAGAAGAAGAAGGCGGTCACGTCACCGCCGAACAGGCCGACGCCGTACTGGGCGACCCCCGCCCACTGGGAGACGAGTCGGCCGTTCGGCAGCCCATGATAGAGGCCGTGAGGCGGTTGGCGGCCAGCATGCCAGTGGCCCTGCTCACCAACAACGTGACCGAGTGGCGACAGCAGTGGCAGAGCCTTCCCTCGCTGGGCAACCTGTTCAACGTGATCGTCGACTCCAGCGAGGTCGGCACGCGCAAACCCGAACAGCGCATATACGAACTCACGCGCGAGCGGCTGGCGGTGGAACACGAGGCCATCCTCTTCGTGGACGACCTGGGCATCAACCTCAAGGCCGCTCGCTCGCTGGGCTGGCAGACGGTGTTGTACACGTCCACCGAAGAAGTCGTGGCTATACTCGACCAGGTAGCGACCAACGCGGCAACGGCTGGAGACTGAAGGTCAGGCCGCTTCCAGGCGCGCGCCGACCGCAAGGCCCAGGCCATCGGCCAGCTCGGCGGCCGCTGCCTTGCGTACGCTAGCGGTACCCAGGCGGGCAAAGCGTAACGCCCCGTCGGCACAGGCCACCGTCATTCCCTCGTCGTCGATGGCCAGCACCGTGGCCGCCGCAGCGCTTTCGGCCTCCACCTTGCGCGAGCCGTAAAGCCGCAGTGTTTCGCCGCGCCACAGGCAGTGAGCCCCTGGCGATGGATCGCAGCCCCTGACAAGATCGTGGAGACCGTCGCGGGGCCTGTCGAAATCAACGCCCGCGTGCTCGTCCCTACACAGCGGGTCGTAGCTGGCCAGGGATTCGTCCTGTACCCCGGGCACGGCTTCACCCGCCAACAACAGCTCCACCGACTCCAGTGTCGCCGCCACACCGGTTTCGAACACCGTCGAGTAGTAGTATGAGCCCGCGGTGTCGTCGGGGCCGATGACGAGTTCCTTTTCGAGATACACTGGCCCGGCGTCGAGGCCGGCGTCGGGCCGAAACAGCGCCAGGCCACCGCGGGTTTCGCCACGGATGATCTGCCAGTTGATGGCAGAGCCCCCGCGGTAGGCCGGTAGAAGCGAGGGATGAAAACACAGCGACGCCAGGCGCGGGGCGTCGAGCACCTCCACCGGAATTATCTGCGTCACGAAGGCGAGCACGGCGATGTCCACCGTGTCGGCGCGCAGGGCCGCGGCCGCGTCGGCGTCGCGATAGCTCCGCCTCTGCACTGTGTCCAGGCCCGCAGCCAGCGTGGCCTCCTTGAGCGGGTCCAGCGCCCTTCCCTCCCGATCGGGGGGCAGAGATACAGCGCTTATCTCGTGCCCCGCCGCGAGCAACCCCGCCAGCACGTCTCGGCCGAATGCCGCCTGTCCAAGTAAAAGTATACGCGCCATGTTCTGTTCCCCTGCCAGCCAACGCTTGCCCGCGCCGGGACTGTTGCCAGTTAGCGAGCCCGAGGCAAGTCGGCGAGCTGTCGCCAGCGGACGGTGATTCGACCGCCCCCGGTGCCGACTTGTATCCTGACGCGCTGCGTGGTAATTCTGCCGGATTCCATCGTCGGAACGGTTGCCCTGCGTGACCGCTTTGACCGTAGTGGGCTGGGCGGTTTTCGCCGAATAGACCAGCTCGAACTGCAGGCAATCAGGAGGAGATAAACAGTGAAGATTCTGGTGACCGCCAAGCGCGTCCCGGACCCGGAGACCAAGATCAAGGTCAACGCGGACGGAACGGGAATAGAAGAGGCGGGTATCAAGTGGGTGGTAAACCCCTTTGACGAAATAGCCATTGAGCAGGCCTTGCGGATCAAGGAAGCCCAGGGTGAAGCCGAGGTCGTGATCGTTTCGGTCGGTAGCAGCGACAGCCAGGAGCAATTGCGCACGGGGCTGGCCATGGGCGCCGACAGGGCCATTTTGGTGAGCGCCGACAATCCCGACCCCACGGTCGTGTCGCGCATACTCGAAAAAATCGTCGAGAAAGAAAGCGCCGATCTCGTTATCTTGGGCAAGCAGGCCATCGACGACGATTCCAACGAGGTCGGACAGATGCTCGCGCAGAGACTGGGCTGGCCGCAGGCTACCTTTATCTCGGAGCTCGAGATTGCCGACGGCGGCGGCAGCGCGACCTGCGTACGCGAAATAGACGGTGGACTCGAGACCCTGTCGTTTCCGCTGCCCGCGGTGATAACCGCCGACCTGCGCTTGAACGAGCCGCGTTACGCATCGCTGCCCGGGATCATGAAAGCGCGCAAGAAGCCCATGGAAGAGATAGACGCCGCTTCGCTGGGTATTGAACTCGGCAGGTCGGTCACCATCGTGAGCGTCGAGCCTCCCCCCGAACGGGCGGCGGGCCGCGTAGTTAAAAACGTAGACGAACTGATCGCCGCCCTGCAGGGCGAAGCCAAGGTCCTCTAAGCGGATCCCCGGACAAGGAGAATTCAAGTGGGTAACGTACTTATTTACGGAGAGCACGCTGGCGGAAACATCCCCAAGGCCACGGCCGTTGCAGTGGGTGCCGCGCAGCAGATCGCTGCCGCGAGCGGCGGTGACACTATACTGGCCCTGCTGGGCAACGATCTCGGTGGCGTCAAGGATGCGGCTGCGCAACTGGGCGCAACAAAGGTCGTGTGCGTAGAAAGCGCCGACCTCGAGCACGAGACAGCCGACATCAGGACCCTGACCATGAAAGCCGTGGCCGAGGCCACCGGCTCTGACACCGTGGTGTTTGCCGCGACGACCGCGGGCAAGGACATCGCCCCGCGCCTGGCGGCGGCCGCCGAGGCTGCGATCGCCAGCGACGTGACCGCCGTCAACGACGACGGCACCTTCGTCCGTCCCATGTACGCGGGCAACGTGTTTGCCACCGTCAAGCTGGAGTCGGACTTCAAGGTGGTGTCGGTAAGAACCACTGCTTTCGAGCCCGTAGAGGGCGCGGCGGCATCGGCCAGCGAGGACCTGTCGCTGAGCATAGAAAAGCCCGGCAACGCGGTAGAGTTCGTAAAGCTCGACGCCACGGTGTCGGACCGCCCGGTCCTGACCGAGGCCGAGCGCGTCGTGGCCGGTGGCCGCGGACTGAAGTCCGGAGAGAACTTCACCACGGTGCTCGAGCCCCTGGTCGACGCGCTGGGCGCAGCCATGGGCGCCAGCCGTGCCGCGGTGGACGCGGGCTACGTGCCCAACGACCTGCAGGTGGGCCAGACCGGCAAGGTCATCGCGCCCACGCTTTACATAGGCGTGGGCATCTCGGGCGCCATCCAGCATCTCGCGGGCATGAAAGACTCGAAGGTCATAGTGGCCATCAACAAGGACGCGGATGCACCGATCTTCAGTGTCGCCGACTTCGGACTGGTGGCCGATCTCTTCGAGGCCGTGCCCGAGTTGACCGAGAAGGTTAAGGCCCTGGCCTGACACCAGGCCTGCCGCCCCGGCCACTGCTGGCCGGCGGTCAGGCCGGGGATGCCTCGATGGCGTCGGCCACTATCTCGAGCACGTCGCGGGTCTGCACGGTCTCCTCGAGCCCCTTCCCCTTGATGCCATCGTCGAGCATGGTCATGCAGTAGGGACAGGCCGAGGCTATCACGTCCGGCTTAGTTTCGAGCAGCTGCTCGACCCTGAGCGTGTTCACGCGCTGCGTGGGTTCTTCTTCCACCCACATGCGGCCGCCACCGGCACCACAGCACATGCTGTTGTTACGGCTCTTCTCAGCCTCCACGAGTATCACACCGGGGATGGCCGAGAGAATTTCGCGCGGAGCGTCGTAGATCTCGTTGTAGCGGCCCAGGTAGCACGAATCGTGGTAGACGATGGTCTGGGCTGCCTCGCGACTTATGCGTACGCTACCGTCCTTGACCAGGTCTGCAACCAACTCGGCTGCGTGCACCACCTCGAAGTCGCCGCCGAACTGCGGAAACTCGTTGCGGATTGTGTTAAAGCAGTGTGGGCAGTTGGTGATCACCTTCTTGACGTTGTAGCCCGCCAGCACGTCGACCGCGGTCTGGGCCATGGTCTGGTACAGGTACTCGTTGCCCAGTCGGCGCGCCGTGTCGCCGTTGCAGGGCTCGTCGCGCCCCAGTATGGCGTAGCTCACGCTGGCAGCATCGAGTATGCGCGCCACGGCCCTGGTGATTTTCTTTGCCCGGTCGTCGAACGAACCGGCACAGCCAACGTAGAACAGGTACTCGGCGTCCGGCTTATCGGCCAGGTGGGGAATGCCGAGGCCCTCGGCCCAGTCGGCCTTTTTATCGCCCCCTATGCCCCAGGGATTGCCCTGGGTCTCCAGTCCCTTGAAGGTGCGCGTCAACTCGGCGGGAAAACGTGCTTCTTCCTGCACCAGGTGACGACGCATATCGACGATCTTGTCCACGAACTCTATGTGCACCGGGCAGGCATCTTCACAGGCCCGGCAGGTAGTACACGACCATAGGACCTCGTCGCTGATACAGTTGTCGCCCACTATCTTCTCATCGTAATTCTCGTCGAGTATCGACTCGGGCTTCTCGTAGAGGTAATCGCGCAGGTCGAGCAGCATCTGCCGCGGAGCCAGCGGCTTGTTGGTGGCCGTGGCCGGACACACCGACGAGCAGCGGCCGCACTCGGTGCAAGTGTACATGTCGAGTACCTGCTTCCAGTCGAAGTGAGCCATCTGCGAGGTTCCGTAAATCTCGGCGGTCTCGAGATCCTGCTTAGACAGCGCACCAACCGGGTCGAGCTTACTCATGAAAACATTGGGAATGGCCGTGATTACATGAAAGTGCTTCGAGAGCGGCAGCATGTTGAGGAAGGTGAGCACCACCAGGTTATGTATCCACCAGGCCGCGTTGCTCACTGTCTCGGCTGCCGACGGGCCACCCTGGGCCAGCAGCCCCGACAGCAGGTTCGCAACAGGTTGCCAGGCCCTCTCGGCCTCGATCTCGGCGTGCCCCTTGAGAAACACCAAGCGGCCAGCGTCGTAGACCAGGCCGCTCATGGTTATGCCGGCTATGAAGCAGAGAATCAGCAGGGCCTCCCAGTGAGAAGCTCCTGCGATTTTTTCCTCGGCAGGCTTGAAACCGTAAAGGCGCTGCGGGTGGGTAATGAGCCAGCGCGAGAGCAGGCCGAGCGCGGTCACGCAGACGACGACCTCGGTGAGGTCGCGTAGCAGCATGTATGGACCGCCCAGCTGGTCGACGGCGAGAAGCGGCAGGTTGGCGTCGGGTGCCCAACCGCGCAGGAACATGGTTGCCACCTGCCCGCCCAGTATGAGAAAGCCCCAGAAGACCAGGGCGTGCATGACACCGGCGGGCTGCTCGCCGCGGAAAAACTTGAGTTGGCCTATGGCGTATACAAGCGTGTGCTTTATGCGCTCGGGAATACGGTCGACGCGGGCAAAGGGCGTGGGCAGAGCCTTGAGCAGGGGCTTGAAGCGCCGGTACATCTGCCAGGCAAAGAGCCCAGTGAAACCAGTAAGAACCAATGTCCAGATAATCGAGCTTGCCATCGTTCCCCCTAGGGTGCAGCGGTCGATAAGAAGAAGGTCTAAGATAGGACAGTATGCAGCTGAAGTACAGCTTTAAGCCCGCGTTCTGCGCAATGACCCTGATATTGGCATCCTTCGCCCTCGCGGGATGCAGCCACGACAGCAGCCCGGTGGTGGTTCTTCACACGGCGTCTGGCGACATCTCGATACGCGTAGAAATAGCGACCACCCCGGGGCAGTTGCGGCGCGGGCTTATGTGGCGCAGCGAGATGGCTGACGACGAAGGCATGCTGTTCGTGTTTGCCGAAGAAAAACCACGCAGATTCTGGATGAAAAATACCCCCCTGTCCCTCGACATCATGTTTATTGACTCGAGCGGCAAGCTGGTTTCAATAGCCCGTGACACCCGGGCCTACTCCGAACACAGCATCGCGTCGGGGGCCCCGGCCCGCTACGTACTCGAGGCCGTGGCCGGTTTCTGCAGCAGGCACGGGCTGCGCGTGGGCGACCGGGCTACACTTCCCCCCGGCCTTCCTGGCGGCCCCGGGCGGGGCCCGTCCACCCAACCTTGAATTATGCCCGCCGAAGCAGTATCAATCTTGTTTTTCGGGGCTTCGGGCACCCTCCTGGGGCCGTACCGAGCCTGCGACGCCGAAGCATTTACGCGAAGCGTTTACGCGAAGAACCAGGAGAGCGGAGAACAGGATGGCACTGGACCGGGTGTTAAAGGAGCTTGAGCGCCGTAACGCTGCTGCCGAAGCGGGCGGCGGCGAACAGCGTATAAAGAAACGTCACGACAAGGGGCAGCTTACCGCCAGGGAGCGCATCGAACTGCTGTTCGACGTGGGCAGCTTCGTCGAACTCGATCGGCTGCGAACCCACCGCTGCGACGAGTTCGGCATGGGCGACAACAAGGTGCCCGGTGATGGCGTGATTACCGGCTTCGGCACGGTCGAGGGCCGCACCGTGTTCTGCTACTCCCAGGACTTCACCGTGCTCGGCGGCAGCCTCAGCCACACGGTGGCCGAGAAGATCTGCAAGATCATGGAGATGGCCACCACCGCAGGCGCACCCATAGTGGGCATCAACGACTCGGGCGGCGCGCGAATCCAGGAGGGAGTGGAGAGCCTCGGTGGCTACTCGGACATCTTCTACCGAAACACCATGGCCTCGGGCGTCGTGCCGCAGATTTCAGCGATCATGGGCCCCTGCGCCGGCGGCGCGTCGTACTCGCCGGCACTGACCGACTTCATAATGATGGTCGACAAGACCAGCTACATGTTCATCACCGGCCCGGAGGTAATCAAGTCGGTCACCCGCGAAGAGGTCAGCCAGGAAGATCTCGGTGGAGCCATGGCCCACAACAGCCGCAGCGGCGTGGCCCATTTCATGTCGCCCGACGACCAGGCCTGCATAGCCGACCTCAGGCGACTGCTGTCCTTCCTGCCATCAAACAACGTCGACGACCCACCGCTGGCCGACACTGGCGACCCCCAGGACCGGCTCACGCCCGAGCTCGAAGACCTCATTCCTGAGAACCCCAACAAGCCCTACGACATGCACACCCTTATAACTGCCGTGAGCGACCGCGACAGCTTCATGGAAGCCCACGCCCATTTTGCCCTCAACGCCATCACCGGCTTTGCGCGTATAGGTGGACGGCCGGTGGGCATAGTGGCCAACCAGCCCATGCACCTGGCCGGCTGCCTCGACATCGACGCGTCGAACAAGATCTCGCGATTCGTCAGGTTCTGCGACTGCTTCAACCTGCCGGTGATCACCTTTGAGGACGTGCCGGGTTACCTGCCGGGGACGGCGCAGGAATGGGGAGGCATCATCCGCCACGGGGCCAAGATCGTTTACGCGTACGCCGAGGCCACCGTGCCCAAGATCACGGTCATAACCCGCAAGGCTTACGGTGGCGCCTACGCCGTCATGGGGGCCAAGCACGTTGGCGCCGACCTCAACCTCGCCTTCCCCACCGCGCAGATAGCGGTGATGGGAGCCGACGGCGCGGTCAACATAATCTTCCGCAAGGAGATCAAGGAAGCCGACAAGCCCGAGGAGCGCCGCAAGGAACTGGTCGAAGACTATGGCAACAAGATAGCCACGCCGTTCCGGGCCGCCGAACTGGGCTACATAGACGAGATAATCTCGCCCACCGACCTCAGGGTGCGCATAGCCCAGGGCCTGGCCATGCTGGCCAACAAGAAAGGCATCACGCCCGCGCGCAAGCACGGTAACATTCCCCTGTGAGCATGGACGCCGGGGCAGTATCGGGGCTGAACATGGCCGTGCTCGGCATAAGCATGGTGTTCCTGGCACTGCTGTTGTTGATAGTCGTCATCACCATCATGGACAAGGTCCTGGCCCGGCTCGAAGGCAAAAAGGCCGGGCCGGGAGCCGATGCCGCAGCGGGCGCGAGTACGCTCGCCGCCGGCGCAGCAAGCGCGGGCGAAGAAGCGAAGAAGGACGAGCTGGCGGTGGTGGCACTCGCGGCGTGGGGGCTGCACCAGCGGCGTCGCGTCAGCGTGCGACCAGCCGCCACCACCAGCAGGTGGGCCGCGCTGGCGCGAGCGAAGCAACTGGCCGGCACTGGAAACCGAGGGAGATAGGATGGCTGTTTACAAGGTCCGCAGTGGCGGCAACGAATACGAGGTCACGGTAACCGACCACGCTGGTGGCGGGGCTACGGTAAGCGTGGACGGGCAATCCTTCGAGGTAGAGTCGGTCGGACCCGTGGTGGCGCCCCCTGCCGCCGCTTCACCGCCGGCAGCCACTCCGTCCGCGGCTCCCCCGGCGCCGGCAGCTCCTGCGCCCGCGGCCGGCGGCAGCGGCTCGGTCACGGCTCCCATTCCCGGGGTGGTGACCGCCGTGCTGGTGAAAGCCGGCGACACTGTTGCTGCCGGGCAGATAGTGCTCAAGCTCGAAGCAATGAAAATGGAAAACGACATCGCCACCGCGGCGGCCGGTACGGTCAAGGCCGTGCACGTATCACAGGGCAGCGAAGTCAGCAGCGGCCAGTTGCTGGTCGAGGTCGGCTGACGGACACCTGCCATGATGGATTCCCTGGTTCACTTTCTCTCGCAAACCGGCTTCGCGCTTTTCCCCCAGCACCCCGGCTCCCTGCTGATGATAGGCGTCGGGCTGCTGCTCATAGGCCTGGCCATAACCAAAAGCTACGAGCCCCTGCTGCTGGTGCCCATAGGCTTCGGCATGATCATGGGTAACATCCCCGAGGCGGGGGCGTCTGCCTTTGATGAGCACGGGGTCATCCACTACCTCTACTTCGGCGTCAAACACGAGATCTTCCCCGCGCTGATCTTCCTCGGCCTGGGAGCGATGACGGATTTTTCGGCCATGCTGTCGCAGCCCCGGCTTATACTGCTGGGCGCGGCTGCGCAGGCGGGTATTTTCTTTACTTACTGGGGCGCGCTGGCGCTTAACTTCACCCCCCAGCAAGCCGGTGCCATAGGCATCATCGGCGGCGCCGACGGGCCCACCACGATTTTCATAACCGCCCAGCTGGCCCCGGAACTGCTGCCGGCCGTTGCCGTGGCGGCCTACGGCTACATGGCGCTGGTGCCCATCATACAGCCACCCATCGTGCGCCTGCTCACCACCCGTGAAGAACGGCTCATACGCATGAAGGAGCCGCGCGAGGTATCGCGCGCGAAAAAAATACTGTTCCCCCTCGTGGGCTTCATCGTCTGCACGCTGATCGCACCCAAGGCCACGGTGCTGCTGGGGATGCTGTTCTTCGGCAACCTGCTCAAGGAGAGCGGGGTCACCGACCGCCTGGCCAACACGGCGCGAAACGCCTTCATAGACTCGATCACCATACTCCTGGGCATCTGCGTGGGCGCCGGCGCCACGGCCGAGCGTTTTCTGCGTACCGAATCGTTGCAGATTTTCGCCCTCGGCCTGCTGGCCTTCTGCATTGCCACCGCCACCGGGGTGGTGTTTGCCAAGATCATGAACCGTTTTTCAAAGGACCCGATCAACCCCATCATCGGTGCCGCCGGGGTGTCGGCCGTACCCATGGCCGCGCGCGTGGCCCTCACGACCGCGCAGAAAGAAGACCCGACAAACTTTCTCATCATGCACGCCATGGCTCCCAACGTGGCTGGCGTGATCGGCTCGGCCGTGGCAGCCGGCGTGCTCCTGGCCATGCTCGGATAATTAAGCCAGCCCGACTGATCGACGGAGACCCGAAACCATGAGCAACTTCCACGAACAACTCGAAGACTGGGAAAACGCCACCCTGTCCAAGGCACTCAAAAAGAACTCCGAGCGCCGGGAAAACTTTACTACCACGTCCAACATCCCGGTGGAGCGGGTGTACGGCCCGGCCGACGGCGACTACCCCGACAAGCTCGGACTGCCCGGCCAGTTTCCCTTCACGCGCGGGGCCCAGCCCACCATGTACCGCGGCCGCTTGTGGACCATGCGCCAGTACGCCGGCTTTGCCTCGGCCGAAGAGAGCAACAACCGCTACCGCTACCTTCTCGACAAGGGCACCAACGGCCTGAGCGTGGCCTTCGACCTGCCCACGCAGATGGGCCACGACTCGGATCACGGCCTTTCGGCCGGCGAGGTCGGCAAGGTGGGCGTCGCGATCGATTCGCTCGAAGACATGGAAATCCTTTTCCGTGACATACCGCTCGACGAGGTCACCACCTCGATGACCATCAACGCAACTGCTTCGATACTGCTGGCGCTTTACCTGGCGGTGGCCGACAAGCAGGGCGTGCCCTGGGACAAGGTGGGTGGGACCGTACAGAACGACGTGCTCAAGGAGTACATCGCGCGCGGCACCTACGTTTACCCACCCACGGCTTCCATGCGCGTGATCACCGACATCTTTGCTTTCTGCACCGAGAAGGTGCCGCGCTGGAACACGATCTCGATCAGCGGCTACCACATCCGCGAAGCCGGTTCGACGGCAGTGCAGGAAGTAGCCTTCACGCTGGCCGACGGTATCGCCTACGTGCAGGCCGCGATCGACGTGGGCCTCGATGTCGATGATTTTGCCGGTCGCTTGTCGTTCTTCTTCAACGTGCACAACAACTTTTTCGAAGAGATCGCCAAGTACCGCGCTGCGCGTCGCCTGTGGGCAAAGATCATGAAGGAGCGCTTCGGCGCCATCCGCGAGCGCTCTATGATGCTGCGCTTTCACAGCCAGACCGCGGGCTCCTCGCTCACCGCCCAGCAACCCATCAACAACATCGTGAGGACGGCCGTACAGGCGCTGGCCGCCGTCTGCGGTGGTACGCAGTCGCTGCACACCAACTCCTACGACGAGGCCCTGGCCTTGCCCACCGAGGCCGCGGTAACGGCAGCGCTGCGCACCCAGCAGATCATAGCCCACGAATCGGGCGTGGCCGACTCGATAGATCCCATGGGCGGTTCCTGGCTCGTCGAACAGTTGACCGACGAGATAGAGCAGCGGGCCGAGCAGTACATCGAGCAGATCGACAAGCTCGGCGGAGCGGTGGCTGCCATCGAGCGTGGCTTCCAGCAACAGGAAATCCAGCAGGCCGCCTACGCGTACCAGCTGGCACAGGAAAGCGGCGACAGCATCCTGGTGGGAGTAAACCGATTCCAGGCCGACGAAGAAGCGCCCGTGGACCTGCTCAAGATAGACGCGTCGGTAGAAACGAGGCAACTCGAGAAGCTCGCCGCCCTCAAGGCCAGGCGCGACAACGACGCCGTGCGGGCCGCGCTGGCGCTGGTGACCGAGACCGCGAGGGGGGACGGCAACCTCATGCCGGTGATCATCGACGCGGTTAAAACTTACGCCACCCTGGGCGAAGTGTCCGACGCCATGCGAGAGGTATTCGGCGAATTCGACGCGCCCGTGTTCATCTGAACCAGTGGGTGACGTCGCGACCAGGGCCTTCCTGACCCGTGGAGTCGGGCGGCACAAAGAAAAACTAGCGGCCTTCGAGCTCGCCCTGCGCGCGGCCGGCATAGCCCACTTCAACCTCGTGTCGGTGTCGAGCATCCTGCCGCCTCACTGCCGGTTGGTGTCGCGCAAGGAAGGCCTCACCCACCTGTCAGCAGGAGAAATAGTGCACGTTGTCATGAGCCGCGCCGAGAGCAACGAACCCCACCGCCAGTTGGCAGCCTCGGTGGGCGTGGCCGTCCCCCGCGATCGTTCGATGTACGGCTACCTGAGCGAGCACCATTCCTTTGGCGAGACCGACGAGCAGGCCGGCGATTACGCCGAGGATCTCGCGGCGCAGATGCTTGCCACGATACTCAACGTAGATTTCAACCCGGACACCAGCTACGACGAAAGAAGGCGTTACTGGACACTGAGCGATCAGATCGTCCGCACCCGCAATGTCTCGCAATCGGCCAGGGGAGCAAAAGACAAGCGTTGGACGGTCGTGATCGCCGCCTGCGTGCTCATCCACTGAGAACCCATCGGCGTGAGAAAGAAAAAAAAACCCGACAACGAAGCAGTCGTCCTCGCGCGACTGCGTAAATCGCGCAAGCGCTACACCCCGGTGACCGAGCTCGAGGCGAGCACCGGGCTTGAGTCGGCCGAGTTCGAAGAGGCCCTGGCCTCGCTGGCCAGGCGCGGCGAACTGCTGCGCCAAAAGTCCCGCGTGGGCCTCACCGGCAAACTCGGACTGGTGGCTGGCAGGGTAAGACGCCGTAGTCGCGACGCCCTCATCATTCCGCTGGACGATTCGCAGGACGCGTTGCGCGTGTCGGCAAACGCGCTGAGGCCCGCCATGGACGGCGACCTGGTGCTGGCCGAACCGCTGTCCAGGAGTACCCGGAGGCCGGTGAACGCGGCCATACACAGCGTGCTTGAGCGGGGCCGCAAGGTCATCACCGGGGAGATGTCAACGCGCAACCGCAGCGTGTTCATTCCCACCGACCACGCCATAGACTACGAGGTCCGGCTTGCCCACGACAGCCCCCGCGCGCGGCCCGGCTGCCTGCTCAAGGCCACCATAAGCCGCTACCCGGGCCGGCACGGCAACATAGAGGTACGCATCGATGGCGAGGTCAAAAGCCGTGGCCCGCTGGACAGGGAGATAGCCATCGCCTGCGCCGAGGCTTCGCTGCCGGTTGAGTTCAGCGACGAGGTGCTGGCCGAGGCCGAGCGTTTTCGTGAACCCGGCGACAGGGACGCCGAGGGACGACTCGACCTCAGGGACAGTCACTTCGTGACCATAGACGGGGCCGACGCCAGGGATTTTGACGACGCTATCTGCTTGTCGCGCAAGGGTAAGGGCTGGCTGCTCTGCGTGGCCATCGCCGACGCGTCCTGGTACG
Source organism: bacterium UBP10_UBA1149 (assembly GCA_002311335.1). Lineage (GTDB taxonomy): Bacteria > Desulfobacterota > Binatia > UBA1149 > UBA1149 > UBA1149. The sequence continues at coordinate 48,221 of DBZX01000040.1, forward strand.
TCAAGGACGGCGGCAAGCTCGACGCCGAGGCCTTCGACAGGGGCACGAGCGTTTATTTTCCGGGCTACGCTGTGCCCATGCTGCCGGAACGAATCTCCACCGACCTTGCCAGCCTGCGCCCGGACCGAGACCGGCTGACCGTCTCGGTCGAGATGACCATAAGCAGCAGCGGCGAGGTCACCGACGCCACCTTTGCGCGCAGCATCATACGCAGCAAGGCGAGACTCACCTACCAGTCAGTGCAGGACTGTCTCGACGGGCAGCCCGAGGATATCGACAGCGCGACAGCCGAGATGCTCGGGCAGATGCTGCGCTGCTCTGTCGCCATGAGAACGACCCGCCGAAAACGCGGGGCACTGGAACTCGACCTCCCCGAAAGCCAGGTGCACGTCGACCGCAGCGGCGACCCCGACAAGATCAGCAACCGGCCGCGGCTGGCCGCGCACCTTCTCATCGAGGACTTCATGCTGGCGGCCAACGAAACGGTTGCCGACAAGCTCGAGCGTGACGGGCCCGCTTTTCCTTACCGTGTGCACGAGCGCCCTGACCAGGCGGCTATGATATCGCTGGCTTCACGCCTGCCCGCCCTGGGGCTGCGGCTGGACACTGCCCCCGAAAACATCAAGCCGGCCGACCTGCAGGCACTGCTCGAAAGGGCAGCAAAACTACCCGGCTCGGCCCAGGTGAGCCTGATGATATTGAGATCGATGATGCGCGCGCGCTACACCGCGTACAAGGATCAGCACTTCGGCCTGGCCAGCCCCTGCTACGCGCACTTCACTTCGCCCATACGGCGCTACCCCGACCTGCTGGTACACCGTGCACTGGTGGCCCGGCTGGGTGGGCGCGCCGATTCGCGACCGGGAAAGGCCGCGATCGAGTCGATGTCAGTGGACTGCTCGCGTCTCGAGCGCCGGGCCGAGGCGCTCGAACGCAGCGTGACCCGCGCTGCGTGGGCCATCTACCTGGGCACCCGCATAGGCAGGCGCTACGACGGCACCATCAGCAGCGTGGCGCCGCACGGCTACTACGTGCGCCTGGATGACAATGGCATTGAAGGACTGGTACCCTTGTCTCGACTGGACTACTACGTGGACCACGATGACGACCGAATGGAGCTGCTCAGTCGCGATGGCAAGTGGACCGCCAGGCCAGGGGACCGCGCCCGCGTGCGGGTGGTTTCCACCGACGTGACAAGGCGGCGGATAGACTTCGAACCATGCGATTGATCAGCCCGACCTACCGGCCCCCTGTCGCGCTCGCGCGGCGATTGCTCCCGCTCACGCTCGCGGCCGCGGTGATCCTGCCCGCCTTCACGCCCGCCGTGGCCGACGCCGGCAAGGCTTCGCCGGGCCGCAGTGTCAGGCGCACACCGGTGGTCGAGGCCATAGAGAAGGTCAGCCCCGCGGTGGTCAATATCTACACCGAGACCATAGTGGAAGCGCCGCTGGGACGTCGCTCTCCGTTTTTTGGCGACCCGTTTTTCGATGATTTTTTCTCCGACTTTTTCGGCGAGATGCAGCCGCGCTCACGACGACAGAAACGAAGCTCACTGGGGTCGGGCCTGCTCGTTGACGCCGACGGCACCATAGTCACCAACGAGCACGTCATCCTGCGAGCCACCTCGATACGCGTACTGATGTCTGACGGCAGAGAGTTCGAGGCCAGCCTGCAGGGAGCCGACTCGGATTCCGACCTCGCCGTGCTTCACATAGACAGCGACACCCCCCTGCCCTTTGTGCCGCTGCCATTGGACGACTCGGTGATGATCGGCGAAACGGTCGTGGCCATAGGCAACCCCTTCGGACTGTCGCACAGCGTGACGACCGGGGTCATCAGCGCTACCGGGCGAACGATCAACGCCGGCAGCCTCGTGTACCACGACCTGCTGCAGACCGACGCTTCGATCAACCCCGGCAACTCGGGTGGGCCGCTGGTGGACGTCGAGGGACGCTTGCTGGGCATCAACACCGCCATACACCGCGACGGCGAGGGAATAGGCTTTGCCATTCCCAGCGAGAAAGTCCGCATGGTGGTTGAGCAAATCCTCAACTACGGCTCGGTTCAGCCGGCGTGGCTGGGGCTGAAGGTGCAGGGTCTCACCGGCGAGATCGCCTTTCATCTGGGCGTAGACAGCAACGGCGGAGTGCTCGTCAGGGGCGTAGAAAAGGACAGCCCGGCCGCAGAGTCCGGACTGGCAGCGGGCGACATCATAAGAGCTATAGACGGCGACAAAGTGCACAACATGGCCCAGTACCAGGCCCAGTTGGCCGGCCGCACGGCCGGCGAAACCCTCGAGGTGGGCGTGTTCAACGACGGGGTGCTGCGCTCACTGAAACTGCAGGTAGCAGTATACCCGGCCGAGCGTATAGACCAGCTGGCGTGGCAGGGACTCGGGCTCAAGCTGGTGGAGCGCAAGGGCGGACCGCTTGCTGTTTCGGCGGTGAGAGAAGGCAGCCCGGCGGCCGAAATCGGCATCAGGCCAGGCGACGGAATAAGCTCGCTCGGTGGCCGCGAGGTACCCGACCGCGACGCGTTTCGCCGCCGGCTTGCGGCGCTGCGCAACAGCAACGCGGTGCTGGTGTCGGTCGTAAGGGGCCGCAATGTCTACCGCGTAACACTGCCCTTGAAGCGCGAATTCTGAAACGTCCCTTGACGCCGAAAACAACGGATCCCGCTACGCCGGAGAAAACGCCGCCACCTGCAGGACCAAGACATGCGAGTCCGGCTGGATGCCGGCCGCCGGCTTCATCGCGCCAACTCGTCGAGCAGCAGGGTCATGGCCTCCGCCGCTATTTCGCGGGCCACCTGCCGCAGTTCTTTTTCATCGTCCTCGAGCATTCCCAGGAAATTACTCAGCGCCACGAAGTAACGCTCGAGGTCTTCCGCCTCGAGCTCGGGCAGACGGCGGTCCATGAGCTCAACAAAGATCTCGTGCGAAATGGCTATCTGTCCCAGGATTTCGCCGTTGCTGTTTTTACCCACGCCTCTTGCCTCCGCCCTGTCCGGTACCCGGCACCACGACGGTCCCACGGCCCGGCTGCCTAAGCCAGCAGGCCACGCAGGGTCTCAACGCTGACGTCGGCCAGGCTGTCGACCACCAGATCGGCGTCCAGGCTCGCGGCCGCAAAGGTGTTGGTCACCGCCAGCGTATGCATACCGGCTGACCGGGCCGAGGCCAGGCCGGCGGTCGTGTCTTCTATGACCACGCAGTTCTCGGCCACTATGCCAGCGCCGGCCTCGCGGCCAGCCCCCTGCTGCAACAAGCGCCGGGCCCTGTCGTAGGTCTCCGGGTCGGGCTTGCCCGCCGATACGTCCTCGGCCGACACGATGACCTCAAAGCGATCGGCCAACCCGGACTGCGCCAGCAGCATCCGTATTTCGTTACCAAGCGCTCCCGATCCGATGGCCAGGGGCACGCCCGCTTCGGCCAGGGCAGAGATCAGCTCTTCGACACCATCAAAGAGGCGAGCGCCGCCCGCCGCCAGGCGCTCAAACTCGGCGGCCTTATCGGCCATCAATCCAAGCAGGGCTTCTTCGTCCAGGCTCACTCCCCGATCACGGAAGATCACGGTGAAGCCATCGCGGTCGTCGTAGCCCACGTAGCGTTGGTAATAATCCTCGTCGCTGATTTCCATGCCCAGCGACAACAGGGCGTGCCTGAAGCCAGCCAGGTGCAGTCCCTCGTCGTCGGCAATCACCCCGTCGAAATCAAAAATAACAGCGCCCAGCATGTCCTTGCCCTGCGTACTCCTGCTCAGCCGGGTGGCCACGCCATCGCGCGTCCGCCCAGCAGGTGAAAGTGTACGTGGTAAACTGTCTGCCCGCCGTCGCTCTTGCAGTTGGCGACGACGCGGTAGCCGTCGTCACTGAGGTCGTTTTCAGCGGCAAGGCGAGCCGCCAGTCGATAGATACCAGCCACCAGTGCACTGTCGGTGTCTTCGAAGTCGAGTATGGTAGCGATGTGCTTGCGGGGAATGAGCAAGAGGTGCAGCGGCGCGACCGGATTTATGTCGCGGATCGCAAACAGCTGGTCGTCCTCGTAAACCTTCTCGGCCGGGACCTCACCAGCACCGATGGAACAGAAAAGACAGTCCGCCATGCAGCCGTCAATGCCACGCCACGGGCACAGGCGCAATAGGCAGCATCGGCGGTCTCACGCGCAGCGCGCCAGCAGGGCGGCGAGCGCGTTTTCCCCGCTGTTGTCACAGCCCAGGATAAATCCGCCCGTCGATGATGTCAGCTGCTCTATCCTGCTCGCGATCTCGGAAACAACAGGCGGGCAACCCTCGAGGGCTTGCTCGACCTGGTCGATCAAGTGAAATGATGACAGCAGGTCTCCGCATATCTCTATGCCCGACAGTGCGACATCGCCCTCCGTGCCCGGGCCAACCCCGCTGCACTCGAGCATGCCCAGCATGGACGGGCCGGCAGCCACCAGCCGCCCCGCAGCAAGACTGCCTCGCTCGCGTTGGAAGCAGTCCCAGGCCGAAGCGTCGGCCGTGAGCCCTTGCCCGGGCAGCGAGCCCGGCGACAGCTTGCAGGCAAAAACGCTGGCGGACTCCAGCGCCACCAGCCGGGCCCAGTCTATCTGCGGATCAACGCCGAGTTGGGCAAGGCTGCAGCCCGCGTCGAGTCCACCCAGCGCCTGGCCGGTTACTCCAGCGGGATCCAGCCGCTCGAGCAACGAGTCAACCACGCCCGGCGCCTCGGCCGTGAACAACATCTGCTCGACGACGCAGACCCCGTCAGCAAAAACAGAATACGCTGCGTGGGCCACGGGCTTGGAGTCGACGGTAACGAGGTCGCGCCCCGGATAGAACGGCTCAAGCCCGGAGCGGCTCGATAACTCTGCCCTGAGACAAGCGAGCAGGGGCCTGAGCGCCCGGTTGAGTACCTGCCCCGGCCCGAGGCCGCCAGCGCCCTCGTCGAGCCAGTCCACCGATGGCAGCACGAAGGCAAATTCCTGTACGGCTGGCCCCGCGGCCAGATTTCGCCCGCCCGTCAAGCGTCGCTCAATGTACTCGGCACCCTCGGCACGCCGGTGGAAGCGCCCCAGGCTCACGCCCTGCTTACTGCGGGTCCAGGTCAGCAGCCAGGCGCAGCCCAGGTCGGCCGCCAGGGTGGCGGCCAGTAATTCGGCCCGCCAGGCCTCGTAACCCGACACCGAGCCCAGTTCAACGCTGATAAGCTCCCGTGACACCCCGCGAGACTAGCAGATCACCCCGTCGGCAGTAGCCCGCCACCACGATCCCGGTTTGCAGGCCCGGTCCGCAAACGCGTCACTGCCGGCCAGCTGTGATACAAGGAAGGGCCTGCCGTGGTCCGGCCGGGAGACAGCAGGCCCAGGAGTGATTCGCGGCGAAGATTCCCGGCGGAGTAGACATGCGCATCAAGAAACGATGGATCGTGCTTGGCCTGCTGGCACTGGCTGTTTTCGTCCTTCTCCGCGACTCGGAACCGGACGTACCCAGGGGCAGCTATCTCGTTATCGACCTCGAGGGCAACTACGCCGAGCTCCCGCCCGGACGTGACGCCCTTGACCGGCTGCTCGACGACCGACCGGCTTTTCTCGACCTGCTCGCCACCCTGCGCAAGGCCCGCCACGACGAGCGCATCGATGGGGTGCTGCTGCGCGTGCAGGACACCGAACTGGGCTGGGCCCAGGCCCAGGAAATCCGCGCGTCGCTGACCGGCCTGCGGGACGCCGGTAAGAAAGTCGTGTCGCTGCTCGACAGCGGGTCGTTCGGCAGCAACAGGGAGTACTTCATCGCTTCGGCGGCCGACGAGTTGTACCTGCCCCCCGGATCCTCGGCCATGCTCAACGGCATGGCCGCGCACTTCGTCTTCCTGGGAGGCGTCTGGGAGAAGATCGACATCGACATGGAGGTCGAGCAGATCCGCGAATACAAATCGATGGGTGACATGATAGGCCGCAGGGGCATGTCGGCGGCCCACCGCGAAGCCGCGGACTTTCTGCTCGACGATCTTTACGCGCAGTTCGGCATGTCGATCGCGTTGTCCCGCGGACTCGAGCCCGGCGAATTGCCCGCCGTCGTGGACGCGTGCCCGGCGTCGCCCGAAGCCTTCATGGATTCCGGCCTCGCCGACGGCGTGCGCCACATTGACCAGTTGCGCGAAAACCCAGCCGGCGGACCCTCCCCCCCCCTGGTCTACGAAGAAGACTACAGGCGCGTGAGCGCGTCGTCGGTCGGCCTGGGCGGCGGCGAACGGGTGGCCGTCATCCACGCCTCGGGCAACATCGTTAAAGGGGAAAGCAGGGCAGGTGGAGTGACCGGCGCGTCGGTTGGAGCCGACACCCTGGCGCGGGCTTTCGACGAGGCCCTGGCCGACGGCGTAAAGGCCATCGTACTGCGCGTGGACAGCCCCGGCGGTTCGGCGCAGGCGTCGGACCAGGTCTGGCGACTGGTGCGGGCCGCCTCTCGGACAACGCCCGTGGTGGCTTCGCTCGGCAACGTCGCGGGCTCGGGCGGGTACTACATCGCCTCTGCCGCCGACCGCGTGCTGGCCCAGGGAATGTCCATCACCGGATCGATAGGCGTGGTGCTGTTCAAGCCCAACGTGGCGGGACTGCTGGGCAGGCTTGGCATAGGCAGCGAAACGCTCACCAGGGGCCGCTACGCGGGCCTGATGGACATCAGCAAGGGCTTTGACAGGGCCGAGCTGTCGCTGGTGCGCACGCAGATGGAGCGCACCTACCAGCTCTTCCTGCGGCGCGTGGCCCGGGGCCGGTCGCTGGGTATAGACGACGTGGACAGCGTGGGCGGCGGACGCGTGTGGAGCGGGCAACAGGCGCTCGAGCGGGGACTGATAGACGAGATCGGCGGCTTTGAGCAGGCGGTGGCGGCTGCCGC
>DBZX01000040.1:55281-55495 GCA_002311335.1 bacterium UBP10_UBA1149
GCGGCTGGCCGAGCTGGTGGAACCGGCCGCTGCTTTGCGGCCGGGCGTGCAGCTGCTCTCCCCGGCGCTACCGGTGATCAACTGACCGAACTCGCTGCGTCTACTCGCTGCGGTACACGCGCAGGGGCATGCCGACGCCGCTCATAGCTGGTAGCGCGGCGGCTGACCCTGCGCGCAGCGCCAGCTCGAGTCGGCCGCCGCTGCCCTCCAGGGC
>DBZX01000088.1:0-311 GCA_002311335.1 bacterium UBP10_UBA1149
CTCGTCGTCGGCCAGGCACAGCCCCAAATTGAAGGTGCAGCTACCGTCCACCGCACCGTCGGCATCGCAGGACAGGTCGCCGTCAATGCAGCGGAGCTCTTTCGATTTTTTCGGCGCTGCCGGGTAGTTGAGTTCCAGACCGGTCTGGAACTTGGAAACGCAATCGGTCTTGTAGCTGCCGCCGCCGTCTATCAGTCCGTCGCTGCTGGGGTCGTCGTGAGCCCACGCGGCGCTGGTGAGCACAAGCGAGGCAAAAAGAAAGGGCAGCAGTGCCGCGAATACTAAAGTCTTACGATCGTTGACCACTTAAG
>DBZX01000088.1:377-9699 GCA_002311335.1 bacterium UBP10_UBA1149
GGGGGGGGGGGGGGCAGCAGGGACTCAGTGCCTATTAAACCGTGGTTTGCCCAGTCATTGCAAGGCCTTTTCTGCGTTCACCGCACTTCGGTGCCGCTTTGCACAAGGGGCGCACAGGCGGGTGACCTGCAGCCTGCTCGCGCCCACCCCCCCGAACGGGGGCGCAGGGCTAGTAGTAGTCGTCCTCGAAGGAAGCCAGTTCGGCCTGTTCTTTCATCCAGGCGGCAAAAGACTCGGCCGTGTCTATGGTCATGTAGCCCTTCATGCGGTAGTGGCCCAGGCCACAGAGCTGGGCACAGCCCACCTCGAAGGAACCGGTCTCCGTGGCCTCAAACCACAAGGGCACCGTCATGCCCGGTATGGCGTCCTGCTTGACGCGCATCACGGGAAGGAAGAACGAGTGGATGACGTCCTTGGAGCTCAGGTACAACAGCACCTTTTCGCCTACGGGAAAGTGGAACTGGTTGATGGTGGTGATGTCATCGGCAGCAGCCGGATCGCTGCTGTCCAGGCCCAGCGGGTTGCCGCCGTCCACCAACTCGATGGCGGTGCGGCCGAACTTGCCGTCGGGTCCCGGGTAGTGAAAGTTCCAGGCAAACTGTTCACCAACCGCACGCACGACCAGGCCCACCTCGTCTTCGGCGGGGACAGCCGCCTTCTGCTCGGCCCAGGTAGGGATGGCCAGGCCCACCAGCAGTACCACTTCTGCCACTGCAACGCCGACCTCCATGTAAGTGGACAGGTGGCTGGTCACGCCGGTAGGGTTGGCCTTGTGACCGGGCCTCGCACGGAACTTAACCAGCGCAACCGCCAGGAAAACACTCCAGCCCACGAACAGCACCAGCATGAACCAGTGGACCAGGTTTATGATGAAATCGATCTGGTGCCCGTGCGTCGATACGTCCGGCGGCAACCACCACCCATAAATTACGTTTTCCATGTCATTACTCCGCCCTACTCAGAGCTCCACTCCCTGGTGATTCGCCGCGGCTATTCGCCGCGAGCGCGCCACCCAGTAAACAAACATCGAAGCGAAGGCGGCCAGCACCGAGCCGATCACCCCCATGAGAAAAAGAATCGCCGAGTTCATGCCCTGGGTCTGCGGCGACTCGGGGTCTCCGAAGCACACCGCGCAGGCCAGCGCCGGCAAGGCCGAGGCAAGCAGCAGCGTAGAGGCGCCCGGCAGGGCCCGCAGGACCCTTGCGGTCAAGGCTCGGCGCTGGTTCACAGGTAGCTTATCCCCCGCAGCTTGCGCAGCACGTAGCGACCGTAAACAACCAGCAACGCGGCGAAGCCAAAAGACGCCACCGACTGCAACAACACCGCCACCTCGCCGGTGTCGCCGTAAACCGTCGCGCGGCCCCAGCCCAACCATGTAAAGAGCAGGATGGAAACCGACACGAAAAAAACGTGGAAGGCCTTCAGTGACACCGAGTCAGTGGCCCCCGCCGTGGTCGTCTTGGCTGCTGTCCCCGTGGCCGCCGGTCTCATGGCCGCCCGCGGCGCTACCAGTCTCCATGCTGCTCCACAAAGAACCGCTCTTCACCTGTCCCACGTGCCACCCGGTGGGTATCGACATGCACACGGCAAAAAAGGCCACGGCCAGGGCGAGCACGGCGTAGATGATCTTCTTTTCGTCGATCAGGTGCATGAAAAACAGGGCCACCAGGCCGGCCTTGGTGGAGGCCACCAACAGCGCCACGGCTATGGCCATGGGCGTAGACAGGTCGAGATAAGATATCGCCACGGTAATTACCGTAAGCGCGGCCAGGACCGCGAACACCACGACGTAGGTTTTTACGTGGGCCTGTATGTCTTCGGCGTGTGCTGACATCATCGTCTCCTGAAAATTATCGTCTATAGCAGGTACAGTACGGGAAAGAGGAAGATCCAGACGAGGTCAACAAAGTGCCAGTAGAGGCCGGCTGCCTCTACACGGCCGGTAAATTGCTCGGGGTCGGTCTTCCACATGCGCGCGCCGGGTCCCAGCAGGTAACCGTTGACCACTATGCCACCGATTATGTGGATGGCGTGCAGGCCGGTGATCGTAAAGTAGATCGCCAGGAAAGTACTGGTGGCCGGCGAAAGCCCGTGGTCAAACTTGGCCGTGTACTCAAAGTACTTGACGATCAGGAAGATGAAGGCGCACACGATGGTGATGCCCATGTAGACCCGGTACTTGGCGAAGTCGTTCAACTTGAGTGACAACCACGACATGACCACCGTCACCGACGACGCAATGAGCACCAGGGTGTTGAAGGTCGCCATGGGGACGTTGAGTATCGTGGAGCCCTGCGGCCATTCGACCGCAGCTACGCGCAGCAGGATGTACGACGAGAACAGGGCGCCGAAGAGCATGACCTCCGATGCCAGGAACAGCCACAAGCCCAACTTGGCGTTGGCTACTCCCGTTTCCGGGTGGACTTCGACGACGTGAGGAATTTCCATCGGTTATCTCCTGCCTCGCTCAGGGCTGGCCGGGGGCGGTGCCCCCGCCGGCTACATTACCGTCGGCTATATTCTCGTCGGCGATGTTCTGCGGCGTGAAGTCGGCGTCTACGCCGGGCTGGCTGTACTCGTAGGGCCCGCGATAAACGGTAGGCGTGACGAGAAAGTTGCCGTGCGGCGGTGGCGTGGGCGTGGCCCACTCAAGCGTGGTGGACTGCCACGGGTTGTCGTCCTCGACCTTCGGTCCCGCAAAGATACTGCGGAAGAAGTTCACGATGAAGAAAAGCTGCGCCAGTCCCAGCAGCCACGCACTCACCGACGATATGATGGTGAGGTCCTGCACCGCCGCGCCGTGGGCGTAGAAGGTCTGGTCGTACAACCTGCGAGACACCCCGGCCATGCCCTGAAAGAACATGGGCATGAAGACGCCGTTGATAAACACCAGCGACGTCCAGAAGTGCAGCTTGCCCAGGGTCTGGTTCATATGCCGGCCGGTGATCTTTGGAAACCAATGATACACGCCGGCAAACAGGGCAAAGATCGTCCCCGGCGCCACCACGTAGTGAAAGTGGCCGATCACGTAGTAAGTGTCGTGCAGGTGGATATCAGGCGTTGCCAGTCCCAGCGGCAGGCCGGTGAGCCCGCCTATGCCGAACATGGGCAGAAAGGCCAGCGCGAACAGCATGGGCACCGTAAAGCGTATGGCCCCACCCCACAGCGAAATAATAAGCGCCGTGAGGATGACCACCGACGGGATCGAAATGATCATGGTCGTGGTCTGGAAGAAGTTGCTCATCGTCGTGCCCATACCGGTCATGTACATGTGGTGAGCCCACACGATGAAAGACATGAAGCCCAGGAAGATCAGCGAGTACACCAGCGAGCGGTAGCCCCACAAGGGCTTGCGCGTGTTGGTAGCGATAACCTCGGCCACTATGCCCAGGGCCGGCAGGATGAGTACGTAGACCTCGGGGTGAGCCAGGAACCAGAACAGGTGCTGCCACAGCAGTGGGCTGCCGCCGCCGCTTACGGCCAGCGCTTCGCCACCCACCACCAGCCCCGAGGGCAGGAAGAAACTCGAGCCGAACACCCTGTCCATGAACTGCAGGGTGCTCGCGGCCTGCAGGGCCGGAAAGGCCAGCAGAAGCAGAAAGGAGGTAACCAGCTGCGCCCACACGAAGATCGGCAGGCGGAACATCGTCATGCCGGGCGCCCGAAGGTGCAGTATGGTGACGATGAAGTTGACCGAGCCCAGCAACGAGGACGCGATCAGAAAGAGCATGCCCACGAGCCACCAGGTCTGGCCCTCGGAGGCGACGATGGACAGCGGCGGGTACGAGGTCCAGCCCGACTGGGCCGCACCACCGGGAACGAAAAAGCTGCACAGCATAACTACGCCGCCCAGGAAGTAGACCCAGTAGCTGACCATGTTCAGCTTGGGAAACGCCATATCGGGCGCGCCGATCTGAAGCGGCATGACGTAGTTGCCAAAGGCACCTACCGCCATCGGCACCACGCCCAGGAACACCATTATGGTTCCGTGCATGGCGCCCAGCTGGTTGTAAAACTCCGGAAGCATGATGCCACCCGGCGCGGTGCTGTCGCTGAAAAGCGAACCGATCAGCGGGATCGGCTGGCCGGGATAGGCCAGTTGCCACCTCATCAGCATCATCAGGCAGAACCCGAAAAACAGGAAAAACAGCGCCGTAACGCCGTACTGTATGCCGATGACCTTGTGGTCGGTCGAAAAGACGTACTTTCGTATCCAGCTCAATTCTTGGTGATGTTCATCAGACATGAGTCGCGGCTCCGCCGTGGCAAACTGGTCAGTTGTCTGTAAATGGGCACCCTTGGAAGCCCGCCGGCACAACACGCGCCCACGAAACATTTTCCCTTTTCAGGTGCCCGGAAAGAGGTCCGATCCGTATCCTTGTTACGGAAAAGGGGGCCGCTTGTCAACAGTGGAGGCAAGCATGAGTGATGTTTGAGATAAGCAGACGTTAATCTAAAGCTCTTGTCGCCGGCTTTGCCATCAGCTCTTCGGCGCCCGCAGTCCGCTCCAACTCCCGGGCTGGTACCACCGCGTCCAGATCGACTTCTATGGCCCCCACGAAGGTCTTGCTTCTCGCGGCGAGCAGGCGGCGAGGCTTGTCACGCGACACCCACAGTATGGTTTCACGGTGTTTACCGTCCTTTTCGGGGTCGGTGAGCTCGTGGGTATGCACCGACAGCCTCCAGGCCGGCACCGATGCGCCAGCAGCCAGCTGCTCTTCCTTTGCGTCCACGTTGACGGTCACCAGGTAGCGGCTGGTTCCAGTAAAGGTGTCCACGTAGAACTCGTCGCCCAGCACGTAGTCGAGGTTGAGTATCAGGAACACCGTGGAGAGAATGTCGAAGGTGTTGCCCCCCGCAAAGCGGTATTCCCTGGTCTTGTCGTTCTTGCGACGGATGGAGTGCACGTTGCGGTCGGCGTCAAAGCGGATATGCGTAAACTTGTCTTTGCGCCTTTCGGTTTCGTCGATGATGAACTCGCGCGGGGAGAAAGGGCGCACCGCCACCACGCCGCGAGCGTCGAGGCGGTACTTCCACAACAGGTCGACCACGCTGTTGGTCGTACCGAGCACGTGGACGGTCAAGAGCTTGCCGCTATCGCCGCCATCAGTGTCGCCATCTTCGGCCGGCTGGCCGCCCGCCTCGATAGAAAGCGTGCCCACCGGGATACCCGACCAGCTGAAGTGGTAATCCCAGCGCTCATCGGGCCACTCCACGTCGGCGGGCAACTGGTAAACCGGCGTGCTTACCTGCACCTCGCCGGGCTCGATGGCCGCGGCCGCAGCCCCGTGAGGGGCAAGGCAGAGCAGTGCCAGGCTGGCCAGGCTTGAGCACAAACCCAGCCGCACCCGCAGTGCCCCGCGGACTGCCCGGTGGGCACCCCGGCTTGCACTTACCCGGTAGTCGCGACAGTTTTCCTGTTGGTAAGTCGGCATGAAAGAGTCCAGAACCAGCTTAGTGATCCCGCCGGGCATGATCGTCCTTGCCATGATCCTCCTTGCTGTGATCATAACACTGCCCGCCGTACCGGGCCTCATGGTAGAGCAGGCCGAGGCCCAATCATACGCGCACCGCGTGAGAGATCGATACAACCGCATCAGCCGTGGTGCCAACGCCGCCGAGTGGGCCAAGCGGCTTTCCGATGAAGACGTGGCCATAAGGCTGGAGGCCGTCGAGTCGCTGGGCCAGGGCGACATGGAAGAAAGCATCGGCCCCCTGCTCGACGCCTTGGCCGACGCCGACCAGCGCGTGCGCGTGAAGGCCATCAACTATCTTGGAGCGCGGCGCCAGCAGGCGGCTGTTCCCGTGCTGGTGCAGAAGCTGTTCCTGTCTGAAGTCGACGCCGACGAGCGCACCCAGGTGCTCATAGCCCTTGGCCGCATAGGCGACCCCAGGGCGAGCAAACAGCTGCTCAATTGTGCCATGGCCGCCACCTCCGACACCGTCAGGGCAGCCGCCCTCTACGCGCTGGGTGAATCGGGCACCCCTGAAGTGACCCAAGCGCTGAGCAGGTTTTCGGAGACCAGCAGTGACCAGCAGGTGAAACAACTTGCCGGTGATGCTATTAAGAAGATCGAGGCGCGCGCCGCCGTTGTTCCCAACCGTCAGCCAACGCTGCTGGAGCTTGAGCGACGAATGGCACCGCCGCGGTAAGTTCCGCGAAGGCGGAGCCGCCGTGTGGCGTTTGTGAACCACGCCGGAGTGGTGAAACTGGTAGACGCGCCGGACTCAAAATCCGGTGGGGGAAACCTCGTGTCGGTTCGAGTCCGACCTCCGGCACATTTGCCTCGCGGTACAGGGATAACAGGAGACAGAACAAGATGGCAGACATCACCGAAGTAACAGACGCCAATTTTCAACAGGAAGTACTCGACTCGTCGATACCCGTACTGGTGGACTTCTGGGCACCCTGGTGCGCGCCCTGCAGGGCCATAGCCCCGGTGCTCGAAGAGCTGGCCGGCGAATACGACGGCCGCGCCCGGGTGGTCAAGGTAAATGTTGACGACAACCAGCAGGTAGCAGCCAACTACGGGGTTCGCAGCATTCCCAACCTTATAGTGTTCAAACAGGGACAAGTGGCCGAGCAGATCGTGGGCGCGGCAGCCAAGCCCAAACTGGCCAAGGCGCTCGACGAGGCAATTTCGTAACCAACGGGGATTGCCTTCAGCAACGTGGTCTACTAGCCTGATCACGTGCTCGATTTCATGCGTAGAAATGCGCGGTCCTGGTTCATCAAGATCGCGCTCGGAATTATCTGTCTCGTCTTCGTCTTTTTCATGGGCGGGGGTGGACAGATCGGTGGCGGCCCGGTTGCGGTGGCGGTGGTCGACTCCACCGAAATATCGATAGCCGACTTCCAGAGGGCCCAGCTCAACAACCAGGCCTACTACCGGGACCTGTACGGCGACTCGCTCAGTCCCGAGATGCTCGACGCGCTCGACATCCCCTCGGCCTCGCTGAGCCGACTGGTCGACACCACCTTGATGTCGCAGGAAGCACACCGCCTGAACCTGCTCATACCCGACGAAACGGTGCGGCGCGAGATTCGCGGCATAGACGTGTTCCAGCGCAACGGTGATTTTTCGCCCGCCCAGTACCGCAGCGTACTCCAGAGGCAGGGCCTGTCGCCCTCGGCCTTCGAGGCCTCGATGCGAGAAGAGATGCTGGTCAACCAGCTGCGCGACGTCGTGGCCCAGGGCGTGATAGTCACAGAAGACGACGCGTGGGAAGAATTCCAGCGGGGGGCCTCTGAGATCAGTCTATCTTTCGTTCAGCTCAAGTCGTCGAGCTTTGAAGACGCGGTGGAAGTAAGCGAAGAGGACGTCGAGCTGTTCTTCGAAGAACAAGGAGAGAAGTGGCGGCGCGCCGAGAGCGCGGGGGTCAACTACCTGGCCTACTCGCCCGAGTCCTTCCAAGGCAGCGCGGGCGTGAGCGAAGAAGAAATCGAGGAGTACTACCTGCTCAACGTCGACACCGAGTTCACCACCGAGGAACAGATCGGCGCGCGTCACATCCTCAAGCGCGTGGCCACGGACGCTTCGGACGACGACAAGGCCGCCACCAGGACGGCCATGGAAGCGGTAGCCAGTAAGCTCGCAGACGGCGCCGATTTTGAAGAACTGGCTAAAACGGAATCCGAGGATTCGACCGCCAGCGACGGTGGCGACCTGGGCATGTTCGGCCGTCAGAAAATGGTCAAACCCTTCGAAAACGCGGCCTTCGCGCTTGCCGAAGGCGAGGTCAGCGGCATCACCGAGACCCGCTTCGGCCTCCACCTGATCAAGGTTTACAAAAGGCAGGCTCCGCAGGAGCGCAAGCTCGAAGACTCGCGCGACGAGATCCGCAACAAGCTCGCAGCGAGAAAATCCACGGACATCGCCTTCGACAAAGCAGCCGAGGCCAGCGTGGCAATGGTTGACGGCGCCTCGATGGAAGAGATGGCCCAGGCTGACGGGTTGACGATCAAGAGCACTCCCCTGCTCGACCGCGATCAACAGATTGTACCGGGGGTGGGACGCGCGCCTTCGTTCATAGAGGCCGCACTTGCCCTTGGATCAAAAACCGAGGTCAGCGACCCCATCAAGGCCGGCAACACCTGGTACGTTCTCCAGCTGGCCGACCAGCAGGCGAGCTACGTTCCCGAGCTGGCCGACGTGCGCGAAGAAGTAGAGGCCGAGTTCCGCAAGCGCGGGGCGTCACGCCTGGCGCGCGAGCGCGCCGACAAGTTGCTCGCCAGCGCCCGGGAGTCGAACCTGGCCGACGCGGCGAAAGAAGCCAGCCTCGAAGTCGGCGAGGCCGGGCCCGTGCGACGCGATAATAATTTTATCAAGGGCATCGGCGCACTGCCGGCCGTGGTCGAGGCGACCTTCCGCACCACCGCAGACGGAGAGCTTCTGCCGCGCAGCTTTGTTCACCGGGGCAACGCCTACGTGCTCGCGCGCGGCGAGCTCAGCGAAGCTTCGCGAGAAGACTTTGACGAGGTCAAGGAGGAGCGCCTGGCCGAACTCGAACGGGGTCGCAGCCTCGAGGCCTACACAGCCTTCGTCAACTACTTGAAGGAAAGGGCGAGCATCACCTACAACCCGGACCTCGTGGCCAGCGTCCGACCCTGACCGCTATCCCAGCCTGGGCGTCAGCCTGACAGCAGCCGCCACGCGTCTGCCACGCCCTTGCACCTGAGCAGCTCAAGACCGTCGAGGTCGTCGAGGCGATCGCTGTTGGCCGCCGGCACCACGGCGCGCTTGAAACCCAGCCGCGCCGCTTCCTTCACCCGCGCGTGCAGGCGCGAAACCGCCCTCACCTCGCCTGTCAGCCCCACCTCGCCCAGCACCACGGTAGCCGCGGGCAGGGTCACGTCGAGCAGGCTCGAGGCCAGCGACGCCATGACCGCAAGATCGACACCCGGGTCATCGAGGCGCACGCCACCCGCCGTGTTCACAAAGATATCGTGGCTGGCCATCGACAGCCCAAGGCGTTTTTCCATCACGGCTGCCAGCATGGCCACGCGGTTGTGATCGACCCCGAGCGTGGTCCGGCGCACGCTGCCCGCTGTGCCCGGCGACACAAGCGCCTGTATCTCCACGAGCACCGGCCGGCTGCCTTCCATGCACGAGCTGATCGAGGAGCCGCTCACGCCTTCCCTGGCGCCACCCGACAACAACAGCGAGGGGTTGGGCACCTCGCGCAGACCGTCGGCTGCCATCTCGAAGACCCCGATCTCGTTGGCCGCGCCAAAACGATTCTTCACCGCGCGCAGTATGCGAAACGCGTGGTTACTGTCTCCTTCAAAGTACAGCACCGTGTCGACCATGTGCTCGAGCAC
>DBZX01000088.1:9808-10098 GCA_002311335.1 bacterium UBP10_UBA1149
ATGAAGATCACCGCGCATTCCAACTCGCGCGCCGCCGCCACAAGCTGCGCGCAGGTCTCGCGCAGCTGCGACACCGAGCCGGGGGCCGACTCGACCTCGCTCGAGTACAGGGTCTGGATCGAGTCTATTACCGCCACCGCCGGTCGCTTCTTGCGCATTACCTCGATGACCGCGGCCGCGTCGGTCTCGGCCAGCACGAGCAGCTTGTCCGACCCGGCACGCGCCAACCTGTCGGCGCGCAGGCGCACCTGCGCGGGAGCTTCCTCGCCGGCCACGTACAACACGCAAGC
>DBZX01000024.1:0-296 GCA_002311335.1 bacterium UBP10_UBA1149
CCGGATCGGCCGCCCGGCCGGGTTCCCCCGCCGTTACCCCGGGGGCCGGTGTGGCATCTGGCGGATTACCTTCGCTGGTCGAGCTGCTACAGCCGGCGAACGGCGTCAGGAGGATCAATAGCAGGAGCGAGCGTGGGAGCATGGCGGGTTTCCCGTCAACGGGAGAGAGCTTTCAATTCCAGGCTGCTGGACATTATAACAGCGAACAGGGAAATCGCGACGTGCGTGGAGTCAGGGAAATGCTTGTCATCACCGAGAAAATTGCCATCCCCCTTCGGGAGCTGACATTCCGCTAC
>DBZX01000024.1:318-12136 GCA_002311335.1 bacterium UBP10_UBA1149
ATGTCATCGCCGAGATCGAGGAGAACGAGCAGGAGGAACTGCCTCCGGCTGAGTTCGAGGTGGGCACATTTCGCTCCGGCGGCAAGGGCGGGCAAAACGTCAACAAGGTGAACACCAAGGTGATGCTCCGCTGGCCGGTGACTGCCAGTGAAACCATGCCGGAGGATGTCTGCCAGAGAATTCGCACGGTCTACCATCGGCGAGTGAACAAGGAGGGGGAGCTGGTCCTTACCAGCTCACGGTTTCGAGATCAGTCGCGAAACGTGGACGATTGCCTGGAAAAACTGCGGATGTTGATCAAGGAGGTGGCCAGGCCGCCCCGGCCTCGCCGTTCCACGCGTCCGACTCGTGCCTCGGTACGGCGCCGGCGAAAGGACAAGCAACGCCAGTCGCAAAAGAAATCTCGCCGCAAGCCACCGGGCGGTGATGATCTGGGCTGAACGCCCTGCCCTGTCCAGCTATCCCGGTCGCCTGCTTCCAGGGCATTCCTCGTTTCCTTCTCTCCCGGCGAACACAATTGCTCGCGGCGCTGTTATAATCCGAGTGTCATGCGGGCGTGATGAACCGCGTGATAGTGGGCTGAGAGGAAAGACGACGCATGCCCGACGAGAAACACTTTGACGAGATCCTCAGGGACTGGCCCTTTGAGCCGAATGGCCTTGGTGTTCGCCTGGTGGACGCCGCCAACGAGCGGCAGCTGATCCAGATACGAGTTGACATGGGGATTCTCCAGCTGGAGACCAGCGGGCGGCCGGACGGCACCCAGCCGTTTGGCCACGAGACCTACTATGACTACCTGCTTGGCGAGGTGCTCCGGGAGGGAGATGACTGGGAGATGGACGACGAGCAGTGTAGCGAGGTCGATCGCGAGTTCATCCAGTTCTATCACCGTCGCGTCAGCTGGATCAAGCTGAACAAGTATCGCCGCGCGATCCAGGATGCCAACCACACGCTGGGGCTGATGGACCTCTGCCACTCGCATTCCCCGGACGAGCACTGGACGATCTCGCATGAACAGTACCGGCCCTTCGTGATGTTCCAACGCACTCAATCCGAGACGCTGGCGGCACTCGAAGAGCACGGGGCGGAACGAGCAATCCAGGTCCTCAACCAGGGACTCGACAAGATGCGGGAACTGTTTGAGCGGCACGAGGCGGCGGACTATTTCGAGGATGATGAACTCGTCATGCGACTGACCGATATGCGAGAATCGATGCGGAACGAGTACGAGGTTGGCCAGACACTCCAGGAACGGCTCGCCGATGCCGTGGCCGCCAACCCTCTGGTCGAGCTCCCGGTGATGCGTCGCCATCCCAGAAGCGGACGGCCCTGTCTGTTCGTCAACAGCCTGTTCACCACCCGCTTGCTCGGCGTCGAAGAGCAGGAGAGCGAGCAGTTGCTTGCCCGCTTGTTTGCGCACCTCGAGAAGCCGGAGTTCCATTGCCGCTTTCACTGGGAAGTAGACTCGATCGCTTTCTGGGACAACCGCGCCACGCAGCATAAGCCGGTACAGGATTGGTGGCCGGCGCGGCGTTGCCACCAGCGCATTACCATAGAGGGCGACCGACCGGTGTGAAGTCAGTCGTTGTCGGCGGCGCCGCGAAAAAACTCTACAGCCCACCGGGCGATGACCCCGCCGTCGGTGTCCTCGGCCAGCGAAGCCAGTGTCTGGTTCCACAGATCATCCCCAAACAACCCACGCCTGCTTTCGTATAAGCCCCGCGCGTACTCGGGGCTGAACTCGGGGTGGCCCTGGCAACTCATCACGTGCTTGCCGATGCGGTACATCGAAACAGGGCAGGAGTCGCTGGAGCCCACAAGGCGGGCACCGTCGGGCAGGCGCGTCACCTGGTCGCGGTGGCTGTGTATGAGCCGCAGCTTAGCGTGCGTGCCGGCAACGTTATCTCCGCCGGCAACGGCCCAGGGAAACGGCGACTCGATGCGCGTGCTGTGCACACCGAGCGTCCACCCCTGCTCGGCCAACTCAGTGCGGCCGCCCAGTGCGCGGGCAACCAACTGGTGGCCAAAGCACACGGCGAACAGCGGCCGGCTCGCTTCGGCCAGCCGTACGACGTAGCTCTCGAGCGGAGCGATCCACTCCAACTCGTCGTAAACACTGTGCCGGCCGCCGGTCATCAGGTAGCCATCGCAATCATCGATCGAGTCGGGAAACTCGCCGCGACGCACATCCCAGCAAGCGAACTGCAGAGAGGGATCCACGCCACCGAGCAGGCGGGCGAACATGTCGCTATACTGGCCGTGCGTGGCGGCGAGCGCGGGCTGGACTGAGTCGATGAGAAGTATGCCTATTTTCATTGGGAGAACAGTTTGAACAGCATAGACGCCGCGGTCAACGAAGTCCTTGGTCCCGTGGCCGACGCCATGGCCGCGGTAGTTTTCTACGCTGTACCCATAGGCGACGCGCAGGTGCCGCTCATCGTGGTCTGGTTGATAGGCGCGGGCCTGTTTTTTACCTTCTACCTGCGCTTCATCAATTTTCGTGGCATGGCCGAGGGCCTGCGCATAGTTACCGGCAAGCGCCGCTCTCCGGGTTCGAGCGGGGAGATCAGTCCCTGGGGCGCGCTTTCGACGGCCGTGTCGGGCACCGTGGGCATCGGCAATATAGGCGGCGTGGCCGTGGCGATTTCAATGGGTGGCCCCGGGGCGACGTTCTGGCTCCTGGTCGCCGGCCTGCTGGGCATGGCCAGCAAGTGTGCCGAGTGCGTGCTGGGGGTACGCTACCGCCAGGTCGACGAGAACGGCCAGGTGTCGGGCGGCCCCATGTACTACCTGCGCGCGGGTTTCGCCGAGCGCGGCTGGCCGCTGGCTGGTCGAGCGCTGGGCGGGTTCTACGCGGTGGCCATAGTGCTGGGCTGCCTCGGCGCGGGCAACATGTTCCAGAGCAACCAGGTCTTCGAACAACTGCTGGTCGTGACCGGTGGTGCCGACGGCCCCATGGCCGGGCGCTCACTGGAGGTGGGCCTGCTGCTGGCCGTGGCCGTGGGCCTGGTGCTGGTGGGCGGCATACAATCCATAGCCCGTGTCACCACTCGCCTGGTGCCGTTCATGGCCTTGTTCTATTGCCTGGGTGCGCTACTGGTCATCGGCCTTAACTTCGACAAGGTTCCGGGTGCGTTTGCTTCGATATGGCACGGGGCGTTCTCGCCCGAGGGCATAAGCGGTGGCGTGCTGGGCGTGATGATGCTCGGGTTTCGCCGCGCGGCTTTCTCAAACGAGGCTGGACTCGGCTCGGCCGCCATCGCCCACTCGGCGGTCAACACCCACCACCCCGCCACCGAGGGCCTGGTCGGCTTGCTCGAACCGTTTATCGACACGGTGGTGATCTGCACCATGACGGCGCTGGTGATCCTCACCACGGTGTACGAACCATCGCTGGCGGGCAGCGGGGTACAGGGAGTGGCGCTTACCTCGCGTGCGTTTGAGAGCACGCTGCCGTGGGCGCCGGCAGCCGTCGGCCTGGCCGCGCTGCTGTTCGCGTACTCCACGATGATCGCCTGGGGTTACTACGGGCTCAAGGGTTGGACCTACCTGGTGGGCGACTCGCGCGTGGCCGAGCTTTCTTTCAAGCTGGTCTACTGCGCTTTCGTCGTGCTGGGCTGTGTGCTCGATCTTGACGCCGTGCTCACCATGTCCGACGCGCTGTTGTTCGCAATGGCACTGCCCAACGTCATAGGACTGTACGTATTGGCGCCGCGCATACGCGAGAGCCTCGACGACTACTTCTCCTGACCACGGCTCGCGCGCCGGTTGCCTTTGCGACCTGAGACGGCGACATCTTGTCGGCGCCGCTGGCGCGCAAGGGAGACGTCATGGAGTATGCAGTAGTAGTCGGGGGAGGGCAGGTCGAGCAGGAAGGGCACGGGCTGGAGGCCTTTGTTGAGCAGGCCCAGCTGGCCGAGTCGCTGGGTTATACGACCGTCTTCGTGCCCGACCATTATCTTTTTGAACAGATGGGCGAGCTCAAGACCGAGCAGCCGACCTACGAGTTGTTTGCGCTGCTTGGTGCCATCGCCCAGCGCACGCGTAGCATCAAGCTGGGCAGCCACGTTGCCTGCACGCTGTTTCGTCACCCGGCCATGCTCGCTCGCCAGTTTGCCCAGCTCGACGAGCTCAGTGGAGGTCGCGTGATTGCCGGCGTGGGTGCCGGCTGGACGAGGGCCGAGTTCGAGATGTTCGGCCTGGACTTTCCGCCCGTGTCCGAGCGCCTGCGGATGATGGACGAGGCGGTGGAGATCATGCAGGCACTGTGGACCGGTGAGCCCTGCAGCTTTGACGGCGAGCACTATCGCCTGCGCGATGCCGTGGTCAGGCCGACCCCGACGCAACAGCCGCGACCACCGCTGATGCTGGGCGGCGGTGGCAAGGGCATACTCAGGCGCGCCGGGCGCTGGGCCGACATCCTTCACATGGTGCCCGAGATCGGCAAGGCCGGTACGACAACGATGGAAAGCGTGAGCGCCTTCGGCGACGAATCGGTCGCCGAAAAGCTCGCGCTGGTGCGGGAGGAGGCCAAAGCCGCCGGCCGGCCGGACGGTGCCGTGCGTTACGCTACGACGATTTTCGTTTACCAGCCCGCCGACAGCGAGAAGCAGGCCGCCGAGACCGCCGAGGGCGCGGCTGCCATGTTCGGGCTCACGGCCGAGCAGTTCAGCCGTCACCCGGCCGTGCTCGCGGGAACCACCGATCAGATGGTCGAGGAACTGCAGCGCCGTGAGCAGGTGCACGGATTGTCCATCGTTGCGCTGGAGGCGACCGGGCTCGACAGTATCCGCAATTTTGCCGAGCGTATAATCGCCAACGGCTAACGGCGTGGACTCAGGCCGCCGGCCAGGCCGTGCCGCCGTCGACCTTGATTATAGAACCGGTGGTGAAGCTCGAAGCGTCGCTGGCCAGGTACAACGCCGCTCCCACGATCTCGTCGGGTCGGCCGCCGCGCTGCAACGGTATGTGGGCGGTGGCGCTCTGTTCGAACGCTTCCATGTCCCAGGCCTTGCTGATGTCGGTGAGAAACGGCCCGGGCATGATGCAGTTGACCCTGACCGAGGGAGCGTAGGCGCGGGCCAAGCCCAGGGTGAGCGCGTTGAGCCCGGCCTTGGCCGTGGCGTAGGGCAGCTCGTTGGGCGTGGGCTGCACCGCGGCAATGCTGCTCACGTTTATAATAGACCCGCCGTCGCCTGCCGCCATGCGCTCGCCCACGAGCGCCGACAGCCTGAAGGGCCCCTTGAGGTTTACGCCTATGACCTTGTCGAAGAGTTCTTCGCTGACCTCGGCGAGCGAAGGGTACAGCGGCGACATGCCGGCGTTGTTTACCAACACGTCGACGCGGCCGAAGTGCTTGTAGGCCGTGTCGACCAGCTCCTGGCACTGCTGCCAGTGGCCGGCGTGAAAGCCGACCCCCAGCGCGCGTCGACCGGTGAGCTCGGTGAGCTGCGTGGCCAGCTCCTCGCATGCCTTCTCCTTGCGGCTGGCGACCACCACCTCGGCGCCCGCGCGGGCGAAGGCCATCGCCATCTCCTTGCCCATGCCGCGGCTGCCGCCGGTGACGAGAGCCACGCGGCCCTCGAGATTGAAGAGATCGGTTGCCTGCGAGTCGTTTCTTTTCACGATTTTTCCTGTTTTCACGTGTGGCGTGATTGTCTTTCTGCCCGATGTGCGCGGCTGATACGAGGCATTTGCCGTTGCCTTTCGGTCGGTAGCGAGCAGCGCGGCCACAGGCGCGCTACAATGGCCCGATGGACAATGTCATCAACGGTCGTCGTGCCGGCTGGATGTGGGCCGTCCTGCTGCTGGGTTGTTTCATGAGCACCGGCTGCCTGCTGACCAAGATCGTGTCGGTTCCGCTGCGGGTCGCCGGTGCGGTGGTTTCGATAGTCCCGATCGCGGGCAACCAGGCCCACGACGCCATCGACGCCACGGCCGACACCCTCGACGAACTGCCGTTCTGATTGCCGCGGGGTACGTAGGTGGCTGATGATTACGAAGCGGTGATGGCGGCCGCGGTGGGCCCGCTGCTGGCCACTCTTGACGGCTTCGAGCAGGTGCAGCGCCGGCTGCATCCGCCCGAGCTGCCCGCCCTGCGCGCAGCCATGAAACCGGTGGGACAGCGCCTCGCCTCGGGGCTGGACGGTATTGCAGCTGCCAGCCCGCCCGAGGCCTTGCGCGGCTTCAATGACCAGCTGTTGGCCGGTGGCCGATCGCTGGCCGAGGCCTTCGATCTTTTCTGCTCAGAGGCGGCGGCCGAGCAGGCCATCATGCAGGTGCTCGCGTCGATGGGTGCCTTCACCCGTTCGCTCGAACAACTCTACCCACTGCGCACCTTCCCGCCGCTAGGGCGATTCTTTGTCGAACAGGAGTTCCACGATCGCCTCGACGAGCTTGATCCCGAGCCGCGCGAGGGCGTGGCCACGGGCGTGCACCTGGGCGGTGACGCCAACGATCGCAAGGCCCGCGGTGGCTTCGCGCTCTACGTTCCCGAGTGGTGGGACGGCAGCGCCGAGATGCCGCTCGTGGTAGCCCTGCACGGAGGCTCGGGCGACGGCCGCGGTTTCATGTGGAGCTGGCTGAGGGAGGCCCGCGGCCGTGGTTTTTTTCTGCTCGCCCCTACCGCCCAGGGCTCGACCTGGTCGATGATGGGCGAAGACATCGACGGCCCGGCCCTGCGGGCAATGGTCGAGCTGGTCGCCGAGCGCTGGCCGGTAAAGCGCTCGAGCATCCTGCTCACCGGCCTGTCCGACGGCGCGACTTATTCGCTGCTCACCGGCCTTACCGAGGATTCACCCTTTACCGCGTTTGCTCCCATGTCGGGGGTACTGCACCCCGGAAACCTCGAGCGAGGCAACATGCAGCGCGCCGCGGGCAGGCGTATTTATCTCGTGCACGGCGCCTTGGACTGGATGTTCCCGGTGGAAACAGCGCGCTGGGCGGCCGGGCAGCTTCGGGAAGCCGGCGCGGATCTTGTATACCGGGAGATAGACGATCTGTCGCATACCTATGCCCGCGACGAGAACGACCGTATACTGAGTTGGTTCGATGCTTCGCTGGCCCTGCCCGGCGACGGCGAGAAGAACAAGGGAGGAAACGAAACATGACTACCGATCTATGGATGCTGGTTTACTGTTGCACCCTGGCGCTGCTTAGCCCCGCATTGTACCTGGTCGGACGTTTCGGAGCGGCTGGTGGCATGGAGTGGTTGATGGGCAATCGCGACAGCGCGCTCGAAGTGCCTGAGTGGACCGATCGTGCGGTACGGGCTCACTCCAACCTCATCGAGAGCCTGGTGCCGTTTGCCGCTCTCGTGCTGGTGGCCCACACGGCGGGCCTTGCCAACGAGACCACGGCCCTGGGCGCCACGGTGTTTTTCTGGGCCCGCGTTCTTTACGTGCCCGTGTATACGGCCGGCCTTCAGCCCTGGCGCACGCTGGTCTGGTTCGTGGGCCTGGGCGGTCAGCTCGTCATACTCGGACAGCTGATCTGAGCTGACAGGTTTTCCGCTGGCGCGGGCCGCCGTTCGGCTCAGCTACGCCAGGCCAGCAGCTGCAGCATCGGTTGGCCGGTGAAGCGCTGGGTGCCGAAGACGTAAACGAGACCGATTACTCCGTCGAAGACCACCAAGGCGTACAGCCCGGGGTGGGCCAGGCCCGCGGGCACCGCGTATATAACCGAGGCGACGGCGGTCAGTCGCACAAGGCCCTGCCAGACTATTACCGGGGCGCGCGCGGCGATGTCTTTTGACGCCCACACGAGGCAGGCGGCGGCCATCATCAGGAACATGCCCAGGGTCATGTTGGCCACGAAGTGGTCGGGGGCGGGGGCGGCCAGCGCCCCTCCCCAGGTGGCCAGTCCCACCAGGTAGTCCAGGGCTCCGGTAATAAGAACAAATTTCTGCAACATGCTTGTCTCCCCTCTTCTTTGCGCGGGACTCAGCCCTCGATGGCCTCGGCGTCAAACTCAACCTGCATCTTTTTCAATCCGGTAACGAAGTGGGACACCAGCGGTCGTGCTTCACCCACCAGGCGCGGGTTGCGCAGGCGCGGAATGATTTCTTCGAACATCACCGAGAGTTCCAAGCGCGCGAGGTATGCCCCGATGCAGTAGTGGTGGCCTATGCCGAAAGTGCGGTGTTCTCCCCGCAGGTCGTGCATCCGCTCGGCGCGGGTCACGTCAAATTGATCGGAGTCGTCACCGAATACCGCTTCGTCGCGGTTGGCCACCGGGTAGAACATTTTCACTATGTCGCCCTTCTTAATGTCCATGTCGCCCAGCGTGAGGTCCTTGGTGGCGGTGCGCTGCATGAAATTAAATGGAGGGTGAAATCGAAGAATCTCTTCAACCGCGCCGGGGATCAGCGAAGGATCGTCGACGAGTTTCTGCAACTGGTCGGGGTATTCCATCAACAGTCGCATGCCCTGGCCCGTGGCCGTGCGCGTTGTTTCAACACCCCCGGCGATGAGTATGAGGCAGAAGCAGCAGAACTCGAACTCGTCCAGCGCCTCGCCTTCCACCGAGCCGGTCAGCAACGCGTCGAGCACGGTGCCCTTTTTAGGGTTGGCCTTGTGTTCGGTCGCCAGCCCCATAGCGACCTCGAAGATCCGCGCCGCGGCGAGCTGGCCGTCCACCGAGCTTACGTTGAGCTCGGGGTCGTCCATGCCGAGCATGGTAGTGACCAGCTCCGAGAACTCCTGCCGTCCCTCGGTGGGTATTTCCATCAACTCGCAGATGACGAACAGCGGCATTTCCGATGCGACCTCGGACACGAACTCGCAACTTCCACGCTGCGCAACCTTGTCGATTATCTCGCGAGCTCTCTCTCTCATCATCGGTTCGAGCTTGTCGATGGCCCTGATCTTGAACGCGTTGCTTACAACTTTGCGATACTGGTTGTGCTCGGGCGGGTCCATGTTGATGATCAAGCGGCGCACTATATCGCTTACCCCGGGGTCCTGGTCGCCCGGGAGGGGGTGGGAGCCGTTGGTCGCCGACGAGAACAGCTCCGGGTGCTTCGAGATATAGTCTATTTCATCGCGGCCGGTGATCGCCCAGAACTCGTCGCCGTGCTCGGTTTTATCCTGCAGTGCGACGGGGCACTCTCGTCTCAGGGCGGCCAGGTCTTCGTGCGGAAGCCCCTGGCTCATGAGCTCTGGGTTCATCAGGTCTAACTGGTGGGGGCACGAGGCCCCGCGCGGAATGTTATCGGCCATGTTATTGGTTTTCCCGGTTATCAGGCCCGTGTCTGTACATAGTAAAGTTTGCCGTTACCCGTAAGACCGTAATGCAGTGACACGGTTTCGTCCAGCAGCGGGGCTTGGCATGGGTGCTACCGGGGGGCACTGTGGCTGGCGATGTCGACCACTGGCCACCTGGACTTACCTGTGATCGACCGGGCAACACCGGCCCCCGTTCCGGCGGGGTGCAGGGCACTGGGAGAGGGCGATCTGCCCCTGGTACTGGGGCCCGCCGGCGTGGACTCCGGGCCGGGGCTGGTTTCCTGGCTACTGCGCAACAGCGACTGGGTGCAGGCGAGGCTGGTCGAACACGGGGCACTGCTGTTTCGCGATTTCAACATCACCGACGCCGTCGGCTTCGAGGCTGTGGCCCGCGCTGTCGCGCCCCGGCTGGGCAAAGAGTACCTCGGCACCTCACCCCGCGAGCCGCTGCAGGGCAGCGATTACATTTTTTCTGCCAGCGAGTTGCCCGCCCACTTTCCCATAGCCCAGCACGCCGAGATGACCTTCGTGGCCAACCCACCGGGACGACTGTTTTTCTGTTGCTTCGAGCAACCGGGTGAAGACAGCGGCGAAACACCGGTGACCGACCTGCGCAGGGTATGGCGTGAACTCGACGAGGATTTAAAGGCGCGGCTGGTCGATGGAGGCCTGCGCATCGTGCGCAACTACTGCGGTCCCGGCGTGAAGTCCCGTAGCCCGTTTCAGCTCAAGGGCTGGGACGAGATGTTCGGCACCACCGACCGCGTGGCCGTGGAAGCCAAGTGCCGCGAGCAGGGGTTTGACGTTACCTGGCTTGATGACAACGGCCTGCGCCTGGTTAGTACCCAGGCGATTACCAGGGACCACCCGGAAACGGGCGAGGCTGCGTGGCACAATCACCTGCAGGTGTTTCACCTGTCGTCTGCCGCCGGCGAGTACCGGCGTATTTTCAGGATGCGGCCGACCTTACGAAACTTCGCGGTGTGGCAGTTCGCGAGACTGCTGACCGTGCTGCAAGGCCTTACCCGCAGCAGCGAGGAACAGGCCATGCACTGTACCCGGCTTGACGGTAGCGAGATCCCGACCCGCGACGTCGAGGCCGTACGCGACGCCATCTGGCGCAACATGAAGGTGACGCCCTGGCGACGCGGCGACGTGCTGGTGATAGACAACCATTCTACCTCGCACGGCAGGCTGCCCTACTCGGGGCCCCGCCAGATCGCAGCCGCCTGGTCCTGACAGCAGTCAGGCGCCCCGGGCCGGCAGGGGCGTGTAGCCGGCCTCGCTTATCGCTTCGCGGACCGTCTGCTCGTCGACATCGCCCCATACGCTGGCAAGGCCCGGCTCAAGCACGACGACCGCCGATTTGACGCCCGGTGTCGCCAGCAGCGCTGTCTCCAGTCGCGTGCGGCAGTTGTTGCAGGTCATGCCTTCGACGGCCAGCTCGAGGTCGGCCGTCCTGCGCGAGGTCATGGCCCGGGTAAGCGCCGTGCGCAGTTCGCCCAGGGCAAAGCACGCGAGCACTCCCGTGAGCAGCAGGGCCGAGCCCAACTCCCACCAGGACGGTCCGTTGCCGTGGTGGGGCAGGGCAGCGGCTCCCACGGGAAGCAGCGAGTCGAACAGCAGTCCGGCTGCAATGGATCCGACAACGATGGTGCCCAGGTACACGGCCAGCGTGCGCCCGCCCAGCGCCCGGTAGACGGCACCGATGGTGGCCACGTTGGTGGCCGGGCCGGCCATGAGAAATACCAGCGCGCTGCCCGTGGGCAGGCCACCGGCGACCAGGGCCGCGGCTATGGGCACCGAGCCGGTCGCGCACACGTACAGCGGAACCGACACGGCCAGCACCGCCAGCATCGAGGCCACGCTGCCCAGCCCGGCCAGTGAGCCCGGCGGTACCCAGGTCGAGATTGCGGCCGACGCCAGCACGCCCACCGCGATCCAGCGCCATATGGTGCGCAGGATACTGATCGAGTGTGACGCCATTCCCCGCAGGCTGCGCTCGGCCTGTTCGTCGGGCGACTGTTGTTCGTCGCCTTGTACGGCTCCCGGCGAAACCGCGCCCGCCAGGTAACCGCCGGCTACGCCCGTGACCGCGGCCGCCGCTATCTTGAACAGGGCAAAGGGCCAGCCGAGGAACGACGCGCTCACCAGGGCCGAGTCAACACCGGTCTGCGGCGTGCTTATCAGGAATCCAACCGTGGCACCGCGACCGGCGCCGTCACGACGTAACCCCAGTGCTGCGGGGATGACCCCGCAGGAACAAAGCGGTAGCGGCACGCCCAGCGCGACGGCCTTGAGAACGCCCAGCCGCCCGCCCAGCTCGCGGTGTACGAAGCCGGCCGGGAGCGCGACGTGCAGCAGGCCGGCCACGACGGCGCCCAGCAGCAGCCAGGGTGCCAGCGAGAGCATCACGCCCCAGGCCTCGACCAGGAAAACCATCAGCGCGCCCCTATGCGGCTGTAGCGCGAAAACACTTCCATCAGCTCGTCGACCTTGGCCGCGCGGTCGTCGGCGCTGCCGCTTTCAAACGCGTGGCTGACGCAGGTCTCGATGTGGTTCGACAGTATCATCTCGCCCGCGCGCCCGAGCGC
>DBZX01000024.1:12266-12528 GCA_002311335.1 bacterium UBP10_UBA1149
GTCAGAACCTTCTTGCGGGTCTCATCGTCCATGCCGGGAATATACCCCCGGGGGGTATGTATGTCAAGGGGGCGGCTTGCTGGGCTGATTGGCACGTGCCTCCCATTTAGGTAACTAAGACCCCGTGGGCTGGGACAAGGAAACCGAGGGGATACGGGCGCGCCGCGAGGCCGCGCTGGCCATGGGCGGCGCCGAGGCCGTTGAGCGTCAGCACGGCAAGGGCCGCCTGACGGTGCGCGAGCGCATTGACGGGCTGGTCGAC
>DBZX01000024.1:12734-14451 GCA_002311335.1 bacterium UBP10_UBA1149
GGCCTGCGCAAGAGCGTCTACGCCGAGCAACTGGCCGTGCAGTACCGCGTGCCCCTGGTGCGCCTGCTCGAGGGCGGCGGCGGCAGCGTGGCCGGAACACGTGGCGGCAAGAACGCGGGCAAGGGTGGCGGCGGAGCCCACGCCGGCGATCCGGTTTACGTTACGCCCAGGTTCATGTCCTTTGCCGAGGCCATGGCGGCGGTGCCCGTGGTGTCGGTGGCACTGGGGCCGGTGGCGGGTTTCCCGGCTGCGCGCCTGGTGTCTTCTCACTTTTCCATAATGGTGCGCGACACCTCGCAGGTGCTCATCGCCGGGCCGGCGGTCGTGGAGCGCGCGCTGGGCGAGAAGAAAACCAAGGAAGAACTCGGTGGCGCGGCCGTGCACATGCACAGCGGCGTCGTCGACAACCTGGCCGACGACGAAGCGGGTGCGCTGGCGCAGGTAAGGCGCTTTCTTTCCTACCTGCCCACCAACGTCTGGGAGCCGGCGCCCCGGGTGGCCTGCGACGACGATCCCGCCCGTGCCGAAAGCGAACTCAACTCGATCATCCCGCGCGACCGTCGCAAGGCCTTCGACATCAGGCGGGTGTTGGAACTGGTATTTGACGCGGGCAGTTTCTTCGAGATGTCGGCCGGCTACGGGCCTTCGCAGGTCACCGGCCTGGCGCGNNGGCGCGATGGACGCCGACGGGGCGCAGAAGGCCAGGCGTTTCATTGACCTCTGTGACAGCTTTCACCTGCCCATCATCAGCCTGGTCGACGAGCCCGGTTTCATGATAGGCACCGGTGCCGAGGCGGCCGGCACCATCCGCTACGGCGCGCAGACCATATTTGCGGCCAACCAGTCATCGGTACCCTGGGCGGCGGTTCACCTGCGCAAGGCCTTCGGCGTGGCGGCCGCGGCCCATTTCGGCCCGGACTCGTACGTGCTGGCCTGGCCCTCGGCCGAAAGCGGCGCGTTGCCCGTCGAGGGTGGCGTGGCGGTGGCCTTCGGACGCGAGATAGCCGCCGCCGATGATCCCGACGCCCTCCGCAGCGAGCTCGAGGAACAGTTCGCCGCCTCGCGCACGCCGTTTCCGCGCGCCGAGTCTTTCGGTGTGCACGATCTCATCGAGCCCGCCGAAACCAGGCAGCGCTTGTGCCAGTGGGTAGAGTGGATACAGCCGCGCCTGGCCACGCTGGTGGGGCCCACCAGCCACACGGTTCGCCCCTGAAGCGGGCCGCCTGATTGCCAGAGCGGGGGCGCTCGCCTAACTAACCGTCATGGCCGTTGAATATGGAACGTTCGTGCCGCAGGGCTGGCGCATGGAGATGCAGCATCTCCAGGGTGGCCAGTCCCAGTGGAATGCCTTGACCGCGAGCGCTCGCGCGCTTGAAGACGCTGGCTACGACTCGTTGTGGTTGTACGACCACTTTCACACCGTGCCGCGACCGGCCATGGAGCCGACCTTCGAGTGCTGGAGTACGATGGCCGCTCTGTCGCAGGTGACAAGCCGAGTGCGCTTGGGCCAGCTGGTGACCTGCAGCGCCTACCGCAACCCGGCTTACCTCGCCAAGCTGGCCAGCTGCGTGGACGTGATGAGCGGCGGCAGGGTCGACCTGGGATTAGGCGCCGGTTGGAAGACCGAGGAGTTCGAGGCCTACGAGTACCCGTTTGCCGGCATACGCGAGCGGCTCGACCGCATGGAGGATACGGCGCGCATCTGCCGGGCGATGTT
>DBZX01000024.1:14528-19109 GCA_002311335.1 bacterium UBP10_UBA1149
ATCAACGAGCCAAAGCCCGTGCAGGCCGGGGGCCCCCCGATATGGATAGGCACGCAGGGCGAAAAAGTCGGCCTGCGCATGGTGGCCGAAGTGGCCGACGGCTGGAACCATAACCGTGGGCCCGACGAGTACGAGCGCAAGCGCGAGATCCTTGCAGGGCACTGTCGCGACCGCGGCCGCGACCCCGACAGCGTACGCATATCGGTGGAGAACACCTGCGTGATCTACGAGAGCGAAGCCGAGCTACGTGATTTTGCCGCTCGCTGGTGGCCGCACTACAACGAAAAACAACTCACCAAGTTCCTGGCCAACTGCTGGACCGGGAGGGCCGAGGACATCGCGGCCGAGATAAGGTTTTTTACCGAGCGGGGCGCGTCGCTGGTGATCTGCTGGTTCCAGGACCTCTGCGACGCCGGCGGTGAGGATTCGCAGGCACGCCGATTTATGCGCGAGGTCGTGCCGCTGGTCTGAGCGACACGAGCGACACCGCGGCAGTAGCCGCGTCGGCCTGGTTTCGGCCGGCGCGGCTGCAGGCTCACTCGCTGCTGTAACAGGTAAACTTGAGAGTGTCCTTGTCCCTGGTTGCGCGCAGGGTTTCCGAGGCTACGGTTTCTACGCCGGCCTTGAGCTTGCCCTTGGCCTTGGAGCGTCCGTTGAGCGGCACCTCGAGTTGGAATGTGTTGGTGCAGGCGTCGCCGTTGTCGTAGCCGAGACCCGAGAAGGTCACCTCGTTGAGCCTGCGGCCACCGATCGTTGCCTGCACGTCGAGCTCCATCACCGCGGCCAGCAGTGCCTCGGCCGCCTCGGCTTCGTGCAGCTTGCGACTGTTGGGCCGGGGTTTCTTGAGTTGGAACAGGTCGGTCGCTGTCGGGGTGCAGACCGGCTCGAGAGTCTTCTTGTCGAACAGGCGACTGTCGTCGACGTTCAGGCAAAGCCCGATCTCGAAGGTACACACCCCGTTGGCTTCGCCGTCCTTGTCGCAATTGGCGTCACCATCGGTGCACTCCTGCTTGTAGTTGAGCAGGCCTCTCCTGTCGTACTTGTCCTCGGTGTTGAAAGGATTGACCACGCTCCACTCGAGGTGACAGTCGGTCTTCTCGCTGCCCTTGCCTGGTATAAGGTCGCCGGAAAGTTCTCCGAAGTAGTACTCGGAGAAGTTGCAGGTCTGCCAGGGCCAGGTGTTGCCGGCCGTGTCGCAGCAGTTGGCCACGCTGGCTTCGTCGACCCCGGGCGCGTCCGTGCAGTCTGCTACTGCCGCGGCGGGTCCGCAGGTGCCCACGTTCTGGTGTTCGGCGTCGCCGCATTTCTGGACACTGCCGGGCGCCGAAGTCCCAAAGCCGGCGTAGTCAAAGTTCTTGCCCTCGCGGCGTAGCAGGAGGTTGTTTTCGGGCATACTCCCGCCACCGTTGCAGGGGGCAAAAGCACCGCAGTCGGCGTTGTCGTCGCAGGTCAGCGACGCGTCGAGATCACAGGTCCCGAGGTCGACCGTGCCATCGTTGTCGGCGTCGTCCCAGCAGAATTCCAGCGTGATGGGCACGAGGAATGACTGTCCGTGCGGCAGTATTATGTACTTGTGAACTGACGATCCACCGGCCTTCTTCAGCTTGATCGGATCGCCGCCTATCAGCGGGTTGGTCGAGGCGTTGAGCCCCGTGGACACCGAGATGCTGGTGTCGGCCGCCAGGGCGCCGGCAGGGATTGTTACGCTGAGACAGCCACCGAGGCTGAAGCTGCCTCCTGCGGCCCCGATGCTCTCGCCGCCCGACAGGCCGGCGTCACACTTCGAGTTGTCGTTGTTGGCCGGGCAGGCGTCGCATACATCGCCACCGTCACAGCAGCCCGTTTCGTTGGCGCCCAGGGGAGCTGAGCAGTCTATGCCACCGAAGCCGGTGTCAGTGCCTCCAGGGGGACAGTCACTGTTGAGTTGGTCCGGGTTGTACTCGGCGGCGCAGTTGTCATCGGGACCACAGATCAGGTCGCCGTCGGCGTCGGTGTCGTCGCAGTTGTTGGCCGCCTCGTCACAGCTGAAGCACACGCCCAGCCCTGTGCAGGGGTCGCCGGCGCCGGTACAGACCGCGGCCTGGCAGGTCTCGGTGCCCGTGCAGTAAAGCCCGTCGTCCGAGCAGGCCGTTCCGTTGGCCAGGGCCGGATGCGCGCAGGCGCCCGCGCCGTCGCACTGGTCGTCGGTGCACTCGTTGCCGTCATCGATGCAGGCGGTGCCAGCGCTCACGTCGCAGCTGTTGGCCGCCTCGTCGCAACTGTCGGCGCACTCGGCGCCACCGGCGCAGGGGTCGCCGGCGCTGGTGCAGGCCGCGGCCTGGCAGGTCTCAGCGCCCGTGCAGTAAAGCCCGTCGTCTGAGCAGGCCGTTCCGTTGGCTACGGCCGAATGCGCGCAGGCGCCCGCGCCGTCGCACTGGTCGTCGGTGCATTCGTTGCCGTCGTTCGTGCAGGCTGTTCCCGCACTCACGTCGCAGCTGTTGGCCGCCTCGTCGCAACTGTCGGCGCACTCGGCGCCACCGACGCAGGGGTCGCCGTCGCTGGTGCAGACTCCAGCCTGGCAGGATTCCGAACCAGTACAGTAAAGTCCGTCGTCGGTGCAGACAGTGTCGTTGGCCACGGCCGGGTGCGCGCAGGCGCCCGTGCCGTCGCACGCGTCGTCGGTGCATTCGTTGCCGTCGCTGGTGCAGGCTGTATTCGCCGCCACCGCGCAGCTGTTAGCCGCTTCGTCGCAACTGTCGTCGCATTCGGCGCCACCCACGCAGGGGTCGCCGGCGCTGGTGCAGACCGCCGCCTGGCAGGTCTCGGTGCCAGTGCAGTAAAGTCCGTCGTCGGTGCAGGCAGTACCGTTGGCAACCGGCGTGAACACGCAGGCGCCCAGCGCGCAGGAGTCCGAGGTGCACTCGTTGCCATCATTGCACACCAGGGTCAGGCAGGGGTCGGGGGTAGGTTCTTTTATTACGTGCGTGGTGCCGTTGGGGTCGCCTATGCCCGAGCCGCCAACCGAGAGATCGAGGGTCCCGTCGTCATCGAGGTCGCCGAGGTCTACGCCCCAGCCGAGATTGCCGTCGTTGGCCCTGCCGTACCAGACCACGGGTGCGGTGGATATGGACGTGGTCAGGGCGCCGTAGTTTCCGCCCGTCAGCGCAAAGACGCCGCCGTTCCGGGCCATTCCGCCTCCGGAATACAAGGGCGCGCCGATGTAGAGTTCGAGCTTACCGTCGGCGTCGTAGTCGGCGGCGGCCAGGTCTGTGCCGAGGCGATCAAACGCCGCGTCGCCGTCTCCTATGCAGCTGTCGGCGCTGGCGTAGGGCGAGGGAAAGTCCACCGGGTAGACCGCGGGCGAAGCCCCTATGGGTCCGTACTTGATGTACACGCGTGATTCCACCGCCACCCCGTCGCTGGGAGATCCGATGATGAGGTCGTCGATGCCATCGGTGTTGACGTCGGCCACGTCAAGGCCCTGGCCGAACCAGGCGTCGTCTTTCCTCATGTCGATGCAGGCCGAAGCGACGCAGGAGCAGGAGCCACCACAGGCCCCCGCGCCGTCCATGATGCTCAAGGGCTGGGAGACTGGATTGTTGATGGGGCCGTTGGCGCAGAAATTGAACTCGACCACGGCCGCGGTTCCAAGCAGGTACACGCGTCCCGCCCGGGCGAACCCGTGGCGGTGTATGGGTGCGCCGACCACGAGGTCGACCAGTCCGTCGTTGTCTATGTCGCCGGCTGCCGGGTAACCGAACATTTCGAGTTGCGCGCCGCCGCTCATTATTGAGTAGCCGTTGCCCCCGGTGTAAACGCGCCAGTTGTCGGCAAATACTTCCTGTCCCCACACCAGTCCCGCCGACTTGTGCAGCACGTGGATGGCACCGCCATCAACCTTTACTCCACCCGCGAGGCCGGCCACCGGATCGGCCAGTGGGTCGCCGATTATGAGGTCGTTCTGCCCGTCGCAGTCTATGTCGGCAATCTCAAGGCCCAGGCCGAAACCGCCGCTGCCCGTCAAGGCCGTGGGTGCGTTGATGCGGAAGGCGTTGGGGGCGACGGCGCCGGCTTTACACAGCGTTTCTACGTCTTCGGGCGCTGCTCCCATGGCGATGGCCCCGCGTACAAGGCACACGTGGTCGCTGCCGGGCACGCCTATGGCGATGTCGTCAAGGCCGTCAGCGTCAAGATCGCCCACGGCCACGCCGCGGCCCGAATCGGTGGCCAGCGCGCCACCGCCGAGGTAATCGTGGCCGCTCACGGCCTGGGCCGAGACCTCGGCCGGTACCGCCCAGGCCTGCTGGGCTGTCAGCGTGATGGTAAGCACTGCCAGCGCGAGCAAAGAAAAACCCCGCACAGCGACGCAAGCGCTGCCTGTGCCCATGGGAGCGCTGCGGTAAATCGACGAATGGTATTCTGTGGTCATGTTATCTGTCCCTCCGGCAGGGTCCCCTGTAAGGTTCCCGCCGCTGTATTCTTTTCCTTCAACGATGCAATCCCTGTGCCGCATCCGACACAAGCGCCGCGAGGCGCTACTACCCGCCGCGCGTCCTTGCTCCGGCGCTGCAGCCGCTAAGCTGGGTTTTCACCTGCCGTAGC
>DBZX01000024.1:19175-19776 GCA_002311335.1 bacterium UBP10_UBA1149
TCCGGCTGCTTGCTGCCAAGCCTGGTTTGCAGTGGGCCGTGGGAGGGCCGGCTGGAGATCCTCCCGCTTCGGCCCCCGTAGACCCCGCTCATTGTCCAGCTGAGCGGCAGCAACCGGCACCTGTCAACGGGTGCCTGCTCGTGGAGGGCAGATGAGAAGGCCAGCGGGTGGCAAAGGGGCTTCTTTTTCGATGACCACAAGGCGTTGGCTGTGTATCAGCCGCATAGCCTCGACCCCTGCACAAGGGGGTGAAGTGGCGCGGTTGACGGGCCACGGCCGAGCGTATACCCACTTGGCGGGCGGCCGCGGCGCAACGGCTGCGGCGGGCAGAGAGGATGAGAGGATGAACTACAGGGGAAAGGTGGCGGTGGTCACGGGTGCTTCGTCGGGCATAGGCTACCAGGCGGCCCTGGCACTGGCCGAGCGTGGTTGCACCGTGGTGGGTGTTGCGCGCCGGCAGGTCGAGCTCGAGGAACTCACCAGCCGTTGCCGGCGGCACGCGTCGGATTCTACCTTCATGGTCGGCGATCTCGGTGAGCGCGCTTTCGCCGAGCACGTGGTCAACGACAGCGCTCGGCGCTTCGGTCGCCTCGACATCCTG
>DBZX01000024.1:19799-20685 GCA_002311335.1 bacterium UBP10_UBA1149
CCCATGCACAAGCAGATCTACGACGTGACGCCCGACGACGTGGAGCTGGTGATGCGGGTTAACTTCATGTCAAGCGTGTGGACCACGCTGGCGGCGATTCCCCACATGCTGCTGCTGGGCGAGGCGTGGATAGTAAACGTGTCTTCGTTTGCCGCCCAGGTCGCGCCGCCGCGCGAGACTGCCTACACGGCTTCAAAGGCGGCAATGGACGGTTTTACCGAGGGGCTGTGGACCGACCTCGCGGGGTCGGGCATACACGCGGGCCTGGTCATACCGGGGCCCATCGACACCGAGATCTGGGACAAGGACGACAGTCCCAGTGGCTACACTGGTAANNCTACCCCGGTAGCCGGCCCCCGCCGGCAATAGTGGTGGACGCAATCCTTGAGTGCATGGAGAACAAGCTGCGCGAGGTGGTCGCTCCGCGCTACAGTCCGCAGCTGCTCGCCGCCCGCTGGATGAGGTTTCTCACCCCGTCGCTCATGCTCAAGGGAATGGACTGGATGGAGCCGGTACCCGAAGACGTCGTGGCGCGCGCCCGCGCCGAGGCCCGGCGAAAGCGAGACGGTGAAGGGGGGGGCATGGGATGAGCCTTCTGCCGACGCCGCTCAGCGAGGGACTGTACGAATACCTGTGCGCCCACCGCAGCGGGCACGACTCCGGGCACCGCTCGCTGCTCGAAGAGCTCGCCGAGGAGACCCTGGCCATGGGCGACATCTCGATGATGCAGATAGCGCCCGACCAGGGGGCCCTGTTGACCATGCTCGTGCGCTTGATGGGTGCCCGCAAGGCGGTCGAAGTGGGTACCTTTACCGGCTACAGCGCGATCTGTATCGCCAGCGGCCTCGCGCCGGGGGGCAGCCTGCTGTGCTGCGACGTGAGCGAG
>DBZX01000024.1:20724-21800 GCA_002311335.1 bacterium UBP10_UBA1149
TGCGACGTGAGCGAGGAGTGGACCTCGATGGCCCGTCGCTATTTCACGCGCGCCGGGTTGGACGACACCATAGAGCTGTGTATCGCGCCTGCCGCCGAAACCCTGCGCGCGCTGCCCGAGCAGGACGANNGCCTTCATCGATGCCGACAAGACCGGCTACCGCGACTACTACGAGCAGTTGCTCCCGCGCATGCGCGCGGGAGGGTTGATCGTGTTCGACAACGTGCTGTGGCTGGGGCAGGTGGTGCGCGAAGATGATCAATCCGAGAGCACGGTGGCCATGTGTCGCCTCAATGACGCCGTGGTCGCCGACCCGCGCGTTGAAGCAGTGATGATAAGCGTGGGCGACGGCCTGCTGCTGGCGCGCAAGCTCTGACCGCCGGCCCCGCTTTCAGCTGCCCCTGCTCTCAGCCGCCCGCCGGCGTCAGGAATATCGGCGACGACCAGGCGCGGTGGGCAGCCGGCTCCAGGCAGTCGTCGTCGTAGTCGGTGCGGTAGTCGCCGTAGCAGGGGTTGGGCTTGCAGTCGCCCTGCTCGTCGTATTCGCAACGCGATCCGCCGGCGTTCACCGTGGGCGTGGGCTCTTCGATGGCGCGCGCGTAGTAGAGCGCCTCGCGGTCGCTGCCCAGGAACTCGGGGTCGTCGAACTCTACCGTGCAGCCGTCGGCGTCGGCCGGGCAGTCAAAACTGCGCCAGGGGTCGTCGATGAGGTCGGCCACGTCTTCGTCCGGCGATTCCTGCGGCCTGATACGCACCACGTCTATGCGGGTTATCTGCCGGCGTTTTTCGCCCGGGTTGTAGCACTCGCCGCGGCAGAGGTAGGCCAGTCGCTCGGGTGACAGGGCCGACAGTGATTCTTCGGGGCAGCCCTCGGTCTGTTCAAAGCTACCGGCCGCGCGTACGCGCAGGCGAGGGTTGTTGGCCAGCTCGAGTTCACTGCCCATGGGCATCACCTCGCCGTCGGGGCCGTTGAGGAGGTCAAACCATAGCAGTATGCGCGGACCGCTGGTGCCGTAGATTTCGCGGCGTGCCATAGAGTCCCAGATCGCTCCGCGATCACGCGCCGGGGAGTGCAC
>DBZX01000024.1:21824-23541 GCA_002311335.1 bacterium UBP10_UBA1149
TAAAAACGACGCCTGTCGTTCGAAATCGACGATCTGCGTACGCATGGCGGCCGGGTCGCCCGGCGTGACCTGCCGGGAGCGGTCGCCTGGCGGGTCAAGGTAGCTGGGCATCAACCGCTTGGCCCAGGTCTCGTCGCGGGCGCCGGCGGCCTCGGTGTTGGCCTGCCGGTCAAATTCCTTGAAGCCGGTACCGGGGCGGGCGGTGTGGTTGTCGCTCGACGCCATGAAGCCGAAGCGAAATCGTCGTGGGTCCTTGCCTTCTTCCTCGAAGTTCGAAATCGCCATGATGTACTGGGCCGAGCTGGCCGGGCGGTAAGCCATCGAGGGTATGAAACAGTCGTTGCATTCGTCGCAGTTGCCCCACTCGACCAGCGGCGCCCACGGGATTGTCAGTCGTCCCGAGGGGCTCGCGGCCAGGTAGTTGGCGCGGGCCTCGACTATCTTCTCGCGGCACTCGTCCGAATCCCGATCATCGCAGAGATCGCCGATGATCTCGCCGGCGCGCCAGCAGCAGGCCTCGAAGCCGGGTTCGGGCGCTGGGCAGGCATCGGCCCCTTCCTGTTCGACATCACTGGCTCGCCACGAGCGGTACTCTTCGCTGTTGCCGTGGCCCGAGAAGACCTCGATCAGGGTCTGCCGATCGGCGTCGTGCATGGCTCCGGACAGCTGCTTGTCCCAGCTCGAGCCGGGCGGCGAATACAGGCCCCAGGTGGTGCCGTGGGGAATAACAATGGACTCGTGTCCCCACTGCGCGAGTTTTTCGTAGAGCACGTCGGGTGAGAGCGCTTCTTCGGAGCAGTCCAGTGGCAGCTCGCGCGTGTCTACGCCGTCAGCGCAGATGGGAGTCTCGGCGATTTCTTCCTGGAAGGTGTTGGCGTTGAGGTAGCGCTGGGCGTTGGGCAGGTCGGCGACGACCGGGAACCAACGCTGCAGGAAGCTCTGCCGGGTGCGCATGCCTTGTCCGGCGAGGCCGCCCGCGTGTATGGGCCGGGTGGGGATCATGCCGTCGTCGAGGTCACGCAGGATGACGTTCTTGTGGCCGTAGTGTGTGTCGCGGGTGAAGCCTATCTGCGTCCACTCCCAGCCCAGGTAGGCCACCACGTCGGGGTTGTCGGGGTCACCGGCCAGCTCGTTGCACTGGCGAATGGTGTCGGTGGTTTCCTTCCAGCGCAGGGGCGTGATGGCCTCGGCGTGGTCGTTGATGCTCCAGAAGTCGAGGTTGGAGCAGTAGCGCGCAAAGTCGCAGGCGTCGGCCACCGGGTGCGCGCCTTCGCCCTGGAGGATGGGCAGGCTCATCATGAAAGCGTCGGCCGAAAAGGTGGAGTGTACGTGCAGGTCGCCGAACAGGATCTGCTTGTCTGTTGCGCCGGCTTTCGCACGGTTGGCCAGGATATCGGCGGTCGCCGCCTGGCGGGCCGTCTTGTCGGCCGCCATGGAGTCGGGCTGGCCCGCGCCTTCTATGCTGCCCGGGCCCTCGTGCTGCCCGCAGGCGGCAAGCAACAGGGCGCAGGCAATGGCTGTGTAGAATTTGTTCATCGGCAAGGTAACCCCCTGTGGTTTTGCGGAGCGTGATTTCGCGCAGCGTGAGCCTGCGGAATCTAGCTGTGCCGCCGCGCTGAAAAAAGCGCGCGTTACAGCGCCTGGGGGCGGGCTTGCGCCCAGGACTGGAGTTTCTTGATCTGCTCGAGGTCGCCATCTTTGCTGGCTATGCCCTCGT
>DBZX01000024.1:23715-27989 GCA_002311335.1 bacterium UBP10_UBA1149
GCGTGATCGCAAGCCCCGCAACCAATGCAGGTGTCGTCTACGTAATAGTGTCCGTGTCGGCGGGGCATGGGTAACAGGCTCAGGACGCGGGAAAGCTGGTCTCGAAGCTCGCCGAAGCGTTAAAAAACTCCTGCAGGCTCTGGTTGAAACGAAAGTACATGTCGCGACGCAGGGGGTCGTCGAAGGCCAGGCGCAGCGGGGTCCCCGTGTGGCTCAGGCGGTTGAGCGTCTGGCCGAGGGCAGGCCGAGGGCAGCGTCGCCGCCGATGTCGATGCCGACGACGATGCGCGGCTTGTCGTGGGCTCGGGCCACATGCTGGCCCAGATGCAACTGACTGGTCGGCCGTCAGACAAGATTGAGCACTTTCTCAACACGCTCGTCGGCGTGACGATGCGCCCGCCTGCGTAAGCTGCCCGATAGCCCCCACGGGGGTACAGGTGCCATCGGCACTTGCACTGGGTGCAGGGGGACTGGATGCTGGCCGCCATGGGTGCTCCGGGTAGTGCTGCCGCTGAACTCGCCGGCCGCGTGGCGGTCGTAACCGGAGCCTCGCGCGGAATAGGCGAAGCCGTTGCCCGCTGTCTTGTTGATGCCGGCGCCAGGGTGGCCTTGCTGGCCCGCGGACGTGAGCGACTCGAGCGCGTCGCCGCCGAGCTGGGCGCGCAGGCGCTGGCCGTACCGACCGATGTTGCCGATGCTGACAGCGTGCGCGCTGCTTTTGTCACCGTGGCGCGCGAAATGGGCGGCCTCGACCTGCTGGTTAACAACGCTGCCATCGGCTGCCTGCACTCAATAGAAAACGCGTCGGACGAAGACCTGCGCGCAACCGTTTATACCAACCTGGGCGGCCCGCTGTTGTGCAGTCGCGAGGCTGTGCCGCTCATGAAAAAATCGGGTGGAGGGCAGATCGTCAACATCGGCTCGGAGGCGGTGCTCAATCCGTTTCCGTTGTTGTCGACTTACACCGCCACCAAGGCCGGGCTGGAGTTGTTTACGCGTGGCCTGCGGGCCGAGTTGCGCGGTGACAACATCCGCGTGACCCTGCTCAGGTCGGGCGCCACCGACGGTGGTTTCATGGAAGACTGGGATCCGGCCGAGGCCGCGCGCGCGATCGAGCTGTGGGACGAGCAAGGCTACCTCGCCTTCGCCGGCGCTCCCATGCAGCCCTCGACCGTGGCCGAGTCGCTGTTGCACGCCGTCACCCGCCCGGCAGGCGCGAGCGTGGATACCCTTGAGCTGAGATCGGCCGGCTGACCGCCGGCGGTCTGGGTGACGGTAACCGCACAGAAAGCTATTGACAGCAGTCCCCCTGCGGGCTTAGCTTAAGCCGTTGGGAAACTACCTGGACAACCTTGCCCTGTCCGCTCGGTCCGCCGCCAATACGCTCAGCGACACCTGGAAGGGGTACCGCGAGAACGACCCGCGCCTGCGGGTTCCGCGGCCCGGTCCGTCGCTGGGAGCGATGGCCGAAGCGGCGCTAGACAGGGGTTTTGCGTTGGCCGCCAACCTGGCGGCCGGGCGTAACCTTGAAGAACGAATCTCCAAGGGCTTCGCCCAGCTCGCCGAAGCCGAGCAGTTGTTTGAGCGACGCGGTTGGTTGGCCGACCCGTCCAGCTACCACCGCGACCCGCCGCCGGTGGAAGAAGTATCGCTGGGTCGCGCCGTGTCTCAGCAGGGGCTCCGGCGGTTGCAGTACCAGCAGCTGAGTTACCCCAGCCTCTACGAGCCGTGGCCGAGCGAGCCGGGGCGCGAAAGCTGGCAGGCCATAGAGCCCAACCGTCGTTTTCACGCTTACGTGCTTCGCTACCCGGGGCCGCCGCGCCCCTGGTTGGTGTGTGTACACGGCTTCGGCATGGGTGGGCCGCTGACCGCGTTTACCGGATTCAACGCGCGCAAACTCCACAGCGAGCTCGGCTTGAACCTCGCGTTTCCCGTCCTGCCGCTGCACGGTCCGCGCGCACCCGGCAGGGCGAGCGGCCGTGAACTGCTGGCCGCCGACTTCATGACCATGGTTTACTGCTTCGCGCAGGCTGCCTGGGATCTGCGGCGACTGGTCGGTTGGCTCAAGAGCGAAGACGATCAACCGGTGGGCTTGTACGGATTGTCGTTGGGTTCACTCGCCGCTTCGCTCACCAGCGGACTGGAGCCGGTCGACTGCGTGATTGCCGGCATACCCGCCGTCGATTTTGCCGGCCTCGTGCGTGATAACGAGATTCCGATACCTGGCCGCAAGCCGCTCGCCAGCGAGCAGGGCTACCAGCGGCTCGCGCGGGTGACCAGCGTGATAAGCCCGCTGAGCTTCGCCCCGCAGGTGGCCAGGGACAAGCGGTTTATTTTTGCGGGTCTCGCCGACCGCCTGGCCCGGCCTTACCAGGCCGACGCGCTGTGGCGGCACTGGGGACGACCGCCGGTGCACTGGTTCGACGGTGCCCACGTTACTTACCTCATGAAGTCCAGCGTTCAACGCTTCGTGGAGTCGTCGCTGGCCACAGCCGGTCTTACCTGGCACTGACGCCCCCCGCTTTGGTCTCAGCTTTTGTTTCTTCTCCCCGACGCGTGTAGCGACGGTCACTGGCGCGTTGATTTTTCGTGGCGCACCGCGGGGGCCTGCTATGAATTATAAAACCGAAACCTTGGTGTCCGGCCTGGCCTTTGGCGAGGGGCCGAGGTGGAAGGACGGCCGCCTCTACTATTCCGACATGCACCGTTGCGTGGTGGAGTCGGTGGACGAAAGCGGTTCTGTCGAACTCGTGTGCCGGGTGGAGCAGTCGCCCTCGGGCTTGGGCTGGTTGCCCGACGACGGTGCGGCCGACGCGGGGCGCATGCTTGTGGTTTCCATGCGCGACCGGCGCTTGCTGCGCCTGGACCCCGACGGCCTGGTCGAGGTGGCCGACTTGTCGGGCCTGGCCACCTGGCACTGCAACGACATGGTGGTCGATGAGCAGGGCCGCGCATACGTGGGCAACTTCGGCTCGGACATCTACGGTGCCGATCCCACGCCCAGCGACGCGCTCCTGCTCATGGTCGAACGAGACGGGGCCGTCAGTGTAGCCGCCGACAAGATGAAATTTCCCAACGGTGCCGTGATCACGCCCGACGGTAGCACCTTGATCATCTGCGAAACCTTTGCCGGCTGCTTGACGGCCTTCGACATAGCCGCCGATGGGTCGTTGTCGGGCCGCCGCAGCTGGGCCGAGCTCGAGGGCGTGGCCCCCGACGGGTGTTGCCTGGACGCCGAGGGCGCAATCTGGGTGGCCACGGTGTTCGGAAACCAGCTGTTGCGCGTGCACGAAGGGGGCCGCATCAGCGACCGCGTAGAGCTGGCCAGCGAATCGTTTGCCTGCATGCTGGGCGGTGAAGATGGTCGTAGCCTGTTCATCTGTGCGGCCACAACCTCGGAATCCGAAGAAGCGCTTGAGCAGCTGGGTGGCAGCATTGAGCTGGTGCGCGTGGAGGTGCCCCACGCGGGGCGGCCGTGAAACCACGGTGGCATTGTTGTTGAAAGAGACGGTCGCGGTTGCCCTTTGCCTGCTCGTCGCGGGTTGCAGCCTGGGCACGGGCTGGCGCAGTGCCCACCACCGTGATCACCCGCTGGTGGGCAGTTGCTGGTCGGTGGACGCTGCCGCGGTGGTTGACTGCGGCGAGGTGAAGGAGGCTGCTCGAGGCGCACGACTCGTGTTGCTCGGCGAGCAACACGACAACCCCGATCACCATCGCCTGCAGGCCGCGGTGCTTCGCGGGCTGGTGGACGCCGGTCGCCGTCCGGCGCTGCTGCTCGAGATGCTCGGTCCCGCCGTGGCCGAGCAGGCCTGGGCCGCCTGTCGAGACCGAGGGCGGCGAGGCTGCACGGCGGCGGGGCTGAGACGGGCGTTGGACTGGGACTCGAGTGGCTGGCCGGACTGGCAACTGTATCGCCCGATTTTTAACGTGGCGCTGGAGCGAGACCTGCAACTGGTAGGCGTAGGGATAAGCCGGGGCGAGGCCCGCGGACTTTCGGCGCCGGTGGATACTCCGCTCGATGATAAGGCCGTCGGCGAACTCAGGCGCGAGATTATCGAATCGCACTGCGGCTACGCCAGTGGCCACATGGTCGACGCCATGGTCGTGATTCAGCAGTCGCGTGACTCGCGCATGGCCGCCGCTCTGGCCGGCCACGACGGCGCCGGCGAAGACGGCGCTGGAGAAGACGGCGCTGTGTTGATCGCCGGCCTGGGCCACACGAGGCTCGACCGCGGCGTGGCCTGGCATCTCGACTCGCGTGCTCGCCGACAGCT
>DBZX01000024.1:28046-34233 GCA_002311335.1 bacterium UBP10_UBA1149
GAACACTTTGACGGTCGCTTGCCGTTTGACTACCTGTGGTTTACACCCCGAGCCGATGATCTCGACCCTTGCGAACGCTTCGAGCAGCAGTTGAAGGCCATGGGTAAACAGCCTTGAGTGCGGGAGTCGTGCTCGTGGCCGGCTGCGGGCGCGTGGGCTCACGCGTGGCCAGGATGATGGCCGATGGCGGTCGCGATGTGTACGCGCTCAGCCGCAAGCCGGCTGTCATGCCCGATAACGTGAGGCCGCTTGCCGCCGATCTCAGCGACGCGGCCTCGCTGTCCGGCTTGTTGGAGAGCGCGATACCGGGCGGCGTCGACCTCGTTGTATTTACGGCCTCGCCTGATCGCGGCGACGAGCAGGCCT
Source organism: bacterium UBP10_UBA1149 (assembly GCA_002311335.1). Classification (GTDB taxonomy): domain Bacteria; phylum Desulfobacterota; class Binatia; order UBA1149; family UBA1149; genus UBA1149. The sequence goes on from DBZX01000024.1 coordinate 28,413, forward strand.
ACCGCGCGGTGTATCTTGACGGGCTGGCCACGCTGCTGGCGACCCCGGCCTGCGCGGACTTGCGCCGCCTGGTCCTTGCCTCGAGCACGGCCGTGTACGCGCAGGATGATGGCGGCTGGGTAGACGAACACGGCGATACCAGGCCGCTGCGTTTCAACGGCGCGGTCATGCTCGAAGCCGAGCAACTGGCCCGCGCCCGAACGCGGGCTGAAGTGGTCGTGGCCAGGCTGGGGGGCATCTACGGCCCCGGCCCGGGCGCGTTCCTGCGCTCGGTCGCCGCGGGCGAGCTGCGCCTCCCCGACCACCCGGCCTGGACCAACCGGGTCCAGGTCGACGACGCTGCCCGTGCGCTGCTGCACCTGGCCGAACTGCCGCAACCCGCTGCACTGTACAACGTGGTCGATGACACCCCGGCCACTCGTCACGAGGTCGCCGCCTGGGCGAGGGGGGAGCTTGGTCTGCCGGCCCTCCGACTCGAAGGTCCAGGTGGAAACAGCGCCGGCAAGCGTTGCAGCAACGCGCTCCTTCGCGACAGCGGATTCGACTTGCTCTTCCCCGGCTACCGCCAGGGCTACAGGGGGCCGCTGGATGAGCTGGCGGTTGCCACGAACAGTGCCGACCCCTGACGGTTCGAGTAGCGACCGCGGTCGGGTCCGAACCCGGCTGGCCGGAAAACGCTCCTTCTCCCCCCCGAACGGGTAATAATCCCCCCCCGAACGGGTAATAATCGACGGAAAGCGGAAGGAATCGAGTCGTTTCCGTTGCCCCAACCTGTGCCAGAGGTACTAGCTGCATCAGCGGCCCGGGGATGGACTGCAAAAGGGGGACTCTACGATGAAATTATTTCTGAGGGTATCTATTCTACGGGCTCTTACAGCCCTGCCTGTGCTGTGCCTGTTGTCGCTGTTTACGCTGGCCCTGCCGGGGGCGGTTGCCGCCAATCCGGCCTGCGGCACACTGCTGGAAACCGCAGATGGCTTAACGACGCTGGACGGCGACCTCAACTGTCCCGACACCGGTCCCGGCGCAGCGCTCTATATCATCGGCTCCGCCGGGCTTGACATGAACGGGTTCACGATCACTTGCGGCGACGCTAATGACGACGTGACCGAGGTCTTGATGGACGGGGTGCATCTGTTGGGAACGAAGAACTCGCTCAGCAACGGCGCGATAGTTAACTGCCAGGACGGGGTAAGTATCGCCGAACCTGCCAGCGGGGCCAGGGTCACGATGGTTCACGTAGTCAAAAACTGGGACGATGGATTCAACATCAACGGCGACGGCAACAAGCTCAGCCAGGTAACTGCGTGGGAAAACCGCGACGAGGGGATTGACATGCAGGAGACCGCCGACAAGAACCAGATCCTGAACTCCATAGCTTATGCTAACGACGGGAAAGGCGTCAGTATCGATGGCGTCAAGAACAAGCTCAAGTTCGTGACATCCTACGACAACGGTGATGACGGTTTTTACGTTGGTGGCGCCAATAACTCACTTTTAAATGTTTCGTCCGTCAACAACACTATTGCCTTTGACATTCAAGGGTTTGGCAACAAGATCAAGTCAAGTCACGCGGTCGCCACGAACGACGGAATTCCAGAGCCCTTCCGATCCGGTGTCTCCATCAGAGGGGAAAAGGGTAAGTTGACTGGCGTGGTGGTGCTCGCCGTCGACGGGGAGGGAGTCGTCGTCTATAATTGTGCCCCACCCCGCAGGTGTGATGACGGTGAGATCGCGAGAGGCAACAAGCTCTCACAGCTGTTTGTCGTGCAAAGCGGTGGCTATGGCATTAATATGCTGGAATCCGCGGGCAACACCGTCCAAGGCTCGGCAGCGGTCTTGTCAACTCTTGAGGACGCCCAGGACCTCCAAATCCCCCCCACCATGCCGCCCGTTTGCGGGAACAGGTGGAAGGATAATCACTTCGGAACTTCGTTTCCCGCCGCTTGCATTGGGAGTGGGGTGGAGGAGCCCGAGGCGCGCTAGACGCCGCTACCATGACTCCGGGACCTTGAGTGCCGGTTGTGTCGCACTGAGCCTGGCCCGGCCGCGTGAGAGCGCGCGGCCGGGCCACAGTCACCGGCGGTAGCGCTTGCAGCAACGCGCTGCTGCGTGCCAGCGGATTCAGCTTGCGCTACCCCGGCTACCGTGAGGGCTACAGGGGGCCGTTGGATGAACTTGCGGCGGAGAAAAAAGGGAGAGTCGGGTGATAGTTGCAGGAGTAGCAGGGGTTGCTCGCCTGCTGGCAGCGTTTTTGTTTTCGCTGCTGGTCCTTCTGCCAGCGCAGGCCGTCGCCGATGAGACCGTGCCGCTGGACGTGGCTGAACGCGAGCGGCTGGGCGGCAGCTTTCTCGAGCTGCCTGACGGCTGGGTCCACTACCAGGTCAGCGGAGAAGAGAACGCTGACACGGTAATCCTCGTGCATGGGTTTTCTGTACCGTCGTTCGTCTGGCGCGGCGTTCTGCCTTACCTGCTCAATGCCGGCCTGCGGGTGGTCGCCTATGACAACTATGGCCGGGGATTTTCGGACCGCCCGGGGCCGCCGTACGACCTTGAGCTTTTCGACCGGCAGCTCGATGGCGTCATCAATGGACTCACGGCCGAGGGTGCGCGCGTGGGCCTGGTGGGCTACTCCATGGGCGGTGCCATTGTCACCGAGTACGCCGCGCGCAGGCCCGGGCGCGTGGCGGCGGTGGTGCTGATCGCTCCGGCTGGCTACCCGGTGGGCTTGCCACTGGCGGCCAGGTTGACGCGCCTGCCGCTGGTTGGCGAATGGCTGTTTGCACAGTTCGCTCCGCGGGTGCTCAGCTCAAGGGTCGAGGAGATGGCGGCCCTGGCCGGTGCGCCGCGTGACTTCGTGGAGCTCTACAACCAGCAGCTCCGCTACCCGGGCTACGTTGAAGCCCTGGGCTCTACGCTGGTCGAGTACCCGCTGAGCGACATGCGCGAGCGCTTTCGCGTACTGGGCGCGAGCGCGCTGCCGGTGATGGTGGTGTGGGGCGACTCAGACAAGCTGGTGCCCTATTCGAGCTCAAAACTCCTGGCTGAAGACGTGCCGGGTCTCGAACTAAACACCATCGAGGGTGGTGCCCATGCCATAACATTTACCCGCCCGCACGTGGTCGGCCCCCACCTGGCCTCTTTCTTCAGGAAGAGGGAGTGGCCCCTTTTGCGTTAAGGGTAACAGGGCTGCCGGTGGAGAGAACGTGAACTTTGTAGAATTTCACAACGACGAGTTGCCTCGACGCATACAGGCGGGCAACGGCCGCCTGGCGGCGGTGGGCACGGTGGGCCTGGCGGGCATCGCCTTCGAGGTGGACGGAGCCAGTTACACTTACCTGCCCGGACCCGACGGGGTGGAAGTAGTGGCGGGAGACGAACGCGCGGCCTGCGTGGTGGCCATGAGTGCCGTGTCCTGGGGCGAGTTCGTCGAGCAGATGCGTACTGTGCCCTCGCTGCTGTACTCGGGCATGCTCAGCCCTGAGCGCGGTGACGTGGAGCTGCTGTTGCGCTGGGAGCAGGCCATAAGGGCCTTGCACCACGGCCTGCCGGTATTCGTACCCACCGAGCTCGATCTTCGCGACAAGGACGGCGGCAGGCTGGACATCGAGCAGGTGTTCCCCGCAGATGTTGGCGCCGGCGAGCTCGGGCTTTTTATTCGCGAGGCCGGCTTCGCCGTCGTGCGCGGGGTGTTTTCTGCAGACGAGATCGCCGTGCTGCGAGCCGACGCCGACAGCGCGGTAGCCGCAGCCCGGCAGGGGGACCGTCGCAGCTGGTGGGCGCGCAGCGCCGAGGGCGAGACCCGCTTGTGCCGCGTGACCTATGCCAACCTCTCGTATCCCGCCATAGCCGCCATCTGCGACGACCCCCGCGTGCGCCGCCTCGTGGCGGCTTTTGACGACAGCCTGCTGCCCGGCCCCGATCGTCTTGACGGCATAGCTATCATCATCAAGAACCCCGACATCGCCGACGGCCTGTCGGATCTTCCGTGGCACGTGGATTGCGGCATGGGTGGCCACGCCCTTCTCTGCCCGGTGGTGCAGGTGAGTGTGCTGCTCGAGCCCGCCAATCTTGATACGGGTACGCTCAAGTTCCTGGCCGGAAGCCATCGCTTTGCTTGCCACACGCCCGCGGCCCAGGAGGAAGCCGGCCTGCCCGTGGTCACGGTCGCAGGCGAGCCCGGCGATCTGCTGCTGCACCTGGGCGACACCATGCACGCCGCGCCCGCGCCCCTGGGCCGCGGCTCCATGCGTCGCTCGCTGGTGACCTCGTTCTACCAGCCCGCGGTGCTCGACGTCATAGAAGCCGGATGCGGTTTTAACGATGTACTGCTTTCAAACGACGACGGTCACGTGGATAACCTGGCCGACGTTGTGCGTGGAACGCCATCCGAAAAGCTATAGTCCTGAAAGCTATAACCCGGCAAGCCAATCCGTTATCTCGGCCAGCGCGAGGTCTCGTCCCCAGGCATCGCTGCCTGCCAGCGGGTGGCCGTAGTGATCGCCGGGCAGCTCGACGAATTTTTTGTCGGCGCTGCCCAACGATTCAAAAATAGCCTCGGCCTCGGAAGGAAAGATCGCGTTGTCGCCCGTGTAGTTGATCATCAGTGCCGGGATGGTCACGTCGCTGCCGCAGCGGGTAAAACTCGCGCGTGAAGACAGCCCCGACCAGGTTGAGAGCCAGGCTTCGGGCGTGGTCGTGCGCGCGAATCCACGCGGGTTGTAATTGATGAGGTCGGGCCGATGGTCAAACAGCGAGCCGTAGTCACGCGCCGAGGGGTCGAGCGTGAGATCCACGCAGCGCGGGTCTGCCTCGGTGCGGTAGGTGGTAAGCAGCGTGTCGGCGGTCGCCGCGCGCCAGGCGTCGCGGTCGTCGGGCTGTTCGGCCAGCCGCTCGAGGGCCGCCGTTCTCACGCCAAGTATCTTGCGCGCACGCGCGTCTATGCGCTCCACGCGGGCGCGCTGCCCGGCGCGGTAGCGCTCGACAAACTCGTCGGTGTAGCGGGTTTCACCGGGTGGAAGGCAAAAGCCGTTGGCCGCGTCGTAAAGATCCAAGGAGGGCAGGCAGGACGCGGGATCGGACTCGTCGCTGACGGACGCGTCGATGACCTGCAACAGAAAATCTCCCTCGCCGGGGTGCGCAGCCAGGAAGACCACGGCGTCGGCCATGGGCATTTCAATTTTGCGCAGGTCGCCGCGGGCGCCACCCAGCGGTGTGGGTCCCGCCGGCGTATCGGCCACCCGCTGTTCGGGCGGCAGCGCGGCCTGCTGCAGGTAGTAGCTGTACAGTGAGCCGCCACCGCTGTTGCCCAGCAGCACTATTCTCTCGAAGCCGAGCTCGCGCAGGCGCAACAAGCCTGCGGCCGCGTCCATGAGCAGCTGTTCGTGGACGGCGGTCGAGTCGTTACCCAGGCAGCGGCTGTTATGCGCAAACACCGCGTGGCCGGCCTCGAGCAGCGGCGGCACGGCGTAGTGACGCGTAAAGTTGGCCTGCGGGTGCAGCAGCGACACCACGGTTCGAGGCCGCTCGCCCCGGGGTAGCCACAGCGTGGCCTGGGAGTTGCCCGAGTCGGCGGCCACCAGGCCGTGGCTCTCAATGCGGTAGTCGCCTGGTTCGCGCGTGAACTCCATGGCCCGCAGCGGGTTGTCGTAGCGTGCAATTCGCGTGGCCATCGTGGGCAAATGTAAATTGCGCGCGCGACAAAGGCCAAGAGTGGTGGGAGCAGTGGGCAACGAGCTCGGCAGAAACAGCTACCCCCCCTTCGGGGCGGGCCCCAGTGCAGCACATGCCTTGCCCCTTGCGGGCGGCTCCCCCCCCCCGG
>DBZX01000024.1:34243-36806 GCA_002311335.1 bacterium UBP10_UBA1149
GGCAGGGGGCAAGGTCCGGGTAAAACGCTCACGGGCTGTCTTTCCCCCGCCGGGGGGCTGCTGAGCTTCGTTTTATGCCTCTCAATCTAAGGCAGTCTGCCGTATCCGTCGACTTTGCGAGCCGGTGCGCCTGGACTCGGAGTAAAAGAATGAACATCAACAAGATATTGACCGCGCTGCTGCCGGTCGTTTTTGTAATGCTTTGCGCTTCATTGGCCCAGGCCGACCACGATTGCGTGTTCAGCACGACCAGCATCGGCCCGGTTGATCCGGCGAACGGCTACCCTCTTTACTACCAGGACAGTGGAGCCCTGGCGCTCGACCTCTGCCTCGACGCGGCCAACTGTCTTAATCACGTTGCTGGTTCGGAGCTGCCCGATCCCTCCGCGGCGGCTTCTTTTCCGGGTAACTGGCCGTCCAGCGCCTGGTGGTGGCGGGCCGAGGCCACGGCCACGTCTACTTCCGGGGCCACGGCAACACTGGTCATGGGCCTGCGAACGGCGCTTGACGGGGGCCTTCCTGTTGACGGCAAACAGTTTGCCGAGGCTGTAATCCTGGTGACCGCTTCGGGACTCGTGCCTGGCGGCGAATACGATTTCAAGCACCCCTTCGGCAGCGACGAGGTCACGGCAGCTTCCGACGGCACCGTGGTGATAGAAGACGTGCACGGATTTCTCGTCGGCCCGCCCGGCAATCTCGCCTCGTTTGCGGGCATCAACAACAGTCGTGTCGGCCCTTTCCTGGTCTTTGATGATCCCGACCCCAACCGCGCACCGGCGCCCGGCTTCGTGGGCAACCCGGTCGTAGCGCATCGCGTAGCCGGTAGCCCCTGCGGCGACAACCACTTCAAGGTCAAGGGCCCCGATCCGGTCGGCGACTTCCTGACCGAGGAGTTCAAGGTGCTCGGTCGCATAATAGACGTGTGCGGCAACGGCGTGCTCGACCTGGGCGAGCAGTGCGATGACGGCAACAACACAGACGGCGACTGCTGTTCGGCGACCTGCATGGACGAGGATCCCCTGGTCGTCTGCGACGACAACAATGGCTGCACCGACGAGCTCTGCCTCGCGGGCGTGGGCTGCAGTAACCAGCCCAACACCCTGGCTTGCGACGACGGCAGCGTCTGCACCACGGTTGATTCCTGCTGGGACGGTAACTGTCTCGGAAGCATGCCCCTCGATTGCAACGACTCCAATCCCTGCACCGAGGACAGCTGCGACGCCTTTGCCGGCTGCGTGAACGACGACGTGTCGTTGCCCTGTGACGACGGCAACGCCTGTACCACGGCCGACACCTGTTCGGGCGGGGCCTGCGTGGGTGGTGCCGCTGCCGACTGTGACGACGCCGACGTGTGCACGGATGACACTTGCGACCCCTCGGCGGGCTGCGTCAGCACGAACAACACCGCGGCCTGCGACGACGGCAATGCCTGCACCGCGGGTGACACCTGTTCGGCCGGGGCCTGCCTGTCCGGGCTGTCGGTGGACTGCGAGGACGGCAACGGGTGCACCGACGACAGTTGCGACCCGGGTACCGGTTGCCGCAACGACGCCAATACCCTGGCCTGCGACGACGGCGATGCCTGCACCACGGCCGACAGCTGCTCGGCCGGTACCTGCGTGGGCGGCCCTGCTCCTGCCTGCGACGATGGCGACCAGTGCACGGCAGACTCCTGCGTGTCGCCCACAGGCTGCGAGAGTGTCAAAGTGTCTATCAGCTGCGATGACGGCAACGCCTGCACCACGGCCGACACCTGTTCGGACGGGCTCTGCTTAGGTGGACTGCCGCCCGATTGCGACGACGGTAACGGTTGCACCGACGACGGCTGCAACACGGTGACCGGCTGCACCAGCAACGACAACTCGCTGCCTTGCGACGATGGCAACGCCTGCACCACGGCCGACACCTGCGCTGCCGGCAGCTGCGTGGGCGGTGTGCCTCCCGACTGCGATGACGGCAACGTATGCAGCGACCACTCCTGCGATCCAGCGAGCGGTTGCTTGCAGGCTGCCAACACGGTTGCCTGCGAGGACGGCGATGCTACCACCCTGGGCGACACCTGCGCCAACATGGGTTGCGTGTCAGGGGCATTCGGATGTTCGCCGGCGCCGCTCCAAACCTGCACGAGTCCCTTGTCGGTCGGCCGCAGCGTACTCGAGATCAAGGACAGGCCCGGTGAGACGCGTGACAAGTTACACTGGAAATGGCTGCCCGGCCCCGCCGTGAGCACCGCTGATTTCGGCAACCCGGTAAGCGGCGAGCTCGGCTACGCGATGTGCATCTGGGACGAGGATGCCGGGGTGCCGACGCTGGCATCGCAGCAGCTGGTGCCCGCAGGCGGCACTTGCCGCGGCAAGGACTGCTGGCATGAGCGTCGGCACGGCTTGGTCTATCGCGATGACTTCGGCAGCCACGCTTCGGGTGTGCGCAACATCAAGCTGCGCAGTGGCGGCGACTTCCAGACGAAGATCAAGGTGAACATCAAGGGTGCCGGTCTCGACATGCCGCCGCTACCCGTATCGATGGACTCCCAACTCACGGTTCAGTTTATTAACGAACAGGG
>DBZX01000024.1:36863-37776 GCA_002311335.1 bacterium UBP10_UBA1149
AACAGGGGTTTTCATTTGCGGCCGCATCGCGCTTCGATGAAGCGATGAACGATGATCCGGTAGTAATAGTGGGCTGCAGTCGCACGCCGATGGGTTCGTTCCAGGGGGTGTTCTCACCGGTGAGTGCCACCCGCCTGGCTTCGGTGGCTATAGAAGGCGCGTTGCAGGGTGCCGGTGTGGATTCAAGCACCGTCGATCAAGTGTTGATGGGTTGCGTGTTGCCGGCCGGGCTGGGCCAGGCGCCAGCGCGACAGGCTTCGCTCGGGGCCGGCCTCGGTAACGACGTGCCCTGCACTACGGTTAACAAGATGTGTGGCTCGGGCATGCAGGCGGCCATGCTGGCGCACGACGCCATAGCGGCCGGCAGTGCATCGCTGGTGGTGGCCGGCGGCATGGAGAGCATGACCAACTCACCCTACCTGTTGGAGAAAGCCCGGCAGGGGCAGAGGCTCGGTCATGGTGAAATAAAGGACCACATGTTCCTCGACGGGCTCGAAGACGCCTACGAGCCGGGCCGACTCATGGGGAGTTTTGCCGACGACACTGCGCGCCATTTCGGCTTCACGCGCGAGCAGCAGGACGACTACGCGCTCGAATCGCTGGCCCGCGCCTCGCGCGCTGCTCAGGACGGCAGCTTTGCGCGCGAGATAAGCCCGGTAACGGTCTCTGCCCGCGGCAAGAGCGTGGTGGTCGAGCTAGACGAGGGGCCGCCCAACGCGCAGCCCGACAGGATCCCCACGCTCAAGCCGGCGTTTTCGGCCGACGGCTCGGTGACGGCCGCCAATTCGAGCTCCATATCCGACGGCGCCGCGGCACTGCTGCTGGCCCGTCGCAGCAGGGCCGACGAGCTGGGCTTGCCCGTGCTGGCGACCTTGCGCGGTCACGCCGTGCACGCCCAGGAGCCGGCCTGGTT
>DBZX01000024.1:37844-47956 GCA_002311335.1 bacterium UBP10_UBA1149
GAAGCGTTCGCCGTGGTGGCCATGGCCGCCATGCGTGAGCTCGACCTGCCGCACGACAAGGTCAACGTGCACGGCGGCGCCTGTGCCCTGGGGCACCCCATTGGTGCGTCGGGCGCGAGGATCATCGTCACGCTGCTGACCGCCATGCAGAAGTACGACGTCAAGCGCGGTGTTGCCTCGCTGTGTATCGGCGGCGGCGAAGCCACCGCCGTTGCTATCGAGCGCTAGGAATCTGCTGACCGGTAGTTGGTCTTGAGCACCGACACTGTCGTCAGCAGCAGCCCCAGTACGCAGGCTCCCGAGCCGGGTAGCGCCAGCCACGCGAGTGACTCCTTGGCTGCACCCGTGCTGCCCAGTCCCGGCGCGCGTAGTCCGGCGAGCATCCAGAACATCGAGTAGGACAGCGCGCCGGCTCCCAGCAGCAGGGCGGCCGTGCGGCGACGGCCGGCTGGTACAGGCACCAGTGCCATCAGCCCTATGAGCGCCAGGGAAGTGGTGCCCAGTCCGTTGGCGTGCAGGTGGGCGCGCTTGAAGTAGGTCCAGGACTTGCTGCTGACCTTGTCGGCGGCAGCCTGCTCGCCGCCGTATTTCTGGGCAAGCACCGCCTGCGCTTCGTCGTGCAGGTGTCCCTTGATCGAGTCCTCGGCCGCGCCGAAGGACAGCCCGAGTCCGAAGCCGTACAAAAGGGTGAGAAGGGCCAGGCTGACCCCAGCCCGCATGGTTTTAATTGCGCTTTCAGTATCGCTGTTCATGTTGTTGATCTCTCCTGGCGGCAGTTTTTCAGGCTGGTGGCGTTGCTTGCCCTCTGGACGGGGTAACCATTGCAGCGCTTCTGCGTATAATACCGCATGGCAGGCTACCGCGCTTCTATTGGCCGATTGGCCACGCTGGGTTTTCCAGCCCTGCTGTTGCTTTTCGCCTTCTTATCAACCACTGCGGCCAGGGCCGCCGACGGGCCTTTCTTGAATGGCTTCGACCTGGGCCAACGGTCGGTGGAGCTGCGGCTGGTGGCGGCGGGCGGCCCCCCGCGCGGGGGCATTCCAGCGCTGACGGGCCCAGCCACCGAAGCTGTGTCGCAAGCCTCCTGGCTGGCCGACGACGATCGCGTGGTCGGGGTGGTCATCAACGGCGAGGCCCGCGCTTATCCTCTACGCCTGCTCAATTGGCACGAACTGGTGAACGACAGCCTTGGTGACACCCCGGTGGTGGTGAGCTGGTGTCCGCTGACGGCCAGCGCGGTTGTTTTCGACCGACGCGTGGGTGGTAGCGAACTCAGCTTCGGCGTGTCGGGCCTGCTGTACCGGGGCAACGTGCTCATGTATGACCGCGACGGCGAGAGCCTGTGGTCGCAGCTGGGCGGCGCTTCGGTGGCCGGGCCGTCGAACGGAAGCACGCTGACGGTTCTGCCCTCGCGAGTCACTCGCTGGCAGGAATGGAAGCGGCAACATCCTGATGGCAGCGTGCTGTCGCTCGACACCGGTCACAGCCGCGACTACTCCAGGAATCCTTACGCCACTTACGAGACTTCCGACGACCTCATGTTTCCGGTCGATATCATAGACGGCCGCCTGCGGCGCAAGCAGAAGGTGCTGGGGCTGCAACTCGGTGGCGCCAGCAGGGCCTGGTCGTTGACCGACCTCGCCGCTGCTTCCGACGGCGCGGCTTCCGACGGTGGCCTGCTGGACAGCGTGGGTGGGCACAGGGTGAAGGTCATTGTCGATGAGCACGGCGCCCGCGTGTTCGAAGGCGACCGAGAACTGGCTTCGACCGTGGCTTACTGGTTTGCCTGGTCGGCCTTCAACGAGCAGACCTCGTTGTGGCCGTTGCAGGCCGTTTCGCTGCCGGTCGAGTCAGCTGGCGGCTCGCAGGGTTCGCAGGGCGAAGGCGAGGCAGGGCGCAACCGCGCGGGCCAGATAGAGATCACCGAACGCAGGGGCTACTGGACCTCGCCCGGGGTGGGCTTCTCGTTGGCCGGCGAGGCGACGACAAAGGCTGGCCTGTACGTGGTGGCCGGCGAGTTGCGCAACCGCTCGGCCGAGCCGGTTCAGCACGTTGTGCTGCGCTACGAGCTGCTCGACGAAGAGGGCCGGGTGCGGTTTCGCGCGGATGGCTACAACCACCTTGCCGAGGGCTTGTTGCCCATAGAGGGCGACCCCGATCCAGCGGCTACCCTGGCCACGGTAAAGGCCCTCGACGCGGGTGCTGCGGATTCGTTTCGCATGTTGATTCCGGCCGGCGACCTGCCCGAGTTCAGCGACTATAGGATAAGCGTAGTCGACGCGCGCTGAGCGGCGACCGGCGCCCCTTTGAAAAGCTCCCGCGTATGCTGTTGAAAATGGCCATGAACCGGCCAGGCGGCCGGCTGCAGCGGGCGGAACAACAGCGTGGCGAAGAACAGCGTGGCGACAAAACGAGACCTGGTAATTATCGGTGGTGGACCCGGCGGCTACGAAGCCGCCTTGAGGGCGGCCGGGTTGGGCATGTCGGTGACCCTGGTCGAGCGCGAAAACCTCGGCGGGGTCTGCGCCAACCGTGGCTGCATACCCACCAAGACCCTGCTGCACCTGGCCGACACCCGGCGGGCCGTCGTCGAGGCGGCAGACTACGGTGTGCAGCTGGAACAGGCCGGGTTTGATTTTGCCCTGGTCGTTCGGCGCGCCCAGCGCTCGGCGCGGATTGCGTCGGGTGGCGTCAAGCAGTTGCTCAAGAGCGCGGGCGTCGAAGTGATGGCGGGGAGCGCCCGCCTGTCGGGTGGGCTCGCTGTCGAGCTGCAAGGCACAGAAGGCAACGGCGAACTACGCGCCGACAAGGCGGTTCTGCTTGCCACCGGTTCTCGCCCGCGCACGCTCGCGGGACTGGAGCCCGACGGTAGCCTGCTGTGGACGGTCGAAGACGCCTTGACCGCTGCCTCGTTGCCGGCCTCGCTGCTGGTGGTCGGCTCGGGCGCGGTGGGCATGGAGTTCGCGAGCTTCTATGCCGACATGGGAAGCAGCGTGACCGTGGTCGAACTCGAAGAACGCCTGCTGCCCGGCGAGGACGAGGAAATATCGGAACTCGCTCGCCTGGCGTTCAAAAAACGCGGCCTGGAGATCCACTGCGGCACGCGCGTACAATCGCTGGACAAGAATGACGACGGGCTCGTTTTTAAACTGGCCGGGGAGACCGCCGGCAGCGTGTCGGTCGAACGCGCCCTGGTGGCGGTGGGAGTGACTGGTAACAGCGACGAGCTGGGCCTGGAGAATACCGAGGTAAAGCTCGACGGCGGCTTCGTGGCCACCAACGAGTGGGGAGGCACGGGAGAACCGGGTGTCTATGCCATCGGCGATCTCGCGGGCCCGCCCTGCCTTGCCCACAAGGCCGCGCAGGAGGGCAGGGCCTGCGTTGAGCACATAGCCGGCCTGCCTGGCGCGCGCCCGGTGGACCGCGAACGAATTCCGGCCTGCGTTTACACCCACCCGGAAATAGCCAGCCTCGGCATGAGCGAGGCCGTGGCCCAGCAGCGCGGTCACGAAACCAGGGTGGGCCGTTCGTTTTTCACCGCCAACGGCAAGGCGACCGCAACAGGTAACAGGGAAGGCCTGGTCAAGACCGTGTTCGATGCGGCCAGCGGGCGACTGCTGGGAGCGCACATGATCGGACCGGGCGTGACCGAGCTCGTGGGCGGGCTCGTGCTGCTGCAGGACATGCAAGGCACGGCCGAGGATCTTGCGCGCACAATTTTTCCCCATCCCAGCTTGTCGGAGGCTCTGGGCGCCTCGGCGCAGGACGCGCTGGAGGCCGGGGCGGGTGGCTGAGGTCGTGGCCGATGTCGCTGCGGCTGGACAGAGCGCACCCTCGTCGGGCAGCCTCCCACAGCGTAAGCCCGAGTGGCTGCGCGTAAAGCTGGGTACTGCCCAGTTGCTTGCCCCCACCCGTAGAACGCTGCGCGAGCTGGGCCTCAACACTGTCTGCGAGGAGGCGGCCTGTCCCAACCTTGGCGAGTGCTGGCAGCAGGGACACGCCACGGTGATGATACTGGGCGAGGTCTGCACGCGGGCCTGCGCCTTCTGCAACGTGGCTACCGGCCGACCACGGGCGCCCGACCCCTTGGAGCCGGCAAGGGTGGCGCGCATGGCCGAGCGGCTGGACCTGCGTCACGTCGTTATAACTTCGGTTGATCGTGACGACCTGGCCGACGGCGGCGCGTCGCATTTCGTGGACTGTGTTGATCGCCTGCGCGAGCGTTGCCCCGACACCACCGTTGAGCTGCTGGTGCCCGACTTCCTGCGCAAGCCGGGGGCGGGCGAGCGCGTGCTGCGTTCGCAGCCCGACGTTTTTAACCACAACCTCGAGACCGTGCCGCGCCTGTACTCAAGCGCGCGGCAGGGCGCCGACTACCGTGTGTCGCTCGAGCTGCTGGCGCTGGCAGCCAGGGCCGAGCCCGCGCTGTTTACCAAGTCGGGCTTGATGGTCGGGTTGGGCGAAACCCGCGACGAGCTGCTCACCGTAATGGACGACCTGCGCGAAGCCGGCGTTGATTTTCTGACCATCGGCCAGTACCTGCAGCCCACCCGTCGCCACCTGCCCGTGCAGCGCTACCTGCCTCCCGAGGAGTTTGAGCAGCTGGCCGAGCAGGCCCGCGCGCGCGGGTTTACAATGGTGGCTTCTTCGCCACTGACGCGTTCTTCGTACCACGCGGGTGAGGACTTCGCCCGCCTGCGTGCGCTGCGTGCGGATGCCAACTGACGACACGGTGCTTGAGCCCGCGCGCGAGCTGTCGGTGCTCGCGCGAGCCGACGTCGTTGTTGCCGGCGGCGGTACGGCCGGTGTGGCTGCCGCCGTGGCCGCGGCCCGCGAGGGGGCGCAGGTGGTTCTGCTCGAGCGCGGTGGCGTGCTCGGCGGACTGGCAACGGGCGGACTCATAGCCCTGCTCCTCACGCTCGACGACGGGCGTGGACGCCAGGTCATAGGCGGCCTGTGCCAGGAAATCGTAGATCGCGTTGGCGCGGCCGGCGGCGAGTTTCATCCCCCCGCGGCTCACTGGGCTTCGAGCGAAGCCGGCCTGGTGGAAAAGTATCGTCGCTGGGGGCTCGTGTGGGGCAAGGACGCACCGGTTCGTTACTCGGTAGCCTACGATCCGGAGATTCTCGCCCAGGTGCTCGCCGAAATGGTAGTGGAGGCTGGCGTCGACCTGTTGTTTCACTGCCTGGCCGCAGACCCGTTGGTAGAAGGCCGTCGCATCGAGGCCTTGGCGGTGCAGTCGAAGGCCGGCCGCGGCGCGGTTGTTGCGCCTGTTTACATTGACGCCAGTGGTGACGGCGAGTTATTTGCAGCGGCAGGTTGCGCGTTTGAACTGGAGCGGGTGCATCCGTGGTTGTGGTTTCGCGCCGGGGGAATCACCGACGTCAGCGACGCGCTGGAGCAGGGCGCGCCGTTTTTCCGAACCACGGCCGCCGACCAGGTGCTGGTGCCCTGGGGGCTGGCAGCACGGGGTGGTGGCAAGATAGACGCCACCGATCCGCGCGAGCGAACCCGCGGTGAACTCGACGCGCGCCGGCTGGCGCTCGAGGAGTTTCGCCGTCTGCGAGTCGAGCTGCCGGACGCTGCCGGCGCCCACCTCTGCGGGGTCGCGAGCCAGTTGGGAATCACCGAGAGCCGGCGAGTGGCAGGGCGTGCGACACTCACCCGGCAACAGGCCGACCGGGATTTTGCCGACGCCGTTGCCGTGACTGGGCACTGGACCCGCCACGGCCTGGTGTACGCGGTTCCCTACGGCTGTCTCCTGGCCGCCGAGTTGGACAACCTGCTGGTGGCAGGGCGTTGCATCTCGGTAGACCACCCCACCCACAACGCCACCAAGGAAATTCCGGCTTGCGTGGCCACCGGGCAGGCTGCAGGTACGGCGGCGGCGATGGCTGCGGCCGCTTCGACAACCGGCGGGCAGCAGGGCGATGCCTCGGCGGTTGATACCGGCGCGTTGCGCGTTAAGCTGTCCGAACGGGGCGCGCTGCTTGAGTATCCCTTTGCAGCGCGTGCGGGAGAGTGAGGATGAGTAATTGACCCAGGAAACGTTCTGGCGCCGCTGCAGCAACTGCAAAAAATCGCTGGGCTTCGACTCGGCTTACTACAACTGCAGCGTGAGCACCTGCAACCGCAAGGACAAGTCGCTGGTGTTCTGCTCGATGCCATGCTTTAGCGCGCACCTGCCGGTGATGCGCCACCGCGAAGCCTGGGCGGAGGAAAATCGCTCGCCTTCGCGCAGCACCTGGGAGCAGGGCCGGGCCGGCGCACGGGAAACCGCCGTGCCTGCCGCTGCCGAGGCAAGCAATGCGCCGCCTGCTGCCGATAAAAGTACGTCACCCGCTGCCGAAGAAACCGAAGCTGCCGGGGTGTCGCTGAGTTCGCAGGACATTCCCCAGGAGGTGCTGGTGGTAGCGAGCAAGCTCAAGGCCTACATCAGGGCGCGCTCGGGTATGAACACCTCGGACTCGGTCATGCCGGCGCTGTCCAGACAGATGCGGCGGCTGGCCGACGACGCCATCCTGCGCGCCGGCGAGGCGGGTCGCAAGACGGTGATGGACCGCGATTTCTAGGCACGCAGGTTCCTAGAGGCCCCAGCGGGCCGGGTCCAGCGCCACGGCCATGCCGCTCAGCGGCTTCCCCGCTTCGAGCCGCCGGCGGTTGGCGCGCGCGGTTTCGGCAAACAGCCGCAGCGCCGCGGTCACTTCCAGCCCAGCCGTGTCACGGCCGAGTTGTTCGCCCAACAACTCGCACCTGAGCGCGCGGGTGACGCTCTCGTCCCAGAAGCTGGCGTTCATCTCGGTGTCGCCCAGGAACGATCGCGCCATGGTGTTGCACGAGCCTATGGTCGTAAAGCAGTCGTCGACCAGCATCATCTTGGAGTGCACGTACACGTGTTCAGGCGCGCTGCCGTTAATGGACACCATGGGCGCGGCCAGCGTAAAGTTTTCGTGTTCGCCCAGACGACCGAGAGCCTCGAACACTGGTTTGGCCAGTGGGTTGTCGCGAGCGGCGGCGATCTCGGGCATGGGGAGTCCGGGCACCAGGGCGGCGACCAGCACGCCCCTCTGCATGGCCGCGGACAGTTCTTCTATGACCTGGGGGCAGATCAGCATCTGGTTTTCTATGTAGATCGCTTCGCGCGCGCCCTCGATCGCACGCGTGTACTGCTCGCGTATGCTGGTTTCGCCGTTTTCGATGGCGTAGCCCGGCGCGCCCGGCGCGGCGTGGCCGTTGCTGTAGAGCGAGGCCTGGACGCTGCGCGTTACCTGCACCGGCACGTTTCCCGCGGCAGCGGGAAGCGCGAGTGGAAACTCGAGGTCGTTGGCCAACGAGAGATCCGGCCACGCGCCGCAGCTGTCGTGGCGCTCGCTGGCCTGGTTCCAGCGCTGCACGAAGTTGTGGGCCACGTCGGCCACCGCGGGGCCGTGGATTTCGAGGTAGACGTCGTGGATGTTGTGAGAGTCGGTGCGTTTATTCTTGTCCGCCGTGCCTGCGGGCGCGCTGTGTCCCGGCCAGCTGATGGAGCCGCTGTCCAGGTTTATGCCCCCCACGAAGGCCAGCGCGCCCTCACGGCCCGCGTCGACCACCCAGCTCTTCTGGTGGTGGCAGTGCTTGGCGAAGCGATCCCAGCGCGCCAGCCAGGCGGTGTTGCGTGACTCGAGCAGCGCCCTGTTTCCGGCATCACCGGCAAAGTGCTCGGCACCTTTTATCATGCGATCGATGTCGGGCTCGCTCCAGAACAGCACGCGGATTTCGATTCCTCGCGCGGCTGCCACGTCGAGCAGGTCGAAAAACCCACCGCGCCCGCCGGGCATGCGCGTGGCCTGCTCGAGGAAGGCTACTGTTATCCAGACGCTGCGTTCTGCCGATTCAACGGCTGTGCAGATGCGCTCGAAGGCCGGCCCACCGTCGACCAGCGGGCGCACGAGGTTGCCCTCGCGAAGTGGATAGCTGCCCGAAGTGGCCGGCTCTATGTGCTGTCCGTCGTGCATCCCTGGTGCTGTTTTTCCAAGGCCCCCGCTGCTCAACCGGGTTGCGAGAGGATAGCAGCGCTTGTCGGTACGGCCGTACCGCCGGTGACGAGCACGTTGGTGACGTCCGGCACCTGGTTGACCGACGTGCCGCGTACCAGGCGCACTGCCTCGGCGATGCCGTTCATGCCGTGTACGTAGGCTTCGCCCAGTTGGCCACCGTTGGTGTTCATGGGAAGCCTACCGCCCAGCTCGAGGTTGCCGTCCTTGATGAAGTCCTTCGCCTCCCCGCGCGCGCAGAAGCCGAACTCTTCGAGTTGCGGTAGCACCAGCGGCGTGAAGTGATCGTAGATGATGGCTGCCTGTATGTCGTTGGGACCAAGGCCGGTGTCGTTCCATAGCTGGCGCGCGCACAGTCCCATTTCGGGGATGCCGGTTATATCGTCGCGGTAGTAGCTCTTCATCATCTGCTGGTCGTCTGCGCTGCCCTGGGCCGCGGAGGCAATGACCACGGGCTTGTTGGGCAGGTCGCGGGCGCGCTCGAGCGTGGTTACCAGCAGCGCCTGGCCACCGTCGCTTTCCTGGCAGCAGTCGAGCAGGTGCAGGGGCTTTACGATCCAGCGACTGGCCTGGTGGTCTTCCAGGGTGATGGCTTGCTGGTAGAAAAACGCCGCCGGGTTGGTGGCGGCGTGACGCCGGTCGGCCACCGACACCCTGCCGAAGTCTTCGCTGGTGGCGCCGTACTGGTGCATGTAACGGGTGGCGAACATGGCCACCCACGACGCCGGCGTCAGCAGCCCGAAGGGCAGGCACCAGCCGAAGTCGACCATGATGGGGGTGGGCGCGTTGTTGAGACCCTGCACCCCGGCGCCGAAGCGGGTCTCGGAGCGTTCGTTGAAGGCGCGGTACACGAGCGCGTACTTGCACGCTCCCGTGTGCACGGCCATGGCGGCCTGGTGCAAGGTGCCGCAGGCAGCGCCGCCGCTGTGGTGTATGCGGCTGAAGTGGGTGAGTTCCTTGATGCCGAGGCTGCGCGCGACGTCGATCTCGTGGTTTTCCTCGACGGTGAAGCCGACCATACCGTCGATCTGTTCGGGCAGCAGGCCGGCGTCGGCGATGGCCGCATCACAGCACTCGACGGCCAGGCGCAGTGTGCTGCGGCCGGAATTCTTTGAGAACTCGGTGGCGCCGATTCCCACGATGGCGGTCTGTCCTGCAAACGACATGCTCACCGGGTCGGTAACTCCAGTTCGACGGTGGCAGTTACGTGGTCGCCGAGATTGTTGGTGCCGGTCACCAGGAGCTCGACCACTCCCTTGCCGTCGCGCAGCTCGGTCGACTGCACCTGTCCGGTGTAAGTCAGGGTGTCGCCGGGAAAGTTGGGCACCCCGAGTCGCAGCGACAGCTTGCGAAAAATCACGTCGGGGCCGGCCCAGTCGGTGACGTAGCGATTGGTGAGCCCGGAGGTGGTCATGATGTTCATGAAGGTGTCGGGCGAGCCGCGCGGCGGCGGGCCACTGACGTTTGCCCGCTNNGGGGGGGGGGCGGGGGGGTGTTGTTGTGTTCGGGGGGGGGGGGGGGCGAGCCGCGCTTCTTTGCCAGGTCGGGGTCGTGGTGCACGTCCTGGAAGTCGCGGCTTGCCATCGCGCCGGCAACGATGAGCGTACGCGAAATAGCGACAGGGCAGGGCGGCAGTTCCTGCCCCGGCTCGAGGTCTGCAAAGAGCAGCGTCGACTCGCGGCGAGCGGGCCGCGCGCGCCTGAACAGGGGCAGGCTGAGCCCGGGGTCGGTGGCCTCTATGGCCAGCTCTACCGGCATACCTATTTCCACGTCTTCGGGTTTAACTCCCACGAGATTGCTGATGATACGGGTGCCCTCTTCGAGCTCCACCAGCACGCCGATCAGGGGGTAATCGAACATGGGAAACTGCGGGTGGTGGATCTCCACGAAACTGTAGACGCTGCCGCGGCCCTGCGAGACCAGGTACCCGAGCTCGTAACTGCCGCAACCCGGGCAGCGCACGACAGGGGGGTGGTGAAGCCCGTCGCAGCTTTTGCACTTTTGAATGCGCAGTTCGCCCTGGTCGATCCCGTCCCAGAAAAACCTCGTGTCACGGCTGATGGCCGGCCGCGGCCTGGG
>DBZX01000024.1:47961-48361 GCA_002311335.1 bacterium UBP10_UBA1149
CATTTTCTCAAGGCCCTCGAGCGCCGACGCGTCCATGTTGATGGTACCGGTGCCGGGTTTGAACTTGAGTATGCTGAACTCCATGCGCCCGACGCTGTTGCCCTGCTGGTCGGCGAAGTTGCTCTCGGTGGTAAAGAAGTGGCCCACGCCCAGCGCGGTCTGCTTCTCGTCCGACACGCTGGTGATGACCTGGCTGATGGTCAAGCGGTCGCCGGGCCTGAGGTAACGGTGGTACTCGTGGGTCATGCCGGCGGCGACCACCGAGGTAAAACCGGCGGCGTCGAGTTGGTCGAGCACCGGCACCATGCCGGCTTCCTCGCCGCTGGATGATTCCTGTCGTGGCCGCGGCGCAAGGCCGGGCATGGACCAGGTGTCCAGCATGGCCGGCGGCGCGACTATG
>DBZX01000024.1:48466-56288 GCA_002311335.1 bacterium UBP10_UBA1149
ATGGTCGGTGTACACCGGGTTGTGATCGGTCATGGCGTCGCACCAGTGCCGTATCATGGCCTGGTTGACGTCGTCGCGGGTCACGCGTGGCTCGGTGGCCACGCCCACGATCCTGCGCAACGCCGCCAGCAATGCGTCGGGTGTCTTGCTCTTGTTATCGTCGCTCACTGTTGTCGGGGTGCCGGTCGGCTCCCGGTGGAGATAGTGCCGTCTCGGCGGGTGGTATTCAAGGATTGAACACCGGGGCCAGGGTTTACCGGGCTCTCGGCGCGCTGCCTTGTGCTTCGGGAAAACGTTCGCGAACGGCCGGGTTTCATCAGCCGTGGTGTTCCGCCGCCCAATTAAGGGCGTTCTCGAGGCGGTCGTTTCCCCAGAAAAGCTCCGTTCCGACAACGAAGGAGGGGGCTCCAAATATCCCGAGCCGGGAGGCTTCCTCGGTTTGAGCGCGAAGCATGTCCTTTGACTCCGTGGACTGGGCTTCCTTGATAACAGTGGCGGGATCTTCACCCGCAGAAGCAATGCAGTGTGCGACTGTTGCCGATGTTGAGATGTCGAGGTCTTTTTCGAAGTTGGACCGATAAACTGCCCTAACGAAGCTGGGAAGCCACGGGTCGTCTGCGAAGCGGCAGGCGACCCGCGCGGCCAACAGCCCGTTGCGAGGGAACTCCGACGGGCGACAGAAGGCTATGCCCTGGTCCTGGCAGATACGCTCAAGGTCTCGCCACATGTAACGTCCCTTGGACGGGAAAAGGTTGAACGGCGAGTCCTGCCAACCGTACTCGGCGAAGATCGGCCCGAGCAGTAAAGGTCGCCAGGAAATTTTGATGCCGCGTTGGGCCGCGAGTTCCTCCACGCGCATTGCAGCCGGGTAGGAGTAGGTGCTTGCGAACTCGAACCAGAAATCCACGTTAATTCTTTGCGTTGGTTGATGTAGCTGTCGGTCAGCCGCGGGCCACGGGGGCGACTTCCTCTACGAAAGCCTGCAACTGGTCGTGCGAGTAGGGCGGAATGAGCATGAAAATAAAGTGAGTACAGCCGGCCCCGACGAAGGCTTGCACCTTTTCCAGGCATTCATCCTTGCCCCCTATCATCGACTGGGCACGGGCTTCCTCTTTCGAGATACCGTAGGCGCCGACAAGCAGATCGCAGACGAAGTCCTGCGTCGCCTCGTCGTCGGTGTAGCACAGTGGCATCATAACGGTTTTCTCTATCTTTGCCGGGTCGCGGTCCACCTTGTTGCAGTGCTGTTCTATTATTCCCACCATTTCAGCAAACTGGGTCGCGGATCCAGGAGCGTTCCACATGTCGGCGTACTGGGCGACGATGCGCAGCAGTATCTTTCGCCCGGTTCCGCCTATCATGATCGGCGTTCCGCCGTCCTGCACCGGCGCGGGCACGCAGATGGCGTCGTTGACCTGGTAGTGCTTGCCCTCCAGCGTTACCGCTTCGCCCGCGTGCATGCCCTTTATGATAATCAGCGACTCTTCGAGCGCTTCCAGCCGCCCGAGCACTGTCTTGAAATCGAAACCGAGGCTGTGGTGTTCCTGCTCGAACCAGCCGGCGCCCAGGCCGAGGTTCAAGCGGCCATTGCTCACTATGTCGAGGGTGGCCGCCGACTTGGCTACGAGCGACGGGTGGCGGTAGGTATTGCCATTGACGAGGTGGCCGATACGGGCCTTGCTGGTTACCTGGGACAGGGCCGCCAGCGTTGTCCAGCCCTCCATGCACGGACCCGTCGGGTCGGTGAAAATGGGGTAGAAGTGATCGAAGGTCCACAGGCTGTCGTAGCCCCAGTCGTCGGCCGCTTTCCACAAGTCGACGAGATCTTTCCATTCGACGTTCTGCTGGCCGGTCTGAAGTCCAAAGCGTATTGGGTGTGCAGGCATGGGGTACAGCTATACGCCTGCCCGGGTACAGGCAACGACCGGGCCGGTCAGTCCTCGACGGCTGTCTCCCCGGGGGCCGGTTCCTGGGAGACCGTGGTGTATGCCCCCTCGCGCACTTCGCGCAGGCGCGCGCGGGCCGCGGCCTTTTCGGGAGATACCGGTTCGGGGAAGCGGAAGCCGGAGTACATCCCCCGCCGCTCGCGCTTGGTGGGGGGCTGGCTCATGTGCAACGTGCAGCTGAGGTGGGCCGTGATGTCGCCGGTACGGGTGGGCAGGTCAATTTCAGGCAGGTCGTGGCAACCGGGACCGATGAGCGAAGGCCACAACAGTGCCCGGTGCGAACCGGCGGTGACCCGCAGTTGCCCCGAGTCCGAGTCGGCGCCGGTGACCGAGACCCCCACCGTCAGGCTGCAGCACTCGTAGCTGTGCCGCCCCAGGCTGCAGTCCTTGTGCCACGGAACATCGGATATTCCCTCGACGACGCCAATGGGTTTGACCAGGGCCTCGATGCGGTTGTTTTCCAGCCCCGCGTGTACGTGACCATCGCCGGTAATAGCGCCTATACTGAGAAAACGCTCGTTCTGTAGCAGTTCCGCCGCGCCCTCGGACCGTTCGTCGAAAGCCTGCATGCGCACCACGCGTCGTTTGCCGTCCCCGGTGGTGGCCCACCAGCTTCGCCCGTCGCCTTCCTCATACGAAGGCCGGGCAAGGTCCATCTCGCCGGCAATGCGTGCCATTTCTTTTTCCCCGAACATGCCCGTGATGTGCAGGTAGCCGGCCTCGTGAAGGAACCATGACATCTCGTCAACTGGATCGTCGGGACCGAAGGTCCGGTGCAGGTCCAGTGGCTCTCCCCGTGGGTCAACGAAGGAGACTGCTCCCGGTGTGTGAAGGGTTCGTGAGTCGAGCGCGCCGCGCAGCACGAGCCACCAGTCCAGCAGGTGCCCGATGTTGCCCTCGGGCATGTCGAGCGCGCCTGAGACCATGAAGGTTACGGGCGTGAACTGGTCGCAGACAAGCCCGGCCAGTTGATCGTCCTTGAACCTGACGCGAGCGGCCCCCGGTGTCAGGCCCGTCTGCACTACGACCCGGTCGCTGTCCCACGAAAGCGACCACGCATCGCCGCCGCTTTCGATTGTGATCGGTCGCAGACCGAGCAGGCCCGCCCCGGGTATGACCAGTTCATGGTTGGCTTCGAGTGCGGCCGGAAGCTGGTCGGAAAAAAACTGCCCGGGGTCAAAGGCGGCAGGCTCGCCGTCTGTCCGGGTGCGGAAGTCTACGGACATTTTCATTGCTTACTGCGCATCCTGGGCACGCGGTTTGGCGGTTACCCCCTCGCGCGAAGCGTTCGCCAGCGCCCACCAGCCGATGATCGGAGTAACCACGGCCGCCAGCATGGCCGCCCACACGGCCTTGAACAACACGAAGTCCGACACGCTGAACGGTTGAGCCTGGCCGAGGGTGAGGGCCCACACTACCGGCACCGCGCCAAAGACAACTCCCAGTACACCGAGAAACAGGCCGCGCCTTGGAACAGAACGCTCGAACCAGTGCGAGTGGGGAAACTGTTGGTCGGGTAGCGGGGAAACCTTGCCCGACTTTACCTGTCGCGAGACCAGTGCGCTTACTATGACGCAGGTCAGAAAGGGCAGGATGAATCCCGTGGCCAGCAGGTCAACACCAACGCTCTGTTCGCCCCACAGCGGTACGTTCTCCGTCCCTCTGAACAACGCCCACACGATCAACCCGTTGAGGAGGAAGTTGAAAATCGTCGGGCCGATGCCTTGGTCGACCAAAAGAAAACGACGGTGTTGTTCAGACAGTTGCATCCGGGTACC
Organism: bacterium UBP10_UBA1149; assembly: GCA_002311335.1. Lineage (GTDB taxonomy): Bacteria > Desulfobacterota > Binatia > UBA1149 > UBA1149 > UBA1149. Next base: position 52,191 of record DBZX01000024.1, read on the forward strand.
TCCAGCAGAGGGATGACGATAGTCGCGGGCCGCGCGCACGCAAGCCCGCTGGCGTTACAACCCGAAGAAGGCGAAAGACTGGGCGATATAAACCGGGTAGGGCCGGCCGCTGTACGGGCCCGGCTGGTCCTGGGCGAGCACAACGCCGACCAGCCCCGTGGTGGGGCTGACTATGAACGTCGTCCCGAAGTATCCCGACCACCAGAAGTCGCCCTTGCGGTCGGTCATGATGGTGGCGTCGGGGTCAACGACCACCGCCATTCCCAGGCCCCAGCCCAGCCCCTCGATGTCTTCTTCGGCGAGCACGCCCGAGGCGACGTGCGCGCGCGTCATCAGGCCAACGGTCTCGGGTTGGAGCAGGCGCACTCCGTTGTAGCTGCCCCGGTTCCACAGCATGAGCGCAAACTTGAGATAGTCGCCCGCCGTTGAGACCAGGCCGCTGCCGCCCGGTGTCCAGTCGGCCGGGTCGTGGTGAGGGTGCTCCACCAGCAGGAGGTCGCCGTCTTCGTCTTTCGTGTACACGCGCGCCATGTCGGCCTGCTCGTTGACCGGCGGCAGGAAGCCCGTTGAACTCATGCCCAGAGGTTCGAACACGCGTTCGACCAGGAACTCACCGAAGGGCTGTCCGGCGGCGACTTCGACCACGCGGGCCAGCACGTCGGCCGTCCAGCCGTAGCGCCAGCGCGTGCCGGGCTGTTCGTAAAGCGGCGCGGTGAGTATGCGGTTGACGCGCAGCTCCAGCGACCCCGCGCCGGCATAGATGTCGCGCTCTGCCCACATCCTGCCCAGGGGCGAAGGGTCTTGTTCGTGGCCGATGCCGGCCGAAAAGGTGAGCAGCTGGCGTACGGTGAGCGGCTCTTGCAGGGGCTCGGTTGCAAGCGGTTCACCGGGCGAACTGTCGCTGGCCACGCGCAGGCTCGCGGCTACCGGCAGGTAGAGCGACACCGGGTCGTTGAGCGAAAGGCGGCCTTCTTCGACCAGCATCATGGCGGCCACGGCGGTTACCGGCTTGGTCATCGACGCCAGCCTGAAGCGGGTGGACAACTGCATGGGCAGCCCGGCCTCGATGTCGGCGTAGCCAGCCGTGTGGGCGTGCACCACGCGACCGTCGCGGGCGAAGACGGCCACGTAACCCGAGTTAGTGCCTATGGCGGCGTTGAAATCGAGGAAAGCGTCCAGGGCTGCGGTCGAAAGGCTCGACAGTGCCGCGGGTTGGGGCAGGGACGGGTCGGCGGCGGCGATGTTGACCGCCGCTTCGCTGTCTTGCCGCGTGGGCCCGCCGCAGGCAGTTACGAGCAGGCAGGCAGTCGCACAAACGGCGAGCAGGCCGGCCGTTGTCCGACCGGCGGCGCTTTGCTGCCGCTGCCTGCCAGTGACTGTGCGTTGTTGATGCATGGTCTGGATGCCGGCCCCAGTATAGCGGTTGCGTTTTCTGTTCCTATGTCGCGGGCGAGTGTCGCGTCGGGCCTGTTTACCGGGGCCTCGCGGTTACCGCGGTTCAGTTAGCCTGTGCGACTGCGCTATAGGGTGACTGCCGGCAGGCGGAGGGCGACATGCAGGTTCCATCTTTCAACACGATCGAGATCTCAGCGGCGGGCAACAGGGGCACGCTCGAGCTCGACCGCCCCGACAGTCTCAACCCGCTGGGCCCCGAGACCCTGGCCGAGCTTGCCCGGGCGGCGGATTTCCTGGCCGGCTGCTCCGAGCTGAAGGTCGTTGTCGTCTCGGGCAGGGGGCGCGCATTTTCTGCCGGCGCCGACGTGACGGCCTTTGCCGGCGGCGGGGGAGACAGTCCGACTGACCCCAGGGCCATGGCCGATCTCGGCCGCTTGATGGCCGACGCCGTCGAGCGTATTCCGGCGGTGACAGTGGCCCGCATACAGGGACACTGCGTTGGCGGCGGCCTGGTGCTGGCGGCGGCCTGCGACCTCAGGGTGGCCGCCGACGACGTGCGTTTCGCGATACCCGAGATAGATCTCGGCATACCGCTTGCCTGGGGAGGCATACCGCGGCTGGTCCGGGAAATAGGGCCCGCGCTTACGAAAGAACTGGTGATGACCTGCCGGCCCTTTACGGCCGAGGAAGCCCGCGCCGCCGGTTTCGTCAACCGAGTGGTCGCGCCATCAAAACTCGAAGAGGAAACAGAGACGCTCGCCGCCCAGCTGGCCGACAAGCCCGCGCTCGCGTTGCTGTCGACCAAGCGCCATGTAAACGCCGTGACCGAGCAGGCCTGGGGCGTGGCCCGCAGCTGGGCCGACGCCGACGGCCTGCTGGCAGGCCTGCGCGACCCCGAGGGCCGCGAGTCGGCCCTGCGCTATCTCGAAGGCCTGGCCGCGCGTCGCCAAGGCTGACAGCTCCGTCGCGTCGCCACCGGCCCGGGTCAGAAGCCGAAGTCACCGAGCAGCGGCCACGGGCAGGGCTCGGCGCCCGCCTGGGCCGGGTAGTAGTAACCGACGAGGAAGCACATTTCGTCTTCTGACAGCACCCCGAAATTGAGATCGCAATCACGGCAGATGCCCGTTGTCTGTAAGGGGGGACAGTCGGCGTCGGTAAAGCAGACATGGTCGTTCAGGAAGCCGCACTGGTGAGGACCGGAGCCGGTATCGGCAAACGGTGACCAGCAGCGCCTGGTAACGTCGTTGAGAACACCGTTGTCCCACTCGCACTGGAACCACAGGCTGTCACCGGCCGGCAGGTGCCGCGGCGGGTCGGTCTTGAGCACCTCGGGGTGGTCCCAGTCGCTGGAGTAGTAGATCAGGCTGGAGAGGTCATTCCAGTCGCTCGGCTCGCTGTCCCATATCTTCAGACCAGTCCCGCGCCGGTGCTGGTGAGAGGTTATCGCAAACATGCACTGGCCGTTGCCGCTGTTGTTCGTGTACTGTGCGACACCACCTATACCGGCTTCTCCGGGCGGTATGCTGAAAGTCGTTTCTCCGGGGAAGATCATATTGGCGGCGGCCGTGGTAGGCGTTGTCGACCCGTAGAAATTGACGTAGGTCTCGGGGTAAATGTCGACGTTGAAGTGGTTGACGTAGTGGGGATTCCAGCCGAACATCTGGCCCGCGCTGATCTTGAAAGAAGTGTTCTCCGGCATGGTCATGGTACTTTCGCTGTCCTGCGTGCCGATTCGGAAGATTTTGAACCCGAAGTTCTTGGTGCAGGCCAGGTCGTTGGGGTCAAAGGCCGTGGGCACGGCCGCCGGTACCGAACCGCTCGCGTCGACGACGTCTTCCCACAACAGCACGTGGTGCGTGCCGGTGTTCGCGACTATCTCGACTCTTTCTATGTACCAGTCCTCGGTCACAGTTTCGGGTAGCTGTACCCACTGGCAGCCCTCGAATTCTTCGCCCGGCGCCAGCGTGTAATCCTCCGGCGATATGAAGTGCATCTGGAAGCCCTCGCCGGGCGCCGGTGGTGCAGGCGGGTCAACGGCGCTCCAGATGTCCTCGGGTTCGCCGCAGGTGGCGCCGGCTATCCAGCCGTCGAAAGGCGCGCCGGCCTCGATCCAGATCTTGAGCAGGTCGAGCTTGCCGGTGGAGTACACGTCTGAACCCGGCGGCATTTTCTGTCCAAGGCAGGCGGCGGCCTGCCCACCGGCCGTGCACAGGGCATCCAGCTCGCTGTTGGCAAGCAGTAGTTTTTCGTAGAGCAGGCTCTGGGAACCCGCCGTGCCCAGCCCTGCGTCGCCCGGAAGGATGCGGGCCATGCCCAGTGCGCCCGCGCCAGCGCTCGAGGCGGCCTCGGCGACGAGCTCGTCGTGCAAGGCTGCGGCGCCGATTTCGTTGATGTCAAGGTTCAGCCCCCCCGCCGCTGTCGCTCCCGTGTGACAGGCCGCCGCTGCAGCGCAGCCGCCAAAAACAATGTCGGCTATGTGTTCAAAGGTGCTGGCCGAGGGGCAGTCGATGCACCTGAGCTTGAGCTTGTCGGTGTCCTTTATGGGCCGGTTTTTCGGCGGGGCAGCTTCAGTGACGACCTTGAGCTTGATTCTCTTGCGGCCCCTCTTGACCGCAGGATCGACGACCAGTTCGGCGGGTTCGGCGGTACACTGCAGGCAGTTGCCGCCGCCGGCTCCCGGGTTGGAGCAGGGTACGCCGGTAG
>DBZX01000049.1:0-539 GCA_002311335.1 bacterium UBP10_UBA1149
GGCTGTCGCTGTTCAATCCATCGCGGTCACACTGCTCCACACCGGCCTGCACGGCGCCATCACCGCAGCTGGCCAGCACGCAGGTTGACAGGCAGGCGTCGCTGTCGTCCGCGTTGCCGTCGTCGCAGGCTTCGCCGCTATCGAGCATGCCGTCGCCACAGGTTGGCAGCGAGCAGCCTGTGCGGCAGGCGTCGAGGTTGTCCAGATTACCGTCGTCGCAGCCCTCGCCGCTATCGGTCACGCCGTCGCCGCAGGAAGCCAAGCTGCAATCTGTGCGGCAGGCGTCCGCTAGAATGTCGCTGTTGGACTGACCAGCATCGCACTGCTCTACACCGACCTGCACGGCGCCATCACCGCAGCTGGCCAGCACGCAGGTTGACAGGCAAGCGTCGCTGTCGTCCGTGTTGCCGTCGTCACAGGCTTCGCCGCTATCGAGCATGCCGTCGCCACAGGTGGGCAGCGAGCAGTCGTTGCGGCAAGCGTCGAGGTTGTCCAGGTTACCGTCGTCGCAGGCCTCGCCGCTGTCGGTCACGCCGTCG
>DBZX01000049.1:616-9233 GCA_002311335.1 bacterium UBP10_UBA1149
GCTGCAATCGGTGCGGCAGGCGTCCGCTAGAATGTCGCTGTTGGACTGACCAGCATCGCACTGCTCTACACCAACCTGCACGGCGCCATCACCGCAGCTGGCCAACACGCAGGTTGACAGGCAAGCGTCGCTGTCGTCCGTGTTGCCGTCGTCGCAGGCCTCGCCCTGATCGACAATTCCATTCCCGCACTCTTGACAGAGAGGGATTTCAACTCCGGAACATATACCCAGGCTGCAGGAGTCGCCCGAAGTACATTCATCGGCATCATCGCAGGGCAGTGTGTTGGCCAGGTAACTGCAATCAAACAAGGGCGAACAAGCGTCGTCGCTACAGGGGTTGCCATCGTCGCAGGCCTGGTCTGAAACCGTATTCACACACGCCGCAACGACGCAGGAATCAACCGTGCAGCCTATTCCGTCGTCACAGGGATCCGCGTGCTCGCAGGCGTGCAGCAGGGTATCACAACGATCCGCGGTGCAGGGGTTCCCGTCATCGCAGAGGGCAGCCGCTGGATAACCCGGCGTCTGCACCGTGCAACCCTCATCCTGACAGGCAGGATCGCAACCGTCACCGGCTATGAGATTGCCGTCATCGCAGCTTTCCGCGGGGCCCGGGAACCCATCCGAGCAGGTGTCGCAGACACCAACCGGAGTTACGGCCACGGGCAAAGCAGCAGGCAGAACCACCCCTTCCACCACCGGTGACGCGCCAGAGTAATTGAGACTGTTGGTGCCTCCGGAAATAACGCTTGCGCCGGTACCCACGAACAGGGACTCGTAACCCGTCAAGCTGTTGAGGGAGCCAGCCCCCGGGTTGTCGATGACCGCCCCCGATTGAAGCCTCAGCGAACAAGCAGCCAGGCTGATCGAGGCTGGCAGTGATCCGACACCTCCCGCCGATACAAGGGTTCCAGACAAGACGACCGTACGAAGCGCCGTGACATCGACAAAACCTCCACCCGAACTGGAACCTATATCGATTACCCCGGCCAGCCGGGCATCCCGTTCAGCCCTGACCTGCGAGTCACCGCCGCCACCGTTTCCGCTCACGTCTATCAGCGATGTCGAGCCCAGCACGAGGTCACCACCAGCCACGAGGTCAACGATGCCACCTCCGCTCTGGCTCCCCCGCCCGCGGGCTATGAGTTCGCCATCAACGACCAGAGATCCAAGAGCGTCAAGCGTTATAAAGTCGCCGAAGCCGTCAGGAGCAGCACCCCTCGCGGTCAGTTTTACAAAAGGACCAACGTAGATATTTCCCCCAGCGCTTAGATCCTGGCTGCCCCCGTCTCCACCAATCGCGACGCTTCCGTGACCATCGGTATCAAGTACGATCGGTGAAGCGGCGCTGCCGCCGGCCACTGATATATCACCACTGGCACTCAGTGCTATGTACCCACCGAAACCCTCGCGAGCCGACGATGAAGCCAGGAGACTGGCTGTTATGTTTATGTCGGCCCCCGAGTTGACGTCGATGAGGCCACCGTCAAAATCTCCCCCCTTCACATCCACCAAGGCCAGGAGACTAACGCTGCTGCCGGCATCGATCACCAGTTCACCTCCGCTGCCATCGGCGCCGGAACTGGCCTGTATCCGGGCTAGCACGTCCACCTTTCCAGCAGCCATGATGCTCAAGGTCCCCCCGTCCGAAGCCGTGGTGCTTCCGTTCAGGTTTACCTGCTCGCTTATCGTTACATCCCCGGCTGCCGCGAGGTCGAGGACTGCGGGCGTGGTCGCGTTTCCGACCACTCGGCCACCGATGACGATATTTCCACTGCCCAGGGTGCACGCGCCCGCGCCCTGCGATTGGCACTCGCTGTCAACGAGGCATAACAACGCGCTGGCCAGCGAACAGCTGCGCCTCGCGCTGACGGTCACCTGTCCCCCAAAACCGCTGTCACCGCGAGCCTTGAGCGCAACCGCCCCTGGGGTGTCGAGGCGAAATTCGCCACAGGCAACGCTTGCGATACCAGCAGAGAACTCCAGGGATCCCCCCGGGGAGACCAGTAACGTCCGCGTACCCAGGTCCAGCACCGCACCAGCAGCGACAACAACTCTGGTGTTGATGACACAAGGATCGGCCGTTGGCGCACAGAGTTCAGCAGCACTTGATACGGGAAGCTGCGCTGCCGCCTGTCGGGCGAACAAGCACAGCAATACGGCCCCCAGAATAAACTGGTATCTATAGGTCATTACCCGCGGGTTCCCTGAACACCAGTTACGCAAATTTCAGCGCGGCAGGTAAGGACTTGGCGCGCTAAAAAAAGGAAATTACCCCCGTTCGGGGGGGAACAGCAGGGTATTACTCGAAAAGCTCGACGCCACGCGGTGGCGTTTTACCCCCCCCCTGGCGGGGGACAAACCGCCTGCAAGCGGTCGCTACTCCGTGCGCGAGTCGGTATCGAGAACGATCTCGTGGATTTCGAGAACATTGGGGGCCGCGAACATCTCTTTCGGCGGTCGATTTGAGTGCGCTTCCCGAAAGGACGCGCTCCTCGTCCAGTTCCAGAAATCCTCTTCGCTGCGCCAGGTGGTCTGCACCAGGTAGTACTGTTGCTCGCTGGTCTCAGTCCAGCCACCGCTGGAGTGATCAAAGCGTTTGAGCAGCGGCCGCTCGACCCGGTTGTTAATAAACCCGGGTTCGCTGTCGATAAGGCCCGCCCGCTTGCGAAAGCGGTCCTCGAACTCTTCTTCGTAGCCACTGGCAACAGCAATTCGGTTGGTCACGACAATCATCTATCTTCTCCTGTTTTCGCCTGCACGAGCGTCCCGCGCGACACCGGGTTATACCACACCGGGGAACTCCACGCCCGCTCCTGTATAACCCGGGGGTAGGAAGAGTCGCAGCAGCCACTGTACGCTTCGCCAATCTCCCCCTCGGCATCGCAGTCGATGTCGGCCTGGTTGCACAACAAGGTACTCCAGCGACAAACCGGGTTTTCTATTACCCTGGCGTAGTAGAACGTTGGCACGGAAGGATCGAAGTCAGGGTCTCGCCAGACCGCGCAGAGGCTACCCGACCCGGGGCCCGAGACCTCGCAGCTTTCGGTGTCCACGCGAGCACCGTTGTTCCGATCCCCGGCCACGTCGACTACCCGGCTGTGCGGCTTGCCATCCTTGCCCAGCCAGCCTTTTACCAACTGCAGAACCTGCAGACCGGTGCCCGGCCTGGCCGCCGTACCGGGATCAGCCATGGCCGAGACAGCAATCACCGGCGCCGACGACTCCCCTGGAAGAGAAGCAAGGACCCCTCCCATCGGCACACCGGAGGAGTAACCTTCCCGCGCAAAATTCTCGCCTTCGCACATGTCGTCGGCGAGTTCCCAAGCAGCAAATAGCCGCAGGAGCATACGCGGACCGCTGGTCGCGTAGGTCTCGCGCCTTCGCAGGGCGGCAAAGAGTGCCGGGCGGGAGTTCTCTTCGGCCCACAGAACCACGAGGCCCCCGGGGTTGTTCTCAATATTGTCGGGTAGCCCCGGCGCGAGGTCACGGCCCGCGGGCTTACCTGCCCCGCCGTGGCCCGGGAACGAGGTCTCCTCGGCCGCGCCCGCCGCCGCGAGGTGGGTATCGGTACCGCCTATCAAACCAAAGCGGTAGGGGTTCTGTCCTGTTGAATCTTCGACCACAAGGCCGTGCAGCAACGCGTTTCGGATAAAACTCATCGGCCCCGCTTCGCGCCTCAACCAGGGAAACGTATTGCCAATGAAATCATCGTAGGGTAGTTTTTCGAACCCGCAGTACTCGTCGGCCTCACCAGCGCCGATACGGCACTCCGAGTCGCCCTTGTGCTGCATCATCTCGACCAGCGGTTCAAAATCCGCGCGTCGCCGAGCATAGTCAGCTGTCATGGCTTCGCCGTCGGGCCCGTCTGAGGGAAACATCAGCCCGCCGCTCAAGTTGGAGTTGTGGGGAATGGAGACGACCGAGCAGCCTTTGCCAGTGTTGAGGCAGTCGCGCTCGAGAGCATCCCACAACAGCCGCGGCGAAGGCGCGTCGACATAGCTGGCCGGCTCACCGGGTACCTCGGAACTACCGAAAATAATGTTCCGGTGCAGGTTCCTCCCGTTGGGACTTCCGGTCCACTCGTAACCAACGAAGCTGGTAAAAGAACAGGCCGAACTGCGATCGTAATACTGCTCGGCCGCCGCTTGGATCTCAATCCAACTACTCAACATCGCCCGCTTGCAGTCGCCGCCATTCTCGCCACAGAACCCGAAGCGCTCGGGGCTCTCAGAGGCCATTGCCTTGTTGTTCATCAGGTAATAAGCAGCCCGCGGCCAGTGCCGAAACAAGCGGCACACGAACGAATCGTGGCCGGCCATGCCCGGCGTTTCGCAGATTCTGAGCTCACCGAATAGCTCGGCGTGGTCGGTGACCGCGGCAAAGTCCAAAGGCCGCTCCAGCGTTAGCTCCCTCATCGGGTTGCCCGAAGCATCGTAGGGCTGGATGCCCAGCGTACCCCCACGTGCGAAACGATAGGCGTCAACCGGCCGCCCTCGCGTGCCCTGCGTCGCCGCGTCCAGGGACAACGCGGTGTGAACGTGGAGATCGCCGAACCAGGGTAGGCGCAGGGGGTCATTCAACTCGCAGGGCTCGCGCGCGGCCAGAGCAACAGGCGGAAGCACTACCAAGGCAAGTACGATGGAACCTAACGCCAAGCGAATCATAGGCGGCAGCATAGCTGCCACCTGATCAAGTGGGAACCCCCACGGGAAACTCCGCCGCCGCACAGCAGCCAGGCCCCGGCACCGTCACCAGTAAACCTGGATCAAGAAAGCACTATCAGCTGAGCGCTATCCGCTGTGCGGGCGGAACGATGCGAGCGGAATGGTCATATTCAGAACTTCCGACGCCTGCTCAAGGCTGAACAGTTGCTCGACCTCAACACCCAGAGCGTCACTGAGCAGCAGCGCTTCGCGAACCGAGGGTTGAGCCCTGCGGTTCTTCAAGCGATTGATGCGCGGCCGCGATAAGCCGGTACGCCTCGCCAGCTCACCGTCTGTCCAACCGCGATCGTACAGCATCTTGGAAATCAGATTTGTCACTGTTGTACCCGGCATATTCTCACTCCTCTCCCCTTCCACTTCCCGGTCGACCCCCGGCCCCCCCTGGTCGACCTACCACCTGTAACACCAGAACCCCTCATCCTCAGCGCTCGCCAGTACCGCCGGCTCCGTTCACGTAGAACCGGCCGCGGCCACACCCGTGGCGAGCAGCGGCTGGTCAAAGGGATGGCCAACCGTTCCGAGCGCAACCACCCCTTCGTCGGCCGTCGCAATGCAGTAGAGCTCTCTCAAGGGAAGGCCCAACACGCGACTCATAGACAGCGCGTTGCCCAGTGGCGGGTCTGTACCCTCTACCACCATGCGCCTGACCGTCGAGTAAGAAATCCCCGTCAAATCGGATAGGTCGACCAGGGTCAGCCGCTGGCCCTTGCTGATCTCGCCAAGCCTGTTCTCAAGTGATGAATTCGTTGCCATGTTTTCCACCTTTCCGCGCTTTCAGGAAGCTGTTACAAGCAAGCTATCCAATTGGAGCCATATGGGTCAAGGCAATACCGACCACCCGGGCAGGATTTCGCAAGACGACTGTGATGTTGTTTTCCCCGTGGACGCTCAACAGCGCTTCAATACGGTTAAAAACTGGATCGCCGACGCCGTACGCGTCACGGTTCTTACCGGTGCGGGCATTTCAACTGACTCCGGTATTCCCGATTTTCGAGGTCCGCAAGGCTTGTGGACCCGAGACCCCGAGGCCGAGAAGATGGCCACCATCGACAACTACATGTCCGATCCCCAGGTCAGGAAAAAAGCCTGGCAGTGGAAACTTGAGCAGATGGGGGCAGAGCGAGAACCCAACACCGGGCACGACGCGTTGGTTGAGCTCGAGCTGAGCGGCAAACTGCTCGCCCTGGTAACTCAGAACGTAGATGGCTTTCACCAGCAGGCGGGCAATTCGGCAGACAAGGTCATCGAGATCCACGGCACCATGCGCGAGGCGATCTGCATGGACTGCGGCGACAGGACCGATATAGAGACCACCCTCGACCGGGTGCGCGCTGGCGAGCTCGACCCTGCCTGTCCATTATGCGAGGGCATACTCAAATCGGCCACGATCAGCTTCGGCCAGGGACTGGTCGAGGAAGACCTGGCACGAGCCCAGCGCGCGGCCCTGGACTGTGATCTGTTGCTCGCGATCGGCAGCACGCTGATGGTCTACCCCATAGCCGGAATCGTCCCCACGGCAAGGGAAGCAGGTGCCATCGTGGTAATAATCAACGCCGAAGCTACGGGCATGGACGAGATCGCACACGCAGTACTTCGCGGTTCGATCAGCGATCTACTACCTCGGCTCTTGTCGGTCCGGGGATGACCAGACTCAGCTACACGACAGGCACCCCGCCTGAGCCGCCTGGCCAGAACCTCGCTCAGAGAGTACCGAGGTCTACCGCCGTCGCTGGCAGACACAGCAAGGAGGGTTTCTTGAGAGTGAGCTGCCCCTGCCCCAGGGCGTTGTTGACCAGCATGTCCGTGCGTACGAACTTGGCCTGCTTCGGTGTCGTCTTCGCGTCCTTGGTCTTATAGCAGACCAGGTTGCGGTCGGCGTGGAACACGGTCAGCCCGTCCACCCCTGTAGCCGCGGTGCAGGCAAGCGTCGGTTTTTTCAGAACCAACGCCCTGGTCTCCAACCCATCGACCGTAGAAAACTCGGCGCCTGCGAATTTGAGCGTTCCGGGGCTGACCCTGGCCTTGTAACACTTGTACTCGTCTATCTCGTGCGCGGGCGGCTGCGCTGGCGGCGTCAGCAGATCCTGGCTGCCTGGGACGCAGAGCGAAGCGGCCTTCTTCAAATCCAGTGACAGATTACCGAAAACGTCGGTTGTCAACACGCGACGGCCGGCAAACCCGGGCTGTCCGCTGGCATCGCGAGCCTTGTAGCAGGCAAGCCCCACCCCGCTGACTTCTACCGTTGATCCATCAAGAGCCACGGGGCTGCCGAAGCCACCCGGCCTTTTCAGTATCATGATCTTGGTCTCCAGCAGGTCAGTGACCACAATAGAACTCTGCGTAAACACTGTCCCCTTTGCCTTGCTGGCCTTGTAGACCTTGAAATAGTCCAAATCACAGCTCCAGTTGCCAACACACTGCGAGGCTGAGCAATTGTCCGGCGTCGAACAGGCAATGCCGTCGTCGCAGGCAGCCGTGTTGGGCGAGTTCACACATCCGGTGTTACTGACGCAGGAGTCGTCTGTGCACAGGTTCCCGTCCTCGCAGTCTACCGCAGCTCCCGACGAGCAGAGCCCCGCCCCGTCGCAGGTATCGCCGAGCGTACACAAGTCGCCGTCTTCACAAGCAGCGGCCGCTGGGTCCAGGATACACGAAGAAAGGCAGCAATCGCCGTTGAGATTGTTACCGTCGTCACAGCTCTCGCCGAACCCCACCACTCCGTCGCCGCAGCCGACCAGCGGCCAACCGACATCGGCCAGCAGTCTCGACGAAAGAAATACGTCGTGGTTGGGGCCGGTGTAAGAAGGCTCCATCATCTCTTCGGGAAAAACACTGTTGCTGAAATGCGACACAGATGATCCGGGTTTCCTTGGACTGGGCGCGTACATCTCTACGTGACCGCTCGCGTGCACGCCCGCGCTCAACGCCCCCGACCAGGCCACCACCGCCCCACCTATCCAGTGCAGGTCACCGGTGTTAGTGCTCGCGGTAACGCGTTCGGCGTCGGTCATGTCGGGATAAACGAGGCCCGTGTCGTGGTCTTCCAGGTTAACCATGTAGGCGTCGTCCTCGAAGTAAAACTTGCTCCCGGTGTACAGCGACACCAGCGAAAGAAAACCCAGGCCGTGGCCGATTTCGTGCGCCGCCACCGACACCAGGTCAATCTCGGTTGGCCCCGCGGCTCCATCGAAACCGTAGTACCAGGCCTTGGACGAAAGACAGCCGGGTTGCCCCAGCTGGCCATTGAACTGCATGGTGAGGTCGTTGGTCGCGGGCGCAAGATCCGAGCCCGACAAGGCGTTGGCGCTAGCCTGCACGTAGAAGGTATCGGCACGCGGAGCACCGGTAAAATTCTTGTGAGCCGTCGTCGGCCCTGCAGAACCCAGTATGCCCGAGGTCTCAGAACAACTCAGAGGCGCAAAGCTCGCGCCCAAACGCACGTCAACAGGGCTGTCAAGAACCACCCCCCACAGCGAAGCAGCATACTCAAAAACGAGCGTGGCCTGCTCGCCGACCGTGGTGCCCGTGTTGCCACCGACCGGGGCGGTTACCGTCGGATCGTTGAGACCGGTACCGGCCGGGTCAAGATTGACCAGGGTAAAAGTAGCCGCCGAAGCAACATTGACCAGCGTCGGGCTGGCCAGCAATCCAGTCGTCAACAGGCAGCAACCAAGCCCTCCCAACAGCGTCCTCCTCGCGGTTTTCGCCGTAAAAGAAAAGCGGTGTGGCGATGTGACACAATTCACACCGCTAGGGGAACACAGCCGCCGATACACTGTCAAGTGGAATTCCTCGGCCCAGCAGGCAAGCCCACAAGCCAGGACAAAACAGCGGGAGAAGCGACGGAAAGAGCGGGTGGGTGCGGAGGAGGGATTTGACCTTGGTACTGC
>DBZX01000019.1:0-426 GCA_002311335.1 bacterium UBP10_UBA1149
GGCCAGGTAGCGATCGAGGCGTTGACGAAATCCGGCAGGCCGTCGCCGTTCATGTCGATCAGGCCTCGGTAGAGATAGCTTGAGTTTCCCAACTTGTGGCTGGCCATTATTCGGTCGGAAGGCGGCGCGGCGATCTGCGTCGCTTCGGTGGTAAAGCCGGTGCCCGTGTTCCAGTACACATCCCAGTAAGGGGCGCTCTCGCTCCACGGGCCCGAGTCCACCCAGTCGAGCAGGCCGTCGTTGTTCATGTCGACCAGGTCGCGGTCCACATACGAAGCTCCACTATGTTCCGTCGTGGTGCGTAGGCTGGGATAGGGGGCCGACCACGGAACGGGGTCGGCGAACCCGCTGCCGGTGTTACGGCCGAGGCACCACACGGGCGCGGCCGAGGTACCGCCGCAATCCCAGAACTCATAGGGAGAATTG
>DBZX01000019.1:475-1872 GCA_002311335.1 bacterium UBP10_UBA1149
TTGTATTCCCGTATCCATCCCAGGCGCGACGGCCAGGCTACTGGCGCGTCGAAGCCCTGGCCGTTGCCCCGGTGCATCTGCAGGCCACTGCCGGTGCGTTCGAGTTGGTCAACCAGCCCGTCGCCGGTCATGTCCAGCAGTTGGAGCGTCGTTTCGCCGCGGGGGTCCTTGATGCGATCGGGCCCCTCGAAGGTCAGCGCGTACCCGGCCCGAAGCTCCGGGCTGCCGACAGGCCAGCCGGTCTGCAGGGTAGGCGAGTACTGGAACACTGCCGGAGGCATTGATACGTCGTCCTGTGCCTGCAGGCCGTAGCCGTCCAGGTTCACGGTCTGCAGCAGGGCCGCGCCGGTCACGGCATCAACGGCGTGGGTCAGACTGTAACGACGTATCTGCCGGCCGTTTACGCTGGTGACGATCGAGTCGAGCAGCTGGCTGAACTCGCGTCGGAAGCCGGCGCCGTAGTCGGCCCGCGGCAGGGTGGGGTAAACGCGATCGGCGTAAACGAACGCGACTTCTATGAAGTTGGCTATTTGCTGGTTGCCGCCGTAGCGCACGGCCGTGGGCAGCAGCTCGCCTGACCCGAAGGCCTGCCACTGGTACTCGATGGTGTTTCCGAACAGGTTCTCGGTCTTTTCGATTACCCAGGAGAACGTTCCGTCGGGCTGGCCGGTGTCGGGACCGGTGCCGGCGGCAAACCAGTGGACCAGCCCGCTGGGGTCGAATACCTTCCAGCGGTTGGCGGCCTGGTCCCAGCCGGCCCGCAGCGCCGACTCGTTCCTGGCTGGCCGGTACAACTGGCCCTGCTCGGGGGTCAGCTCTATGGCGGCTCCACCCAGTTCAAGCACGAAGGTGTCGCTGCCGTCGTAACGGGGCACTCCGAACCTTGTCGATCTTCGGATCCTTGCCATTGGCAGACCCCAGCCACGACCCCAGGCGCCGCCCGGCGACGAGGAGGACGCGCTGTTGTAGGCCAGGCCAAGGCTGGGTGTGAGATCACCCCGGCCAGGCGGCACGGTGATGGGCAGGCTGACGGTGGCCGAGCCGGTAAAAAGGTCAGCCGTGGGGTCTGCGGCCATGGAGGCAAAGGGCGCCGAGCCATCGCCGGTCTGTGAGCCCGAGGCCCCACCGGGTGTCGGGTAGGACTGCTGGGCGTTGCTGCTGCCCGGTGTGCCGGCGCTGGCGAGCAGCACTGCCAACAGGGCGTTGAAGAACAGCCGTAACGACTTACCCTTACCCTGCGGCTTCACTTGCTTTCTCCTTCGCTGGTCGGCCGGGGAGCGGTATCGAAGTAGATCGAGAGGTCCCGGCTGCTGGAGTGCAGGCGCTCGGCGACGCGCCGGTCGTGCTCCTCCTCAACGCGCTTGAGCAGAAAACGCAGGCGCGCGAGGTCCTGGGCG
>DBZX01000019.1:2092-3178 GCA_002311335.1 bacterium UBP10_UBA1149
TCTCTCCCTGGGCACCGGCTTTGTTCCCCCGCTGTTTCGTACCGCCGCTCCCCTACACTTGTACAAAAGCAAGGGCCTGCCCTTCAACGACATGGATTTAATAAGCGGCCCCGGGCTGGGCCGGTATTACTTTCGTGATATAGCGGGCGTCCGTGATATAGAGCCGGTCGTGGACCGTTCAGCACTCAGCGATCCCGGAGCCCGAATACTGGTGATCCGCCTTGGCGCGGTGGGTGACTGTCTGCGCGTGTGCCCGGCAATAAAACGGCTGCGCGAAGCCCGTCCTGCAGCCACGGTGGCCTGGGCGGTAGAGGACCGCGTACTGCCCGTCCTCGAGGGTCACCCGGCTATCGACCGCTTTCACGTGTTACGTCGCTCCGAGCTTGAGGCCGGTGTCGGTCGGGCCTGGGCCGAAATAAAACGCTTCAGGCGCGAGCTCAGGGCCGGCCGCTACGAAGTCGTCATCGACTTTCACGGCAGGCTCAAGAGCGGGCTGGTTGCCTGGGCGAGTGGCGCGCCCTTGCGCGTTGGCTACTCACGCAAAGACGGCAGCGAGTGCAATCACCTGTTTATGAACCAGCGGGTAAGCCTGGGTGACAGTTGGGAGAACCGCGTCCTGCGTTTTCTCGAGCTGCTGTCTCCGCTGGGCATCGACACGGCCGTTGAGCGCGGGCTGTTGGGCCTGCACCTGGACCCCGCCGCTCTCCTGCGCGCCTCGGAGATGTACAGCCAGGCCGGCTGTCCCGAACTGGCCCTGTACCCGGGTTGCAGCCGTGGCCGCGCGGGCGAGCGCTGGCCGCTTGAGCGTTGGCGGCAGTACCTGCAGCGGCTCGACGCCGCCGGCATAAGGGCGATGTTGCTGTGGGGGCCAGACGAAGTGGAGCTGGTAGAGCAGCTGCGTGGCGCCCTCGGATCGGGCAGCAGCGTGGCACCCTCAACGACGCTGCCCGAGCTGGTGGCCTTGACGGGACAGTTTCGGGCCTACGTGGGCAGCGATACGGCGGCCTTGCACATGGCCTGGCTCCAGGGTGTGCCAGCGGCGGTATTTACGGGTCCCAAACCCCAGGCCACGGCCTCGCCACTGGC
>DBZX01000019.1:3236-6158 GCA_002311335.1 bacterium UBP10_UBA1149
CGAAGTGACAGTCGAGCAGGTAGTCGATGCCACCCGTTCCTTGCTGGCAGCTTCATCGGCCAGTGCCTGAGCCGCCTCAGCCCCAGGCGTTGCTTTCATACCAGCGCATGTAACCAAGCACCCGGCTGACGTGCTGCCGGGTTTCGCGATAGGGCGGCGTGGTGTTGCCGTAGCGGCGCACGGCGCCCGGGCCGGCGTTCCATGCCGCTGCCAGGAGGTCGTAACGCTGTTCGAAGCGGTTTACGTGCATGGCGTTGATGTAGCTGGCCAACAGCAGGTTTATGGCGGGGTCAAACAGATCCGATTCGTTGAATCCGCGTAGTTGGGCTTTGTCCACGTAAAGGTAATCGCGCCCGTCGGCCGCAAGTCGGCGCGCTGCGGCCCTCGCCGTGGCCGGCATGAGCTGGGTAAGCCCGCGGGCTCCCACCGGCGACACGGCGTCGGCGCGGCCACCGGACTCGGTAAGAATCAGGGCCCTGAGATAATTGCTGGAAATGCGGTGGTCAGAATCGCCCCAGGCCAGCGAAGAGTAGTAGCGCAGCAGGTGTTCGTAGCGGTCGAGCCTGGCGACTTGCTGCCTGCCGGGTGCCAGGCCTGCCCGTGGGGCGGGGGAGACGTCGGCTTGTCGTTTGGCCATAACCCGGGCTACCGAGGGAAGGCGTCGCTGGCCCTTAATCTCGAGCTCTCCGCGGGCGTCGGGGAGGCCGTCAGCCCAGGGCGACTCGGCCAGAAGCAGGCAGACCGCCAGCAGCAGGGTGGCCGATCGCCGTTTGGGAAGGTGAACCATGTCCCAACCCAGCAAACGCTGTGCCATCCGTAGCGTCTCTGCCAGGGCAATGTTTTTGCGGGTAAAGCTCCTGTCCGGCTCACTTGGCCGCCAACCGGGGTACACAGCTGTCCATTAAGGTGCACCTGTTTTTCTTAGCGCTATCCAGAAGGGGGGAGCCTCCCCCTTCCTGTGGGGATGTGCTAGATGGCCGGTATGTCGTTGGATATTGACGTAGTCGCCGTGCACGACCGTGCCCTGGGCCAGTGGTACGGGCCCGCCGGCGCCCCGGGGGAGCTTGCCCCGGGCGAGGAACTGCTTTCGCTCTTGCTGGCCCAGCACAGCTGTAACTTCGGGCTGTGGAACCTGGAGGACGAGGCCCGCCGTCGCGACGTTGACGATTCGGTGATCGCCGAAGTAAAACGGCAGATTGATGGCTGGAATCAGCGCCGAAACGATCGCGTGGAGCTGCTGGACGAATTCCTCCTGGCCGACCTGGCCGACTCCCTGGAGGCGTCGGCACCTCTGCACTCCGAGACCGCCGGCATGATGATAGACCGCCTGTCGATACTGTCGTTGAAGATCCACCACATGGGCCTTAACGCGGCCCGCGATGACGTCCCGGAGCTTGCCCGCGAGTGTGCCGGCAAGTTGGAAGTGCTCATAAGACAGCGCGGCGATCTCGCCGACTGCCTGCAGCAGTTGCTCAGTGATTGTCAGCAGGGACGCCGCAGGTTTCAGCTCTACCGCCAGTACAAGGCATACAACGACGAGCGCTTGAACCCCGCACTGCGCTGAACTCAGCCCGCTTGCAGGCTGTCTTCGGCGCTGGCCAGTTGACGAGAGATTTCGCGCACGTGCAGCTGCGCGTTTATACGGTCCATGAGTTCGTGGTGGGTAAACGGCTTGCAGAGAAACTCGCTCACGCCCAGTTTCATACCGGCCGAGCGCGTGGCCACGTCGTCGCAGCCGGTCAGCAGGATAATGGGGATGCTCGCTGTACGCTGCTTGCCGCGCAGGTGGCGACAGGCTTCGAGTCCGGTCATTCGTGGCATCATCACGTCCATTACCACCACCTCGACGTCGTCGCGCGAGTCGAGAACCTCCAGCGCCTCCATGCCGTCGGCTGCAGTAATCATGTAGAATCCACGCCGCGACAGAAGTTTTACGACCGCTTCCATGGCCGATTCGTCGTCGTCGACGACCAGGATAACCGGGTAGCCTTCGGGGTTCGGGGCAGGCTGTTTCACGTCAGCGGGATAGTTTTTACCTTTCATCGTCTTCCTCAGTACGCGTAGCTGGTCGGAGCTTCGTAGTTGTCTTCGCGGTTGCGTCGCAGCTTGGCCACCAGGGTGGTGCGCTTGAGCCCGAGCAAGCGCGCGGCGGCCTGCTTGTTGCCATTGGTGCGGCGCAGGGCCTCGTCGATGAGCCTGTTTTCGAACTCGTTGACGGCCGCGTTGAGATCGAGCCCGTCGTCGTTGAGCTGCGTTCGCGGAATCTTTTTCTGCGGCAGGAAGGCCGAGATGTTGCCGGGCAGGTCGGCGGGCTTCACCATGGGCGAATCGGCTAGTACCGAAAGGCGCTCGATGGTGTTTTCGAGCTCGCGCACGTTACCCGGCCAGTCGTATTCCCACATCAGCACCATGGCTTCTTCGGAAATTGTCAGCGGGTAAGGCCGCGCCTCGTTGTGGATACGCAGGAAATGCTCAACGAGGATGGGGATGTCCGAGCGACGCTCGCGCAGGGGAGCGATGGTTACCGGTATGACCTGCAGGCGGTAGTAAAGGTCCTCGCGGAAGCGGCCTTCCTCGACCTCGCGGGTCAGGTTCTTGTTGGTGGCCGCCACTACCCTGACGTCGACCTTGAAGGGCATGTCGGCGCCGACTGGCCGAATCTCGCGATCCTGCAGTACTCGCAGCAGCTTGACCTGCAACAGCGGGTCCATCTCGCCGATTTCGTCCAGGAAAATCGTGCCCCCATGGGCCATCTGAAACATGCCCGGCCTTTGCCCAATGGCGCCGGTAAATGATCCCTTCTGGTGCCCGAACATCTCCGACTCGAGCAATCCGCCGGGGATCGTGCCGCAGTTGACGGCCACGAATGGCTTGTCGGCGCGCGGGCTGAGAGCGTGCAGGCGCGCAGCGACCAGCTCCTTG
>DBZX01000019.1:6277-6447 GCA_002311335.1 bacterium UBP10_UBA1149
TCGGTGCGACCCACCTTGCCCAGCAGGTGATGCAGCTGCTGCATGAGCGGATGCGTACCTATGATTTCGTTCTTGTCTTGGTTCATGTGGTATTCCCGGTTGTTTGGGTGACCGCGTTCCCTCGAACGTCAGAATCACCGCTACTGTTACGAAAGTAACACCCCCGTTCG
>DBZX01000079.1:0-20020 GCA_002311335.1 bacterium UBP10_UBA1149
GCCCAGCTCCCTGGCCATGGACTGGGCCACCATCCTCAGGCCGGCCTTGGCCGCGGCAAAGGCACCGAAGGCCGCGCTGCCGCGCAGCGAAGCGCTCGCCCCGGTAAAGCTGATGGTGCCGCCCGCGGGAAGCATGCGTCGCGCTGCCTCGCGTCCGACAAGAAAGCCGCCGAGGCAGCCGACCTTCCAGGCTTTCTCGAACACCGCCGTTTCGGTGTCTACGAAAGGCGATATGACGGCGTTGCCGGCGTTGTAGGCAACCAGCACCGGCGGTGACGACGCGTCGGCCTGCACGCGGTCGAACAGGGCTGTTACCTGTTCTTCCCGGGTGGTATCGGTGGCCACGGCGACCGCTCGGCCGCCCCTGGCCGCTATGTCTTCGGCCAGTTCTTCGAGGCGCGAGAGGGTTCGGCCGGCGGCGTAAACCGTGGCCCCCGACGCTGCCGCCCGTCGGCAGATTGCTGCGCCCAGGCCACGCGCGGCTCCGACGCCGACCACTACTACCGACTGCTGTTCAGGCACGGGTACCACCATCCACGCGTATGTATTCTCCGTTGATGTGGATGCCGTCTTCGGACACCAGCATGGCTACCACTCCTGCCACGGCTTCGGGCGGTCGTGCCCCGGTGAGCGACATCACCCGGTAGAGCAACTTGAGGTCAGCGCCCTCGGGAAATACGAAGTTCTCGGTCATGCCCGAAGTGATGTCGCCCGGGCAGATGGCGTTTATTCTCAGGCCGCGCTTTCCGTACTCTACCGCCAGCGTGTAAGTCAGCGCCAGCACACCGCCCTTTGATGCAGCGTAGGCCAGCGAAAACGGCTGTCCGCTCAGCCCGGCGATGGATGCCATGTTGACGATAGCTCCCTTCGTTTCGACGAGGTGGGGGAGCGCAGCCTGGCACATGAGGAAGGTACCGGTGAGATTGATGTCAATCATGCGCTGCCAGGTTTCAAGGCTGACGTCGGAGGCGATGTCGGCGTGCAGCACACCGGCTATGTTGCACAGCGCGTCGAGTCCGCCGTGACGTTGTACGGCCGCGTCCACGCAGGCGTCCACCTGCTCGGGATCGGCCACGTTACAGATCATCGCCGACGCTGTTCCGCCGTCCGCGCTTATGCTCTCGCAGGTGGCCGCGAGCCCAGCCTCGTCGACGTCGCTCGCCAGTATCTTCGCGCCCTCTGCCGCCAGCCTGATGGCGGAGGCGCGGCCTATGCCCGAGGCGGCTCCGGTAACAAGTATTGATTTTTCAACTAAGCGTTCCATGCCTGGATGTTCTCCTACCAGAGGTAGTGTAGCCCGGCCGACAACGTACGCCGCTGACCCGGTTGAATGTAGTGGTCGTCGTCGCTGTCCGCCACGACGGTGGAAACGTGGCGCCGGTCGAGCAGGTTTTCTACTTCCAGCGTGATTTCGAGCTGCTCGTTCAGCTGCCAGCCGGCGGCGAGGCTGTACAGTTCCCAGCCGGGTACCGCTTGCGTGCCGAGGCCGTTGGCCGAGTAGTCGTTGACAAACTCCATGCCCGCGCGTGCCCAGCAGCCGTCCTCGTGCTGGTAATCGAGGGCCAGGCCGCCGAAGCGTGGCGGCACCGCCGGCATCTCGTTATCGCCGAACAGCGGGTCGTCGACGTAGTGAAACTCCACCGCGTTCAGGGTCAGTGACAGGTCCAGCTTGTCGTCGCCAGCACGTCCGCGGCGCTGGGCCAGCCCCCGCGCCAGCAGCAGGTCCAGGCCCAGCTCAATTCCCTGGTGCCGGGAGGCTGACACGTTGGTGAAACCCGGTATCGTGAAACCGGCGCCGGCAAAGGGCGTGGTGTTGATGTTTATTATCTCGTTGCGCAGCTCGCTGTCGTAAACGGCCAGGTCCCATCGCAGCCGTTCGCCCTGCTGGCCGCGCCAGCCGGCTTCGAACTGCCAGGCGCGTTGTGGTCGCAGGGTGTCGAGATCGCTCTCGAGGTTTCCGGTCGACGTTATCTCAAGCAGTACTGCCGGCTCGTAGCTGTGCGACGCTGACAGGTAGACGTGGTGATTTTCGCGCGGGTGCCAGGAGAGTCCCAGCGACGGCGAGGCCGACCAGTAGTGGGTGCCGTCGTAGTCGTCCGACAGTCGGTCTTCGCGCGAGCGGTGCGAGTACTGCACGCGCACCCCGAGGTCGAGGTCAACGCGCTGGCCCAGGCGTATGGACTGGTCGGCGTAAAAAGCCGCGTTGATGGCTTCGCCGACGAAGCGGCTGCGCAGGTCGCCACGCAGTCCGCCGTTGCGGCGGTAGAGCGAGCGCAGTTGGTGAGCCCTGGACAGTTGAATCCCGGCGTCCAGTCGCCGCAGGCGCGAATCGGCGTCACCCCGCGACAGCAGCCTCGCCTCGGCCGAGAGGTTGTCGAGCTGCCAGTCGATTACACCAAAACTGAGAGGCTGGTCCATGTCTTCGTAAGCGGCTTGTCCAAACAACGACAGGGTGGACGAGGGCGACAGCGGCAGGTCCAGTCGGCCGGCGGCGCGGTAGTACTCGAGATCTCGCGCCGCGCCCTGGTCAACGTAACTCTGCTCGGCCGCGCGGTCGTCGATGGAATAACTGTCGGTGCAGGGCGCCGGCGGTGCGGGGCAAGAGGGCGTTAGGGCACCAGGCAGGTCGGTGTTGCTGTGCGCGTAAATGAAATCGCCTCTCAAGGAGCGGCCCTGTTCAAGGCGTCGCCCCAGCGACGCGTACACGCGCTGCCGGTCCCAGGCCGAGTGGCGGCGAAAGCCACCGCTGCTACTATGGCTGACGGCCAGCAGCGAGTCCGTGTTCTCGTTGGCGTGGCCGGTGCTGACGTGAAACTTGCGGGTGTCCCAGCTACCGGACTCAAGCCAGGCTTCGCTGCCCGAGCTCCCGTTGCCGGCAAGATCGTGGCCGGTGCGGGAGATCATGTTGATCGCACCGCCCAGGGTGTCGCCGCCCCAGCGCCGGGCCTCGCCTCCGCGATAGACTTCAATCCTTCGCAGGTTGAGCAGGTCGAGGGCCTCGGTCTCGGTAAAACCGTCGGCACCGGTGAACGGAAAGCCATCGATGAGCACGGTCACGCCGCGCAGGCCGAAGTTGCTTCGCAGGCCCGATCCCCTGATGGACAAGCGTTCCTGCTCGCCCGTGTGGCGACGCAGCAGGAGCAGGCCCGGCACCCCGGTCAGCACGTCCTTGAGGTCGCGTGCACCTGATTTTTCGATGCTTTCGCGGTCGACGAGGCTCACGCCGCCAGGGCGCTGCTCGATCAGAAGGCGGGCGCTCTCTTCGTCAGCGAGGCGGTCATCGGCCAGGCGGTCGTCGTCGACCAGCACGGTCGGAAGCAGGGCGGCTGCCTCTTGGCCGGCGGCCGCATCCGGCCAGGCTGTCGCGAGCGCAACCAGGCCGAGCGAGGCGAAGATAACAAAGCGAAAACAAGACGCTGCAGGTAGAGACAATTGAATTTCCACGAGTTTTTTAAAGCGACTCACGTGGGCACGCGGGGCCGTGGGTTTCGTCGTTCGGGCCGCGCAGCTATATCACGGGGGCCGCTGCATGAAACAAGCACCTCCAGTTCCGGGCCGGGTAGACGTGGCCAGCATAGGTGAAGACCTGCCCCTGCTCGAGGGCATACGTACCACCTTGTCGATACGGCGGCTGCGCCCCGAGCCGGTTCCGCCGGCCTTGCTGCGCAAGGTCTGCGAGGCGGGGACCTTCGCGCCCAGTGGCGGTAACCGCCAGCCCTGGACTTTCGTGGCCGTGACCGAGCCCGAACGCAGGGCCTGGGTGGCCGAACGCTACCGTGCCGCCTTTGACGCCTACATAGCGCCGGCCCGCAAGGCGGCCGAGGCTCCCGATTTTCCAGCTGCGAGGCGGCGTAACATAGAGTCGGCCGCCTGGTTGTCCGATCACCTGCACGAAGTGCCCGTGCATCTTTTCGTGGCCGGTCGGTTGCGGCGCGGTGACCCGCAGTTCCAGTCGGTGTTTCCGGCCATACAGAACGTGCTGCTGGCTTGCCGTGCGGTTGGACTGGGTGCCTGCCTGACGATGCTGCACCTGGCCCACGGTCGCCAGATAGACGAGTACCTGGGCTTGGCCGAGGACAATCCGAGCTGCGCCCTGATAGCCGTGGGTTGGCCGGCGGTCGCCTACCGTCGCCCCGTACGCAGGCCGGTGGACGAGGTGCTGCATTTTGAACGCTACCGCGACGCCGACGAGAAAGACGCGAAGAAGAAAACCTGAAAGGACTGCCACGGGCAGGATGAGGCGGGCAGGATGAAACACGGAATAGTACTTGCGGCTCCGACAATAGCCGGGCAGGTCAGGGTGGCCCGGCGCGCCGAGCAGGCCGGCTTCGACTCGGCCTGGACGATAGAGTTCTTCAACCAGAACGGCCACGTGCGCCTGGCGGCCGTGGCCGCAGCCACCGAGAGCATTACGGTGGGTAACGCCATTGCCTACGCTTTCATGCGCACCCCCTTGCTGACGGCGTCGGCGGCCATGGACATAGACGAGCTGTCGGGCGGACGCATGGTGCTGGGCCTGGGCAGCGGAACACGCAGCATGAACGAGCGCTGGTACTCGTCCGAGTGGCAGACGCCGGCACCCGCGAGAATGAAAGAAGTAGTGGCCCTGGTCAGGGCTGCCTTTGCAGCCTCGGGGGGTGGCGGGCTCAAGTTCGAGGGGAAGTTCTACAAGGCCAACGTTCCGCTCTACGCCCGACCGGGAATGGTGCGCGACAGCATCCCGGTCTACGTGGCCGGCGTGGCCCGGCCCATGGTGCGCGCCGCGGCCGCGGTGGCCGACGGCCTGGTCGGACACCCGGTGTACACCCGTAAGTACATCATCGACAGCGTGCTGCCCATTCTCGAGGGTTCAGACTGCGAGCTGGCGCCTTATGTTATCTGCTCGGTCAGCGACGACGTTGAGCAGGCCCGCAACGAGGCGCGCATGCAGATCGCGTTCTATTTCACTACCCGGCTCTACCACACCATTCTGGACGCGCACGGCTGGCGCGACAGGGGCGAGGTTATAGCGGCGGCTTTCAAGCGCATGGACTTTTCCGCCATGACCGCCGAAGTGAGCGACGAGATGATTGACGCTATTGCCATTACCGGCCGCCCCGATGAAGTGCGCGACCAGCTGCGGCAGTGGGATGGTCTGAGCGAGCAGGTCTTGCTCTACCCCCCGACCGTGGGGGTGGCACACGAGCGCGTCAGCGAAAATCTCGACGCCATGGTGGATACTTTCGCGGCCTGAGGCTTCAGATCGGGTTTTGTTCTTGACTGGCATTTCAGGGCTAGGGCATAGTTGGAGAATGAAACTTAAATCAGGCTTGTTGCCGGTAGCCGTGCTGCTGTGCTCGGGACTTATCCTGTTGCCTGCCGCCGGCCGGGCCCAGTTGTCGCGGGAGGACGCGAAGTGCCGCAGCCGCGTTGGCAAGGCTACGCGCAAACTCGGCACTACCCTGATAAAGGAAGGCGACAAGTGCCACAAGCAGCGGCTGGGCGGCAAGCTGTCGTCGTCGGTCGACTGCAACAGCGTTGCCCAGATGCCGGGGGTGGACAAGGTGGCCCGGGCTGCCGACAGGCTTACAAGCGACGCGGTCAAGCACTGCGCGGCGGCCTCGCCCCCTGCCGACAATGGTTACGGCAACTGCGTGTCTCCCTGCGCGTCGATAGCGATTAGTGACTACGCGTCGGTGGGGCAGTGCCTGGCCTGCCTGGTCGAATCCGGCGGCGAGGGCTTACTGGCCAACGTGCTGGGTGCGCCCACGGCTCCGGCCTCGGGCAAGGCGGTCAGCAGGTGCCAGGGACACCTGGGCAAGGGCCTGCGCAAGTACACCGACACCCGCATCAAGGTGCAGCAGTCCTGCCAGTACGGCGAGGACCAGTCGGTCGCGGGCGTTGACTGCCTGACGGACGACCCCAGGGGCAAGATGGCCAGGGGTCGCGTGAAGGCCCAGGAGAGGGTGGCCAGGTGCAGCGCCGTTGCCTTGTCACAGCTCGACAGTTGCTCCGCCACCATCGCGGGTGAGCAGGCCTGTGTTGTCGGGGCCGCCGAGGCAGCCTCGGGCGTAGTATTTTCTTTGGTATACCCGGACGTTAACAGTAGCACCGGTTACCATGACATCGATGTGCCGCAAGCCGACGGCAGCAGTGACACCATGACCATCTACGCTGTTTCGCCCGACGCCTCGGTGCACGGTCCCGGCCCGTACCCGGTGGTTGTCTATGGTCACGGGCAGAACTACCTCGGGGTGACTAACTGCAAGCCCGACAGCCAGCCCACCAATTCAGCCGACGAGGACCGCATGCAGCCACTAGCCGATGCCGGCTACCTCTCTGTCGCCATACAGTACCGCAACCGCGGCGCTGGAGCCCCCGGCACGGGGGCTATCAGGTTCCGTGACCACTGGGTATTCGACACCAGGGGTATACTGGCGGCGGCGCAGTGGGCTCGCACCGAGCACGGTAGCGGGTCGGGCGATGTCGCCTTTATCGGCACGTCCATGGGCACGTGGTCCTCGATGTGGGCTGCGTCGACCGACCCTGCACTGGCCGATCTGAAAACCGGTCTCACTACGCGCACGGTGATATTGGCGGCGGAGTCGGCCAACCATTTGTCCAACGTGAAGGGCCACTGGGATGACGCGATGCTCGCCGCCAGCCCGCTGGGTAATTTTGTTGCGGTGGTAACCGCGGCTTCCTTTTTTGCCGACATGGTTTCGGCTTCGATGGGTATGACCGAGGTCTCGTTGGCCGACCTTGCCGCGGGCCAACCACTGGGCGACTCGCTCAGGGACTACCTGACCGAGGGGGCTGTCGAGCTGATGTCGGCAATGTATTTCCAAGCGGTGCCCGCCGGCGCGGACTGCGGCACGGCCTATGGCGCCAGGCCGCCGGCTTGTTCGCAGGACTGCCTGCTGGCCAGCTATGCGGCCTCGTTCGGTGATATCAATTCCTTCGGTGCAATCACTGACTACCTGCTCCCGGGGGCCGTAGCCGCGGTCACTTACTGGGATCCCGCGGGCGGGTTTATCGACCCCGGGGCCGGCGTTGCTGACCCCCTGCTGGCCGCCCTGCGCGCGGGTTCGCCGGCCTACTCGGCACCGGGCCTGGAGGCGCCGAGGGCGCTGTCACTGCTCAACGAGGCTGACGGCCACTACGACCCCGATGCGCGCCAGCTGCTAGTCGACAAGCTGCTGGCTCTGGGAGCGTCGCCGGTAGGGATGCCATCAAACACGGCTCCGGAATGTACACACCAGTCTTATCTTGACGTTTCTCTGGACTGTGGAATCAACGAGATCATCGCCGAGCTGGATGCCGCGTTTCCCTGAGCACTGGGTTTTCAGAATTGGTCAGCGCAGCGTCAGCAGGCGTAGCAACAGCTTGAGAAATCGCGCCGTCATGGGTGTCAGGCGGCTCCTCTGCCACTGGTCGCCAAGTTTCTTCCAGGCCTCGGCCACGGTGGGGTAGGGGTGTATGACCGTGGACAGCGTGCCCAGGCGCGCTCCGGTCTTAATAACCAGGGCCGCCTCGCCCAGGGCTTCGCCGGCGTGTTCGGCCACCATGGTGGCTCCCAGCAGACGGCCGTTGCGACGGGCCACGTGCACTCGCGCGAAGCCGTCGCCGTTTTCTTCGAGCACCGCGCGGTCCAGCTCGCCCATGCCAACAGTGAGCGTTGTTACCTCGTCGGCGGCGGCTTCGGCTTCTTCGGCTGTCATTCCGACGTGGGCGATCTCGGGGCTGGTGTAGGTGCACCAGGGCATGACCAGTTGGTCTGCTCTTTCGTGGCCGCCGAACAGGGCGTTGCGCAGTACCACCCGGGCCATGGCGTCGGCGGCGTGGGTAAACTGGTAGCGCGAGCACACGTCACCCGCCGCGTAGACGCGTGGGTTGGTCGTGCGCAGGCAGGGGTCCACCGTGATTCCTCGAGAGCTGAAGTCCACGCCTGCTGTTTCAAGTCCCAGGCCGTCCACCACTGCCTGTCTGCCGGTGGCCACCAACAGCGCGTCGGCCTCCACCAGCTGCTCGCTGCCCGCCGCCGAGAGATTAATTAAAGTTGAGTCTTGTTGCCTACTTACACTCGCGATGCTGCAGCCGAGGATGAGCTCGATACCTTCCGAGAGCAGCTGGGCGGCGAGCACCCGCGAGGCGTCGGGGTCTTCGCGGGGCAGCAGCCGTGGCGCGGCGTCTATGAGCGTGACCCGGGATCCGAGTCGTTGCATGGCCTGGGCCATCTCGCAGCCGATGGGACCGGCGCCTATGATGGCGAGCTGCCGCGGTAGCTCAGTAAGCGAGAAAAAAGTCTCGCTGGTGAGAGGAGCGGCCTCGGCCAGGCCCTCCACGGGTGGAAGCGTGGGTACGGCGCCGGTCGCCACCAGCGCCCGTTTGAACTTGAGCCACTGGCCCCCAACCTCGAGCGTGCGCGAAGCGGTGAAGTTGCCGTGACCGAGGAACACGTCGATGCCGAGATCCGTGAAGCGCTGGGCGCTGTCGGCTTTGCCAAGCCCGGCGCGCAAACGGCGCATACCGGCCATGACGGAAGCAAAGTCACCGGGCCCGCCGCCAACACTTCGCCTGGCCGCGGCCAGCAATGCCTTGGAAGGCACGCAGCCACTGTTGAGGCAGTCTCCCCCGAGCAGGCTCTTTTCAACCAGGGCCACGCGGGCTCCGAGCCCGGCAGCGCCCGATGCGGCTACCAGTCCCGCCGGGCCACCACCCAGCACGACGAGGTCGTAGACGCTTTTCGGTGAGGGGTTGTTCCAGTCGGGCGGGTGTACGAGCGCCAGTAGGTCGCGGTTGAATTCGTCGTCGGGCGACAGCAGTTGGGAACTACTCACGACAAGGCTCCCGCGCAGCTGGACCCCGCGCCGGCCGTGCATCCGAAGCAGTGCCCGGCCGTTGTTACGGAGCGTCCGCCCAGCGGGTCGAAGGACTCAAGCTGCCAGATGCTTGTGCCGGCACTGCGTCCGCGCCGGTTGTCGTTGTCCAGCTCGATGGGAATTTCGAGCATCTGGTTGAAGTCGCAGTCGTGCAGCTCTCCCTGCCAGGAGATACTGACCATCGAGCGGCACATCAGCGAGGAGACGGTTTTCGGGTTGAAGGCGCCGTCCAGTAACTCGAGGTAGGAGTCGTACTCGCCGCGGCGGCGGAGCCAGTCGGCGAAGCGCTTGACCGGCAGGTTAGTGAGCGTCAGCAGTTGGTTGAATCGCAGTCCGAAGCGATCGCCCAGCTCCTGGTGGTAACGCTGCTCGAGCTCGTCCTGGGGGCCGGGTAACGACGCGCCGCCCGGGTTGAACACCAGGTCCAGTACCAGCCCGCTGCCCGCTACACCGTAACCCCGATCGTTGAGCATGGCCATGCCCGACAGGCTGCTTTCGAACACGCCGGCGCCGCGCTGCTCGTCCACGTTTTCTTTTGTGTAGCAGGGCAGGCTGGCGACCACGCGAACCTCGTGCTCGGCGAGAAAATCAACGAGGCCTTCCATGCCGTCTTCCAGCAACACAGTCAGGTTGCAGCGGTCGATCACGTTTTTGCCCAGGCGCCTGCTGCGTTCGACCAGGAGGCGAAAATCGGGGTGGAGTTCCGGAGCTCCGCCGGTCAGGTCGACGGTTTGCACGGAGTCGCTGCGCTCGACCAGTTGCAGCACGCGCTCAACGGTAGGGCGGGACATTTGCTCGGTACGTGCCGGCCCGGCGTCTACGTGGCAGTGGCTGCAGGCCTGGTTGCAGCGCTTGCCCAGGTTCACCTGCACGGTCGTGACCGCGCCGGCCGCCAGGGGAAACTCACCGCAGCCTTGCAGCCTTTCTTTGAAGGAGTCAGCGACGGTTTCGCGGTCAGTCCGTGCGCTGTTGCTTCTCGCGGGAAGCTCACTAGCCTGGCTGCTCATTATTGGTTTAATCTCCAGTCGTAATCCATGAAACGGATGATGGTCGTCAGACTTACTGCCGTTACCGTCGCAGCAGCGAGCCTGCTTGTTTTCCTGAATCTTCCCGGTACCAGTCGAAAATGCCAGACGGCCGCAGCGTGTCGTTGGCGGCGGCAAAAAACCCGGGCAATAAACTCTGCATTGCAAGGGCCCGATGCTGATCGGTACCGCTGGTCGTTGCTAAGTTGAAGGCTCGCTGAACCAGCGATAAAGCGCGGGGATCACCAGCAGTGTAAGGATGGTCGATGTCAGCAGGCCACCCACGACCACGGTGGCCAGTGGGCGCTGCACTTCGCTGCCGGTTCCGGTGGAGAACAGCAGCGGAAAGAGACCCAGCGCGGTGGTCGCGGCGGTTATGAGCACCGGCCTCAGGCGCTGTGTTGCGCCGCGCACCGACGCTTCGTTCACAGCTACGCCGTCTTTCACCAGCTGGTTGAAGCGGGTGACCAGCACCATGCCGTTTTCAAGCGCGATGCCGAACAGCGCTATGAATCCTACCGAGGACGGTACCGACAGGTTCTGCCCGGTTGCCCACAGGGCGACCACGCCGCCCACCAGGGCCAGCGGTATGTTGGTAATGATAAGCAGCGAGTTGGCTATCGATCCGAAACTGAGCAGCAAGAGGAAGAACACGATGAGCAGGGTGATCGGCACCACCACGGCCAAGCGCTGGTTTGCTTCCTGCTGCAGGCGAAACTGTCCGCCCCAGGTCAGCAGGTAGCCTGGGGGGAGCGTGACCGCCGAGGCCAGCTTCTCGCTGGCTTCGGCCACGAAGGAGCCGATGTCACGGCCGACGACGTTCAGCTGGATGGTGATGAAACGCTGGTTGTTCTCTCGCGTGATCTGCCTGGGCCCGACGATTTCTTTTATGTGGGCGAGCTCGGACAGCGGCACGCGCACGCCCGAGGGCCCGTCGACCAGTATGTCGCCTATGGAGTCAGCCGTGCTGCGATAAGGCGCGGCGAAGCGCACGTAGATGTCGAAACGCCGGATACCCTCGAAAATCTGGCCGGCCACCTGGCCGCCGACCGCGGCACGGATGGTTTTCTGCACGTCGGCCACGTTCATTCCGTAGCGTGCCACGGCCTGCCGGTCGACGGTGATCACCAGTTGCGGCGTACCGGCCACCTGGTCGACCTGCACGTCAACGGCTCCCGGCACGGTCTCGACAACACGCTTGATTTCGTTGCCCCTGGCTATGAGTTCGTCGAGTTCGTCGCCGAAGAGCTTTATAGCCAGCTCGGCTCTGACGCCCTCGAGCAGTTCGTCCACCGTCATGGCTATGGGCTGGGTAAAGTTGGTGGCTATACCGGGTATGTCGCCGAGGTCGAGGCGGATCTGTTCTTCGAGTTCGGGTTGCGTGCTCGCGTTGCGCCACTCGTTGCGGGGGTGCAGGAGGATGTACATCTCGGCGCTGTTGACGGGGTCGGTGTGGGCGCCGATTTCACCGCGGCCGATACGCGTCACCACGCCGCTTATCTCGGGTATCTTCATGAGCCTTCGCTCGACTATCATGGTCAGCTCCGTGCTCTTGGTGAGCGATACGGAGGGTGGCATCGTCAACCGCAGTACCATGGTGCCTTCCTGCAACCTGGGCGTGAACTCCGAACCGAGGCGGGGAAACACTGCCGCTCCGACAAGGAGCAGACCGACGGCCAGCGCGATGGCGTAACCCCGTCGCTTGACGAAGAACGAGACCGCCGGTTCGTAGTACGCGGTGAGCCGCCGCAACACCGCACCGCGCGCGCCGCTGGTTTTCTGTCGACGCATGAGCAGGTCGGAAAGCGTAGGCGCGAGCGCGACGGCGAAGATCAGCGAGCCGAGCATCGCCAGCGCTACCGTGTAGGCCAGCGGCCGAAACGTCTTGCCCTCCACGCCTTGCAGGGTGAAGAGCGGGAGGAAGACGATAACGATGATCGATATGGCGAAAACGATAGGCCTGGCGACCTCTAGGCAGGCGCGGCAGACCACCGCAGCCCGCGACTCGTCGGGGTCGGCCTCGGCGAGGGCCCTGTCTACGTTTTCGACGATGACGATCGTGCCGTCCACCATCATGCCTATGGCTATGGCCAGGCCGCCGAGCGACATGAGGTTGGCCGATATGCCGAAATAGCCCATGCCAAGGGTCGCAAACAGGAAAGAAAACGGAATGGCCAGCGCCACGACGAAGCTCGCGCGCATGCCGCCCATGAAAGCCATGAGCACCAGGGCCACCAGCAAAATTCCCTGCACCAGCGCGCTCGTGACGGTGGCCACGCAGGCCTCGACCAGGGTTTTCTGCTCGTAGTAGGGCACCAGGCTGATGCCCTCGGGCAGGATGCCGTTGATTTCTTCCATCTTGTCTTCGACCTGGCCGATGACGGTGGAGGAGTTGCTGCCGAAGAGCTTGACGACCATGGCCGACACGACTTCTTCAACGCCGTTTCTCGTCTGCACGCCGCGTCGCACCGCGCCGCCGATCTCGATGTCGGCGAGGTCTCTGAGAAACACCGGCGTACCGTCCTTGGACTTGATGACGATGTTTTCGAGGTCGTCAACGCCCGAGGCCAGGCCCACCGAACGTACGATGTATTCCTCGTCGTTTTTTTCGATGAACTGCGCGCCGACGTTGAGGTTGTTCTCGCGTATACGCTCGATGACGTCGGCGATGGTCACCCCGTAACCGAGCAGGTGCTCGGGGTGAACGTTGACCTGGAACTGCTTCTCGTAACCGCCGATGCCAAGAATCTCGGTTACGCCGGGGACGGTCTGCAGGTGAAATTTGACCAGCCAGTCCTGTATGCCGCGAAGCTCTTCGAGCGAGTAGTCACCGGTCGCGTCTTCGAGGTAGTAGAAGAGGACCAGTCCCATGCCCGTGGAGATGGGGCCGAGCTGCGGTTCTCCGAATCCCTCCGGGATGAGCTCGCGCGCTTCCTGCAGGCGCTCGCCGACCACCTGGCGGGCAAAGTAAATGTCTGTTCCGTCTTCGAAGTAGATGTTGACGACCGAGAGGCCGAAGTTCGATACCGATCGGAGCCTGGTGACCTTCGGCAGCCCGTTCATGGAGGCTTCAATGGGGTAGGTGACGTATTTCTCGACGTCGCCTGGCGCCAGGCCCTCGGTCTCAGTGAACACCTGCACGAGGGTGGGCGAGACGTCGGGGAACGCGTCGACCGGCAGCTCGCGGTAAGCCCGGTAGCCCGCGAACCCCACGAGCAGGCCCAGCGCGAGCACGAGCAGGCGGTTGCCGAGTCCAAAGCGTATGAGTGTATCCATCGTCGGTTTACCCGGTCGCCCCTTCGTCAGTGGCCGTGGCCCTGCTTGAGTTCTGAGCGTCCCAGCTCGGCCTTGAGAATGAATCCGCCGCTGGCCACGTAGGTTTCGCCACTCGAGATGCCCGAAAGAACCTCGGCGTGGGTAGTGCTTCGACGCCCGAGTACAAGTTTGCGGGGTTCAAATGCGCCGTCGCGCTGCACGAACACGACCGAGTGCTCGTCCACCGTCTGGAAAGCGGTGTTGGGCACGGCCACGGGTACTTCTACCGAGGCGATGTCTACGCGCCCGGTCACGAACATACCCGGACGCCATTTGCCCGCGCTGTTGTCGAGCACGACGCGGGCCCGGGCGGTGCGGGTCTCCTCGTCGACCACCGGGCTCACGTAGGAAATGGTGCCGCGCGTGTCGGCCTGGTCGTGGCCGAGCGAGACCAGTACCGACTGGCCTACCTTGACGGTGGCAAGATCGCGTTGGTAGACGCTGAGCTCGACCCACACGTCTCGAAGGTCGGCAATGACGAAGGCCTGGGTCTGGCGGGTGACCGCTTCGCCGCGGGTGATGTGCTTGTCTATCACTGTGCCGTTGGTGAGGGTCGATAAGCCGTAGGACGAGAGGCTTTCGCTGCTCTCTATTATTGCGAGCACGTCGCCGGCTGCGACCGTGTCGCCGATGCGGCTGCGAACCTCCATGACGATACCCGCGTAGCGCGGCACCAGGTGGGCAATGCGGTCTGCGTTGGGCACGACTTCACCCGGGAGTACCAACTGGGTCGCTATGCGGCCGTGCCCGGCCGTTGCTACCTTGACGCCGAACTCCAGCATGTGGTCTTTCGAGATCTTGACGGCGGTTGTCCTTTGAAGATCGTGCGCGTCTTGCGAATCACCGGCGTGGGCATCTGCTGCGTGGGCAGAGCTGCCGCGCGGGCCGTGGCGTTCGTCGTTGCCGCCGCTTGCGCCGTAGACGAGCAGTCCTGCAAAAAGCAGTAACGCTGCCGTGTAACTTAACTTGTTGAATCCAAGAGCTTTCATTTCAGGATCTCCTGTCGTTGCTGCTTATTTCTTCGAGGCTGCTGCCTACCAGCAACTCCACCTCTACGGTGGCTGCGCGGTAGGCCGCCAGTGTGTCGATGTACTGGCTGCGCAGACTGAACAGTGTTTTGCGAGCATCGACCAGTTCGAGGTAGCCGTAGACGCCTCGCCGGTAGGCGGTGGTGGCGCCCTCAAAGGCGTTGTGGGCCAGTGGCAGCACTTCGTCCCGCAAGGAGATGACGGCTGCCCGCGTTGACGCGAGCGACTCGTAGGCGGTTGCCAGGTCGGTGCGCGTGCGCAGGCTGGCAGCTCGTTGTTCCTGGACGGCCTTGGCAAGCCGGTGCTGCGCTTCCAGTGTACCGGAACGGTTGCGATCAAAAATCGGCAGCGGCGCACTCAGTTCAAAGACAAAGGTCCTGCTGTCGCTTTCTCTCGACCAACGGGGTCCGCCGGTGAGGGTGAGGTCGGGTGTAGAACGTGATTCGGCCAGTGCCAGCTGGCTGCGGCGCTGGGCGAGCTCGGATTCCCAGCGAGCGATCGCGGGGGCTTGCTCTGCCAGTTGCTGCAATCGCGGTAACGGAGGCAGGGGGGGCGGGGCCGCGCGCAGTTTCCCGTCGGCCCGCGAGTAGGCATCGATGCCGCTGCCCCAAGTAGCAGCAAGCCGTTTTCTCGCCGAGGCAAGTTCTGCCCGGTATCGCTGCAGTGCGATCAGGGAGGCTGCCAGGGAAACCTCGGCGCGGTATTTTTCTATGCTCGACACAGCGCCCGCAAGCAGTTGTTTTTCGACGGTTCGCAGCACGGTTTTTCCGACGGCTGCCAATTCCTCTGCCAGGGCGAGCCTCTCCTGCGCGGCCAGCACCGCGACGAAGGCGCGTTCGACCTCGGCCAGGGTTTCAATTCTTGCGGCGCGCCAGGCCCAGGCCGATGCGTCGCGTTGGTGGCCGGCCAGTTGACGCCGCTTGCTGCGCTTGCCGCCCAGTTCGATGAGCTGGGAGATGCGCAGGGTCTGCTCCGAGGCGCCGAAGCCGCTTTCTTCGTTGGAGCCGGCAAAGTTTTCTATTTCGAACGAGAGTTCCGGGTTGGGTAGCAGGCCTGCCTGGGACACCCGGGCTTCGCGCGCCTTGAGCTCCCAGGCAAACGTGGCAAGGCGAGGATTGTGTTCGAGGGCAAGCTGTATTGCCTGCGGCAACGAGACCGCAGCGCTGATCTCGGCGTGCACTGTTGACGCGGCTGCGTGCAACAGCAGTGCCGCGGCGAGCGCAGCGATGGTCGGCACCTTACTGGGCGTCGTTTGTCCTTGTTTTTTTCGATTCATCAAGCGGTTCTCCGGTACGAGCAGGGTCGGGCCGCGAGCAATCGCGCGGCCTTGCAGAAAGCCCACCACCGCCTGGGGGCAGGGTGCGGGCGCCAACGGGGGTCGGCTGCTAGACTCGGAGGACGGTGCTTCTGATGAACGCGGCGTGCTGGGAGCAGTGGCCGGCGAGGAGGCAAAGAGCGTGGGCCGGTTGTCGGCCTGCTGTCGCCGGCGCAACGCTGGTCGGCAGGGCGCGGGAAACAAGCGAAGCGTCACCCGGCTTTTCGTACTTGCTCGACAGCTGGCCGAGCAGGGGGATATCGG
Organism: bacterium UBP10_UBA1149; assembly: GCA_002311335.1. Lineage (GTDB taxonomy): Bacteria > Desulfobacterota > Binatia > UBA1149 > UBA1149 > UBA1149. Next base: position 15,809 of record DBZX01000079.1, read on the forward strand.
TGCAGGCTTCGGAGGCCAGTGAAACGCCGCTGCTGGTGTGGCCGCTGGCGGTGTGGTCGCTGCTGGTGTGGCTGGCGGTGGCGTGGCTATTGGCCGCAGAGCCGATCGGATCGCAGGGAGCAGTTGCATGGGCGAGTTCTATGCCGCTGTGACCGTCCGGTCCCACGCAGTAGACCAGCTGCGAGCCCAGGCCCATGGTAAGCCCCAACCAGGCCAGCAAGCCAAGCGTTGCCATCGCACGTGCTGTGTTAACTGCTTTCATTTCTTCGCTTCGGGGAGGGCGGTGCCGGGTGGCGTCCGCGCAGATCCATCGACTCTACCAGCCTAACACGGGTTTTTGCTTGCAGGGGATTGTTTTTCGGGGGGTTCTTTGTTCGGGCAACTGGTTACTTCCTGCCTACCGGTGCAAGGTGCTGCGGTGCGCGTTGTCATTCCTCTTCCGGCCGCCGACTTTGATCCCACCGAGGTCTCGGTGCCGTGGTCTATTCTGCGTGCCGAGGGCTACGAGGTCGTTTTTTCTACGCCACTGGGACAGCCGGCGCGTGCCGATGTGCGCATGCTCGATGGCAGGGGATTGCTCTTCTGGGCCCCCGTGCTGCGGGCTCGTCGAGAGGCCCGCGAGCTTCACGACGAGATGATACGTTCGCCGGAGTTTCTCTCTCCGCTGCCCTGGTCGCAACTCGCGCAGTTGAAAGCCGACGGGCTGATTCTTCCGGGGGGGCACGCGCCGGGAATGAAACCTTATCTCGAATCGCCCGAGGTGCAGGGCCTCGCGCTGCGCTTCTTTTCCGAGCGGCGGCCGGTCGCTGCCATCTGTCACGGCGTGGTGGTGCTGGCCAGGGCCGTTGATTCTGACACCGGTCGCTCGGTTCTTTTCGGTCGCAGGAGCACTTGCTTGACGAGGCCCATGGAAATGAGCGCCTGGTCGATGACCGCCCTGTGGCTGGGGAGATACTATCGAACCTACACACAGACGGTCGAAGAGGAAGTGTGTGCAGCCCAGGGCGAGGGTGATCCGGGAGGGCCACCGCTTTTCAGCCGGGGACCTTTCGCGTTGTTCCGGGACGGACCCGCGGTGACAAACAGGGGCTACACGGTGAGGGACGGGCAGTACCTTTCAGCGCGATGGCCGGGAGATGCCTACGCGTTTTCGCGTGATTTCGTGGAGATGCTTGAAGACCGCCGGTAACGCGCGGACCGCCCCGACCAGGCGCGCCCGGCGGCGGTGCTGGGCACCGAGCCGTCGGCTGGTCATACTCGGGGGAGCACTTCGCCGGCGATCAGTTTGAGGCTGGGCCAGGCCAGCTCCGGCGGTAAGCCGCCGCACAGGGGTTGGGTGATCAGGAAGCCGGTCTGCTTGATGTGCTCCACGGCCTGTTGCGGGGTGAAGACGCGGTAGGGGCCCTGCTGCTCGCGGAGCTCGTCTACACTGCTCGCCGTCGACCGGGTAACAGCCTTGTTGTGGTCGCCCAGCCAGGCCGCGTAGGAGCGCGCGTCGTGCAGCAGGTACGGCCCCAGTTCGGCCCATGCCCGGTCGGGGTCGCTGGCAACAAAAGCCGTGGTCACCGTGTCGCCGGGTGGGTTGATGCAGGCGCCCGGGGTGGTTCCAATCTTGCGGCATTCACGCTCGTAGATCTCTACCATCTCGCTGTTGGAGCCCTGGGTGAGCATTCCCAGTCCGAAGCGCGCCGCCCGTCGTGCCGCCGCCCTGGTGTTTCCGCCCAGCAACAGGCCCGGGCCCTGGGGTGTAAGCGGAGTGGGGGTGACCCTTGCGCTGCGACCCTCGAACTCGAAAGGCTCTCCCGTCCAGGCGTGCCTCAGGGCTTCAAGACACTTGTCCATTCTCTTTCCCCGGTCGGCGAAGTCGTGGCCGAACATGGCGTATTCTTCGGGCCGGTAGCCGACCGCCAACACGTAGGATACGCGCCCGTTGCTGGCGATGTCGAGCACCGCCATCTCCTCGGCCAGGGACACGGGGTCGTGCAGGGGGAGAACCAGCGCCGCCAGCTGGATGCCTATGCTGCGAGTTCTGCCAGCCATCGCGGCCGCCAGGATCAGCGGCGCAGGCAGGTAGCCGTCGTCAGAACCGTGGTGCTCGGAGACGATAAGCTGGAGGCAGCCGTGTTGCTCCGCCCACTCGGCCATATCGAGGGCGGCAGCGTAGAGATCGGCACTACCCGCGGGGCTCATGGCCGGCAGTCGCATGTCGAAGCGCATTATGAACATTCCTGAACTGCCTCCTGTATACCCCGGTCGATAGTCACGTCGTGGTGTAAATGTCGACGCCGTTCCCCCATCCGCGCACTGTGTTCTGTACACATGGCTCTCGCCTTGATGCCAATTGGTGGTAACCACGGTACCCGCCGACAACCACTCGCAAACACCCGCGACACCTGGCGCTTTTCTCGCGAAGGCGCGCAGAGCAGCAAAAACAGATGCTATTTAAAGGCGCTCCTACGCCGGTTGGTGGAGGGGCACAAATGGCTCGGGATCTGGTGACTGCATCCATTGCGGCCTGGGTGCCGCAATCCGCTGCGCCGATCCACGAAGAACTCCGAGACCGGAGTCTCCGTCCCCGGCGCGCCTATACACAGCGGCTGCGCGGTCTCTAGGGCGAGGTGGCCACTTAGAACCACCAGGAGCAAATGTTAAGAATTATTACGTTATTGACATGCTATGTCGTTTCTGTTAGAAAAGTTCCTCTGCGTAGATCGCGGAGCGACCAAGTATGGGCGATAAAGCACAGGATATAGGGCGTGTTCTCAGGCAAGCACGGAAGTCACGGGGTTTCACCCAGGCTGACGTAGCGCCTCACATCGGTGTATCGCGAGCGACCGTCGCTCAGATTGAGACAGGGCGGCGGCTCTTGAAGGCCGACGATCTACGTCGACTGGCTGCGTTCTATGGCTGTAGCCCCAGCGAACTCCTGGCCCCGGATCCCGACGACCGGGATGTGGATGGCGTTACCGAGCTGTTCCGCATCCATCCAGGCCTCGCTGAAGATCAGGGGCCGGATTCTTTCGCCCATGTGTGCGCGATGGCGAGAGCCCTCACCGAGTTGGAAGCGAAACTCGAGATCGATTCTATCGCACATCCGCGTCCTGCGTATGCAGTCGAGCGGGCAGATACGCAGTGGCAAGCGGCGCGCCAGGGATATCGCGTCGCGGAGGATGAGCGTCGTCGCCTGGCGCTGGGAGAAGGGCCCATCCGTTTCGTGGACGAACTGCTGATGACGCTTGGCGTTCGTGCCGCTAAGGCAGCTCTGCCAACAGGAATTGTCTCGATTTCTATCGCTCATCCGGATCACGGACATCTTGTTGTGGTCGACAAGAACCTCAGTCTCGACCACCGCCGCTTCAGATACGCACATGGACTTGCCCATTTCCTATTCGGTACCGAAGGGCCGTGGTGCGCTTGCAGTTCCGGTGCGGCGCCTGACTTTACGGAGGTGAGGGCGGACGCTTTCGCAAGCAGCCTCCTGATCCCGCAGCATGGCCTACGTCGATACGTGGAGACCCTCGGCAAAGAGACGTTGGGGCGGGGTGCCCCGGCGGTGCTCTCCGTGTTTTCAGAGGGCGACGGTCGCGATACGACCGGCGAGGGCCGTCGCGTGGACGGTCGTCGACGCAAGGGCCGTGACCCGCTCACCTTGTCGGACGTCATACGCGCGGCTTACTACTACGGCACGAGCCCCAGCGTGGCAGCGCATCGTTTCCGAAACCTCGCTCTTCTTACAGACCGTGAACTCGATCGACTGGAAGCGATGCTGAAAAGTGAAACGCATAGGCCGATCGACAGCGTCCTGGCGCTGCCGTCTGAACTCCATGCGATGGACCCCCTTTGCTCTCGGCTGGCGACGCTGGCAGCCACCGCCCTCCATCGGGGAAGTATCGATGTTCCTAGATTCAACGAGCTAGCGGATTTCGCGGGGGTTGGCGTGACAGACCGAGAGCGTCTCCTGGCCAGCACTGCAACACAGACACAACACGAGCATGAGCGTGAGAGCTCTCGCCAAACAACCGAGGCGATTGCCTCATCGGAGAAAAAAAGACATGAACAATAAGATAAAAATTGCAATTGCCGGCGTCGGCAACTGCGCCAGCTCCTTGGTCCAGGGACTCGAATACTATCGGCACAAGGATTCCACAGAAGCTGCCGGGCTTATCCACCCTGAACTGGGCGGCTACCGCATCCAGGACGTCGAAGTCGTTG
>DBZX01000079.1:20197-31802 GCA_002311335.1 bacterium UBP10_UBA1149
AGGAGCTTTCCGAGACCAGCGTCACCGTCGAGATGGGGCCGGTCCTGGACGGGATTGCCAGTCACATGGATCGCTATCCAGACGACCGAGCTTTCCGTTTGTCTGACGCGGAGCCCGTCGATATTTCCGAGGCGCTCAAATCATCCGGTGCCGAGGTGCTCGTCTGCTATCTGCCGGTAGGTTCAGAGCAGGCCGTGTGTCACTACGCGCAAGCATGCCTCAGTGCTGGCGTCGCGATGGTCAACTGCGTACCGGTGTTCATCGCCTCTAACCGGGAGTTCGCCGAGAAGTTCAGAAAGAAAGGGCTTCCGATCGTGGGCGACGATATCAAGAGCCAGTTCGGTGCGACGCTCTTGCACCGAATCATCACACGTACACTCGGTGACCGCGGCGTGAAGATTGAGCGTACCTATCAACTCAACACGGGCGGCAATACCGACTTTCTAAACATGCTGGAACAAACCCGCCTCGCGTCCAAGAAAGTCTCAAAGACGGAAGCCGTGCAGTCTCAGCTCGATCAACGCTTAGAGGATGAGAACATTCACATCGGCCCCTCCGACTACGTGCCTTGGCAGAACGACAACAAGGTCTGCTTTCTTCGCATGGAATGGCGCGGCTTTGGCGACGTTCCGATGAACCTCGAGGCGCGGCTTTCCGTTGAGGATTCGCCGAACTCGGCCGGAGTGGTGATCGACGCCATCCGCTGCGCCAAGTTGGCCCTCGACCGAAAGATCGGTGGGCCACTGGATGCTGCCTCCGCCTGCATGATGAAACACCCGCGGAAGCAGATGCGCGACAGCGAGGCATTTGTCGCTCTCGAGCGGTTCATCGATGAAGAAATTGTTCCGGTGGACGTCGCCGTTAGCGCTACGGCTGGCAATGGGAACGGAACGGCAGCCGTGGTTTCTCCGACCAGAGAATTTCTCGCTGCTCAGACTGGTAAGTAGGTCGGGGCCAAGGCGATGCGAGCGTCACGGGGCGAACGGTAGATTGGAATGGAATGAACGCCGTTCCGCTTCACCACGTACTGCCGGATTCTGAGGAGATGCTGGGGCTGCTTTGGAAGCTCCAAGCGGATTACCTACGGGTTTTCGACCAGATGCGGCCTGGACAGGACCCGAGGGAAACCGTTGGATTGAATGCGAAGGGTGACGACCAGAAACACTTCGACATCGCAGCTGACGAATGGATTCGGCAGTGGCTCCCAAAGCACTTCGAAAGCGGTGTGGTGGAGTCCGAAGAGCAAACGGTCGCCTATGAGTTTGGTCACAACGAGGAAGGTTTCCGATTCATCGTTGACCCGGTCGATGGCTCAGACAACTTCGCGCGTCGCCTGCCACTGTCCGCCGTCTCTGTGGCGGTGCTGCCTCGACAGACATCGCTCTCCGCGGGCGGGGTCTCCTACGCGCTGGTGGGCGACACCTCGGGGCCCGGAGGCCTCGTCGCAGCGCGCGGAGAGGGGGCCTACTCAGGTGCCGAGAGCTTACACACATCGGAGACACGGCGCCTTGGCGATGCCTTTGTTTCCTGTGAGCTGAATCATTGGGCGCCGGACGCCTCCCTGGCCGAAATGATACGGGCCTGCTCGGGGTTGCGCGTCTACGGTTGCGCCTCACGTGCGCTATGCCTGGTGGCGACGGGTCAGCTGGATGCCCATGTTGACGTCAGGAGCAGGTTGACGCCTGAAAGTTTTCTCGCGGCCTCATTAATCGTTACCGAGGCGGGTGGTTACATATCTCGTCTCGATGGCGGGACCCTTGGCCCATTTCAATCGCTACAGGATCGTACGACCCTCGTCGCCGCGTCGACGAGAGAGCTTGCGGAGGAGATCATCAATGCGCTTGTCGGATAGAGTTCCTACCGGAGAAGTCAATGCTCCGGTAGCCGTGATCCTCGCGGCCGGCGAGGGGAGCCGATTGCGAAGCGGTCGTTCATCCGTGCCGAAACCTCTCGTTCGCTTGCGAGGACTTTCGATCGCCGAGAGGTCGGTAGCACAATTGCTCACAGCGGGAGTAGAGCGATTTGTCGTCGTTCTTGGATGTGACGCAGCGCTTGTCCGGCGCGAATTCGAGTGCGTTGCAAAACGACGTCGTTGCGAGATCTCTTTCGTCGACGCTGCGAACTGGGAAAAAGGTAACGGCTGTTCTGCGATCGCTGCCGCTCCATTGGTCGGCGACGACCCGTTTCTTCTGACCATGGTCGATCATCTTCTTGCCACGGAAATGATTCGAGATGTGATGGCTGAACCACTCGCAAAGGATGAAGTAGCGCTCGCCGTTGATCATGATGCTGAAAACGTGTTCGACCTTGCCGATCTTACAAAGGTGGAGGTGTGCGAAGAGCGGGTCGCTGCGATCGGAAAGGACCTCGCGACTTGGAATGCGGGTGATACGGGGCTGTTTTACTGTTCGTCAAGGCTATTCGAGGGGCTGGCGAGAGCGCACGAACAGGGCAAGTTCTCGTTGACAGACGGGATCAGAGAATGCGCAGTCCAAGGGGACGTTCGCGCGATCGATGTTACCGGTAAGCTTTGGCTTGATGTCGACACCCCTGAAGCTTTTCGGGAGGCGAAGCGCCGAATCGACGCATCCATGGCGAAGGGGGGAGGAGACGGTTTCATTTCCCAATACCTCAACCGTCCGCTCTCTCGCCGCCTTTCAGTGGCCCTGTCAAGAACGCCCCTCACACCCAATCACATCACACTGCTGTCCTTCTTCATTGGCTTGCTGGGCGCAGTCGGTCTGGCCACCACCGACCCTTGGTTTTGGCTCGCCGGAGGGATCCTTATACAGGTCGCCTCTATCGTCGATGGGTGCGACGGTGAGATCGCGCGGATCAAGTTGCTTGAAGGTCCACAAGGCGCCTGGCTCGATTCGGTGTTGGATCGCTATTCTGACCTGGCGATCGGGCTTGCCGTGACGTTCGCCGCTTCGCAATTGCACGACGCGGTCTGGGTTTGGCCGGCCGGCTTCGCTGCAACGGCCAGCTTCGTCATGGCAAGCTACGTCACCAAGGAATTTCAGATTCAGTTTCATCGCCCGTATCCAGAATTCCTCGTCAACAAGCTCAAGCGTCGCGATCTTCGAATTCTTGTCGTCGCAGTGGGCGCAGTAATTGGGCAGCCGCTTGTGGCGCTGCTAGCCATCGGGGCACTGACTCACCTGGCCGTGTTTCAGATCCTCGTGTCGGGCTGGCGTGCCACTTCGGTTCCTCACAGGTGCTAACGTCAAGCACGAAGCGATGCCCGAACAACAATCATGGACGGGCAAACGCGCCGGTGCGCTGCTGCCCGACGTGTGGCCAGATTGTGAATGAACGTGTTGCGCGCAAGCTTTGCTCCGAAGAGGAGCACGCGCGAAGCAGACGCGAGCGGAATCACTTCTGCGTGCATTGCGGGGAGCAACTGATCGTCCCGCGGTGAGTCGAAGCCATACCAAACGCGCGCTTTAACCGTCCGAGGATCGTTCTTGTAGACGATGATCCTGGGCATATCTAATATCTGGAGAACCAGCGCGGCTACACTGTGTCGCCGTTGTGCGGGTTCTTCGCGCCGTGGCGGCGGCCAGGATCAGCGGCGCGGGCGCGCAGCCGTACTGTTCTCCCCACCCGTCCGGGCACGCCTGCGCGTTCTCCTGGCGACGCCTGGCGGCGCAGCGACCCGGTCGGATGCGAAATTGCCTGCCGCATGGCTGGCGAGGATCGGGAGAGGCAATAGCTCTCTTAAATCGCCAACATCCAGAGAATTGGCTCCCCGGGCCGGACTCGAACCAGCGACAAGGTGATTAACAGTCACCTGCTCTACCAACTGAGCTACCGGGGAACGTTGGGCGAATCCCATTGTATAGCCCAGCCATGGCGAGCGGGCAAAAAAGATATCACGGCAAAGCGACCTGGCGGGGGGTGGTAGCGGGTTAAGCTCAGGGGTCTACGTAGCCAAGATCGCGCAGCTTCTGCTTGAGCTCTTCGGGAATATCGTCGCTGCCTTCACCATCGTTTTCGGCAGCTTTGTTACGGCGGCCCTGTCCTTTGCCATCGATCGGCTGCTTGGCCTCGGCCCATTCGTCCAGCCCCGCCGCCCAGGAGTATACACCGTGGCGGCTCGGAAGGGCGTTGAGTTCTCCGGGATCAACGCCGAGATCGTAGGCCTCGTTGCTGTCTTCGTCGGTGTAGCGCACGAGCTTCTGCGAGCCGCGCCTTTCGGCGATGACCGCTCCCCGGCTACCTAGTTTGCCGGCCGCGGTGGCGGCTTCGCTGTAGATCGGGGTCCCGGACGACCAGTTCGAAGCGGTGTCGACCGCGCCTGCACCCAGCAGCCCCACGAGCGACGGTCCTGGCATCGAGTGCTCTACGCCAACCAGCTCGAGCAGGGTGGACGGCACGCTTATCGACGCGGGTACGGGTTCTTTTATCCGTGGTCCGTGATCGGTGAGCCCAGGTACGCGGAGCACCCAGGGCACGTTGACGACCTCGGCGTAAACAAAACGCACGTGGTCGCAGTTGCCGTGTTCAAAGAATTCTTCGCCGTGATCCGAGGTCACCAGCACCACGGTCTTGTCGGCGAGGCCGAGTTTGTCCAGCTCGTCCAGGAAACGGCCCACGTGGCGGTCGCCGCCGCGCACAGACGCGTCGTAGAGCGATACAATGGCGTCCAGGTTGGCCGGCCGATCGCGTTTTTCGCGACCGCAAAAGCCTTTCGATTCTCTTCGCGAGAGGTCGCCGAAGCCCAGTGCCCGGCGATCGGCTGACGTGGAGTAGTAGGGACGATGGGCGTTGTAGCCGTGCAGGAACAGGAAAAAAGGCCGATCCTGGTTGAGACGCAGCCAGTCGAGAGCGCCGTCCATGTTGTGTTCAAAGCGCCGACCGTCGGCTTGGTAGACGTCAAAACCACGGGAAAACCCGAAGTGGGCCGACACGAATCCTCCCCCGGTGAAGGCCCCGGTCGCGTACCCGGCGTCTTTGAATTCTTCGGCCAGCATGCGCGCCGACAGCGGTAGCCGCCGCACGGCTGGGTAGCGTACCACCCCGAGCACGCGCGGTTGCAGGCCGGTCATTATCGAGCCGTGGGCGGGCAGCGTCCACGGTGACTGGCTCACGGCTTGCTCAAAAAGCGCTGATCCAGCGGCGAGTTGGTCCACCGAGGGTGAGGTGTCACGGGAGTAACCGTAGCAGCCCAGGTGGTCGGCCCGTACCGTGTCCATGGACACCAGCACTACATTGCAGCCGGGGCAGGCCGCGTTGGAGAACGCAGTGCCCGGGCGTTCGCTACAGGACGCGAGCAGGGCCAGCAGGGCGCCGAGGCCGACGCCAAGCAGTCGTGGGAATGGAGAAAGAGTCATGCAGTGGCTATGATAGGCAGTCTGCGTGGGCGGGTCTATTCCGCTTGGCGCTGAATCGCCGACCGGGAGCCCGGGCCTGGAGCCGGAAAATTCTGCGGGTCCCGAGCTTCTTCGCTCGTTGGGTCGGCCCAGGGAGAAAAACGAAAGGTGAAACGATCAACACCGGCAATTATGCTGGCCGCGCTGCTGGTACTGGGCGTGCTGGCCTTGCCTGGGCAACGCGCCGGGACGCCGGCCAAAGGCCGCGTGCTCGTGCTTGGCGTCGACGGCGGCACCTGGGATGTGATCGTGCCCATGATCGAAGCCGGCGAACTGCCGGCCCTGGCGGGTCTCTACCGGCGCGGGGTTCACGGGATTCTCAAGACTCGACCGCCGGTAATTTCTCCGGTGGTGTGGACAACCATGTTCACCGGTAAGCTGCCCGCCGAGCACGGCGTCCTGAACTGGAAGACCTCTCACTCTACTCACCGCCAGGTCAAGGCAGCGTGGAACATAGCCAGTGACGCAGGGCTTCGCAGCCACGTGTACAATGTGCCCGGCTCATGGCCGCCCGAGCAGGTCAACGGACGCATGGTTTCCGGTTTTCCACTGAGCGGTTCGACGATAGGCGGTAGCACCGGCGAGGTTTACGATCTTTCGCTGGCCGATCCCTCCGACGGCAACCGGATCTTCAAGGACAACGAGACGGCCATACGCGGGGCGGCCCGCGGCCTGGAGCCGGGGCAGTGGAGCGACTGGTTCGACGTTGGCGCGCTGCGCAAGCCTGCGCTCGAGGGGCGGATGCGCGTGCGCAAGCTCGCGCCCGACAGGATCTACGCCACACCGTTTTACAGGTCAGACTCGGGCCTGGTAGTCACCTGGCCCGAAGAGCTGGCCGAGGAGCTCAGGGCTGAACTGGGGCAGGCTTACATTGCCGAGGGGCCGGGCTGGAGCCGCCACGCCGAACCCGACACCCCCGCTTTCCTGGCCGAGCACCTCGCCCAGGTCTCGCGCCTGCAAAGCGGCGCGGCCGAGTTCTCGATCGCCGACGACTGGCAGCTGTTTATATACGTGCATACGCTCGTGGACCGGGTGTCTCACCCTTACTGGGCCTACATGCGTCCGGACGACTACGAGGGCATGGATGCTGAAAAGGCGCGTCGTTACAGCGAGGCGGTGCCCGATGCCTACCGCGAGACCGACCGGCAGCTGGGGCGATTGCTCGCCGAGATCGATGACGATGTCTACGTGGTGGTGGTCTCAGACCACGGATTCAAGTCGAGCAGGAACCGCAGCCTGCTCATCGGCACGCACGATTTTGACGGAATCTACCTGGTCGCGGGGCCGGGAATCGAGCCGGGTGACGGGCCCGAGACCAACATCGAAGACGTGGCGCCCACGCTGCTTTACTTGCTGGGACTGCCCGGAGCGGCAGACATGGTGGGCAAAGTATTCGCGCCCGTGGTCGACTCGCTCGGTGGAGAACGGCTGAAAGTTGCCAGCTACGAAGACCTGCAGCGACCGGGTAACGATCAACCGGTGGACAAATCCACCTGGGAACAGCTGCGAAGCCTGGGCTACGTGACCGGCGACCCGCCCTCGCGCGCAAACGAAGCCGGGCAGGCTCGCTGATAAGGGTTTCGTCTCAGTGACGGACCGGTTCTTCGGCCCCGTCGTCCTCGAACACTATCTCGCCGTCGTTGACCAGTGCCAGGACAACCGCGTCCAGGTCTGCCAGGATTCGGCCCTTAAGGCTGAAATAGGTCACGCCGCGCCGTATGGCGTCGGCCAGCTCGGTGACGAGAAACACCGTGTCGTGTGAGCTTCCGAGCAACTCGGCACCGGTAATGGGGGCACGCACTGTGGATGTGGAACGTGTCGATCTCATGCCCTGTTGAAACCAAGAAGCGTGCCACGACGCCTCTTCGGTCACCCGCGTTCCAAGCGGGTTTGCCGGCGGGTGTTCGATAGCGTCCACCGACAATCCTGCCCCTGGCCGCCTGCGAGTTGCAGTTCTGCATGAACAGCCTGTTCGTTAGTGGCACGCCGATTGCTCACTACTGCGAGCCCGAGGAGCAGGTAAGGGCGAGGAGAAAGAACGATGACAAAAATACTGAAACGACTAAGGGACGATGAGCAGGGAGCATCCATGACCGAGTACGCGTTGCTGTTGGCAATGATTGCGCTTGGTACGGTGGGTGCGGTTACCGCTTTCAGTGACCAGATACTTACGCTCTTCAGTTCATTCGACCAGTTCTGAGGCAGGATCGTGGCACCGCAACGCGCAAGGCAGCAAGTGGCAAGAATTTGTCGCTACAAGTCCAACAATGTCCGCTCAGCGGGCGTGGCTAGCGCAGCCCCGGCAGTAAAACGCGGAAAAACGAGCCCTGGCAATGAATTCTCCGGTGGCACAGAGATTGCTGTTTACCGCCGGGAACAGACGGGCATTAAGCCCTGTTAACAAACGAAACCTAGGAGGAAAGAGAAAATGGAACTTATCAAGGCACTGTGGAAAGACGAGCAAGGCGCTTCGATGGCCGAATACGCGTTGCTGATGGCTCTCATAGCCGTTGCGACGATTGGTGCGATCACCGCGCTTCGCGACCAGATCATATCGATCTTCAACGACGCTACTACGACGCTGTCGACCGCCAGCTGAAGTGGTCGGGTCAAGTTGAGTCGGGTGCCGTCTCACCGACGGTACCCGGTTCGGCTTATGCTCACCGCAAGGTGACGAAACGTGGAATACGCTCTTAATACTCTGGTTGCGGTTCCCGCGCTGATCTTCATGTTCCTGGCTGCGGCCAGTGACCTGCGGGCACGCAGGATTTCTAACAAGCTTAATTTTTGCGCGGCCCTGCTCGGCGCCTGGTTGCACTTCGTGACCGGCGGCGTGGAGGGTCTCGGTATGTCGCTGGGCGGTATGACCGCCGGCCTCGGCCTGCTGTTCGTGCCCTTCGCGGCGGGAATGGTTGGCGGCGGCGACGTCAAGTTTGCAGCGGCCGCGGGTTCCTTTCTCGGGGCCGGGCTGTTGTGCATCGGGCTGGGCGCCGGCGTGGTGTTGGCAGGCGTCGTGGGCGCCGGGTCTATACTGTGCAGTGGCAAGGCCAAGGCCGTGATGCTCGGGCTCTGGGCTGATCTCAACATTATCGCCTCCGGGCAGAGGCCAGGGACTCTCAAGGCTGGAGAGGGCACGCGCACAATGCCCTACGGATTGATGTTGGCAGTGGGCATGGCCGGGGCGCTGGTTCATGCAACGTGGAGGATAGAAACATGGCTAGGCCCTTTGTCCTGGTAGTGGCTGGAGTGCTGTTCGCAGCGCTTGCCGGCCTTATGACTTTTTCATGGCTCGACGGCCAGGCCGGCTCACTTGATACGCCGGTGTTGCAACACAGGAGCGTGGTGGTTGCCGCGCAGACGGTGGGCAGGGGCCAACTGGTAGAGCCGGGTGACCTGAAGGTCGTCGACTGGCCGGCCCACGCGGTACCCGAGGGTACCTACCATGATCCCAGCAAGCTCATAGGCAAGGTAGCAAGGGTCACCATCATGGCCAACGAACCCGTTACCGATGCTCGCTTGTCCCGCAATCGTAGCACCAGCCTCCTTTCAATGCTCGTGCAGCCCGGCAGGCGTGCGATCTCGGTTCGGGTGAACGAAGTGACCGGTATTTCCGGTTTCGTGGCCCCGAACAGCCGCGTGGACGTGCTCGTAACGATCGGCCGGCGCGAAAAGTTCGAGGCGAGGTCAAAAGTAATACTGCAGGACGTCAGGGTGCTGGCCATCGACCAGGAGGTCGAGCAGGTGGACAACAAGCCGGTGACGGTAAAGACGGTCACCCTCGACGTCACGCCGCGGCAGGCAGAGATCCTGGCGCTGGCGGTTCACGAGGGCAGTCTCTACTTCGTCCTGCGTAACGACAAGGACGGCGAAGCGGTAGTTACCTCGGGCAAGACAGTGAGCGAGGTGCTCGGTGGTTCATCGGGTAACCGCCACACGGTCGAAGTGATTCGTGGCAGCTCGGTAGAGAATTACATTTTCTGAGGAGGCGGGATGGTTATGCAGAAGCACGAAGAAAAACAGGGCTCGTTGTCGCGGTTTTCCGTTTCGGTCCTGGTGTCGGCGGCGCTGTTGCTGGCAAGCGGGGCGCCGGTTTCAGCCGGCAACGCGGCCCTGGTGAGCAGGGTTTCACCTGTGAAGGCAGCCTCTCGTAACGGCGACGGGGACAAGGTGCTTCACGTCATGGTCGGCAAGACCGTGGTGCTGGACTTCAGGGATCGCGCCAAGCGTGTAGCAGTGGCCAACAAGAACGTCGCCGACGTGGTCATAGCCACGCCCGAGCAGTTGCTGGTAAACGGCATTTCGGGCGGCGAGACCAGCCTCGTTGTGTGGAGCGGTAAGGGCAACTACAGCATTTACAATATCGTCGTGACCGAGCAGGCCCGCGCGCAGGTGATGCTCGAAATCATGATAGCCGAGGTCAACAAGGCTGAGCTCGAGAAGCGAGGCATAGATATTCGCGCCATGGGGGGGCAGTTCGGTGTCCTGAGCCAAGCCGGCGGCGCAGCCCCGGTGTTTGGACAGCACGCTCCGCAAACCAACCAGCCTCCGTTCCCGGTGAGCCTGGGATCCGGTCTTTCGTTGGCGGTCGTGGATTTCAGGAACGACATAGCGGGTTTCATCAAGGCGACCAACGACGACAACGTTGCCCGTATACTGGCCGAGCCCAAGCTGCTGGCGCGTAGCGGCGAGAAAGCCAGCTTCCTTTCCGGCGGCGAGATTCCCATTCTTATCAGCGAAGACCAGCAGACATCGGTCTCTTACAAGGAGTTCGGGGTGAAGGTGGAGTTCGTTCCCACCGTGACCATAGACGGCACCATAGACCTCGACGTTTTCGCGGAAGTCAGTGAGCCTGATTTTTCGCAGGGGGTCGAGCTGTTCGGCTTTACAGTACCGGCCTTTGTCAGTCGCCGCGCGCAGACGAGTGTGAGTCTTTCAAGTGGCCGTAGCCTGGTGATTGCCGGCTTGCTCAAGACCAGCGAGCGAGACTTCACCTCGAAGGTGCCCATCCTCGGAAGCGTGCCGATACTGGGCGCGTTTTTCAGACGCAGCGAGAAAGAAAAATTTGAAACCGAGCTGATCATGGTCGTAAAGCCCGTGCTGCTCGGTCCCGATGGCCAGGATGCCTCGGCGGCCGCCTTTCAAGGAGACGGTGCCGTGGACTTCATACGCAAAAAAACCGAGGGAGCCAAGCCTCGCTGAGGAATACGGAAACCGGCGATGAAACGGGACAGTATACGAGCACTTACAGCCTCTCGAGGGCAGGACGATTCGGCCTTGAGGTCGGTGTTGGAGTCCTTGCCCGGATTCGACGTAGAAGTATGTTCGAATTCTTACGAGCATGTGGTCGCGCGCGGTGGTCTTGAAGACGTCCAGGCCGTGTTTGTCTACCTCGACGGAATAGAGGACGAGGGGCTCAAGCTCGTCGGACGGCTAATGGCCTCGCAGCCGGACCTCGCGGTGTTCGTCGTGTCGGAGAAACCCGGCACCGACCTCGTCGTAAGTTCTATAAGGGCCGGGGCGGCCGACGTGGTGGCCGCTGACGCTGGAACCGCGGACCTTCTCAAGCACATGGTGCGCCTGGTCGAGGCGCGCCGAAAACGTCCGGGCGGAGGTTGCCACAAGCTGGTGACGGTGTTCTCGCCGAGGGGCGGTGTTGGCGTGACGACCCTGGCCATAAATCTCGCGGTCTCGCTCAAGCAGCAGACCGGGGCACGCGTCGCGCTCGTGGACCTCGACCTGCAGAACGGCGAAGTGCCGGCTTTTCTCAATTTCAGGCACCCCTATTCGATCCTCGACCTCGTAGAAAACGTCGACAACCTTGACCCCGTGTTCCTGCAGGCCACGCTCTACCAGCACTCGAGCGGGGTAGCCGTGCTGCCGGCGCCCCCGATGTTGGAGGATTCCGAATCTCTTTCGGGTTCCGACGTCGCCGCGGTGCTCAAGGCGCTCAAGGCCCAGTATGACTACGTGGTGGTTGATACTCCGCCGGTGCTCAACGATGTCGTGCTTCCCGCCCTCGAGGCAGCCGAGCCCTTGTATCTCTTGACGGGAAACACTATCCCCGCCGTCCGGGCGCTGCAGAGAGTGTGCGGGACACTGAAGAGGGTGGGACTGACGCCCGACAACATGAAGCTCCTGGTCGCCGGCGCAGCTGCGGCGGGGGAGGTGACCGACGATGACATCGCCGACGTGAGCAGGCTGCCGGTGAGCGGCTGCCTGCCCGCCGACCC